>JACPUD010000029.1 GCA_016192435.1 Rhodocyclales bacterium | reverse complement strand
TCGGTGCTGCTGTCGATGCCTATCTGGCCGACCACGCCAAACTTCAGGGGGTGTTGATCCATACCAAAGGATTTCCCGGATGGGAGAACTTCGGGGGATTCACCGCGCATATGCACTTTGTCCGCGAGCACCACCAGCGGGTCGAACGTGTTGCCATCGTGACGGACAGTCAGAGCGCCGACATGGCGGAATCGCTCGGCCAACACTTTACGTCGGCCGCATTGAGGCACTTCCCTTTTGACGGGGATATGCAGACGCTCGACTGGCTGCAGGCCCACTGAGCCAAACGTGGCCTGCGATGACCTTGAATGAAGATGGGCAAGCGCACAAAGAATGTGCAAGGAATCAATCCCGATCAAATTGACCTTGGAGCATCACGACATGAAACCTATTTTGGATAGGGCGAGCAAATTTCTGGCGTATGGCTTTGCGCTCATTCTGTTCGCCTCGGCAGCACCGGTTTTCGCCGCCAGCGCTGACGGCGACGCAATCGTCAAGCACGTCGGCGGCGTGTCTTATGTGTCAGGAGGAGTCGGCACGGATTCAATCGACCGGCTCAATTCGCTCGCCAGGGACTTCAATGTCAAACTCGTGTTCGCTTTGAAGTCCGGCGCCTACGTAAGCGATGTCAGAGTCACCATTGCTGATGCGACGGGTAGAACGGTTCTGGATGCCACGTCCGACGGGCCATGGTTTTTGACGAAATTGCCGGCGGGTGCTTATCAAATCGTCGCCACCTTGGCGGGCCAGGCGATAAAGCAGCCGCTTTCGGTTGGCACGACAACACTCAAGACAATCGATTTCCGGTGGGCAAGCGAATAACCGCATCCAGCAGTCGGCGCTGAGGACACGGCGCGCGGGGCTGTATTCCGGCGTTCGCGCCACCAGGCCGACCCGGATCTCCCGGGGGTAAAGGTTTTCGAGGACGCCGGACCCGCCGATTCGCTGCGCTTCCGGTAGAGTGTGCGCCCCGCCCGAAAGGCAGCCGTCACACTACGAATGTTCGACCACGCCACCACCCTGCCGCTTGCCTTCTGGCTGCTGGCCCCTGCCGCCACGGTGCTGATCGGCATGTCCAAGGCCGGCTTCGGCGGCGCGGCGGGCAGCCTCGCCGTGCCGCTGATGGCGCTGGTGGTGGCGCCGCCCTTCGCCGCCGCGGTGATGCTGCCGATCCTGCTCGCGCTCGATGCCATTGGCCTGGTGGTGTTCCGCGGCCGCGCCGACGCCGCCAACCTGCGCATCATCCTGCCCGGCGCCATGCTCGGCATCGCGCTGGGCTGGCTCACCTTCGGCCAGGTCGACGCGCGCTGGATCAAGCTGCTGATCGGCATCGAGGCGCTGGCCTTCGCTTTCGACCGCTTCCGCGCCGCACGCGACGTCGATAGCGCCGTGCCGTCAGCGCCAACTCTCGGCCCGGGAATTTTCTGGAGCGCGCTGTCCGGCTTCACCAGCTTCGTCTCGCATGCCGGCGGCCCACCGATCATGCAATACCTGATGCCGCAGAACATGGACAAGATGCGCCTGGTCGGCACCACGGTGATCTTCTTTTCGGTGGTGAATTTTTCCAAGCTCGGCCCCTATGCCCAGCTCGGCCTGCTCGATCTGTCCAAGCTCGGCGTTTCGCTGCTGTTGGCGCCGGCGATTCCGCTCGGCTACTTCATCGGCTACCGCCTGCTCCATGCCGTCGACATGCGCGGCTTCAATCTGGTGACGGCGTGGACTTTGCTGGCGGCGGGAGCGAAGCTCTGCTACGACGGGCTGGCCGGATAGGCGCGGCGAAGAACTGCCTGCTCGCCGCTCAGGCGTCGAGCCAGATCCGCGCGTCGTCCAGCGACGAAAAAATCCGGGTCGGATAGGTTTTCAGCGGCGAACCGGCATATTGCCCTGCCAACTCGATGAAGTCTGCCGCCGCGGCCACCAGCGCAATCCTGATGCGCGCATTGCTGATCGATGCGGCGTGCTCGATGGCCACAAGTTCCTCGACCGACGCGGGCGACACCGAACACTCGGTAGCGTCCAGGTAATTGTTGATGATGTAGCGCAATGAGTCGAAGCGCTCGTCGCCGTGGGTTTGCACGACCGAAGCGGTGACGTCGGCGTCGGTGACCGGACCAAAGAAGCGCTTGAGGACACCGCGTGGTTCCCAGATGAGTTCGTAGCCCACAGTTCGTCCTGTCGGTCGCGTACTTGCGTTCAGAAACGCAATTTCAGGAAGTATTTGCGGAAGGCCGCCATCGTCTTCGGTGTCAGCGAATAACTGACGCGCCTGCCATCGTCGCGCAGCGTCGACCGCCGTATCGTCCGGTTGCCGACCAGAACGTTGAGTCGGCGCTGCAGCGTGGTCGGCGGCGCCAGTTCGAGCAGCACCAGTTGCTTGAAACCGAGCGGTGCGCAATCTTCGTCGGCGGCCCCGATCGCAACCAGGATGTCATGATCGGGCAGCGAGCGGATGAATGGCAGCAAGGTTCGGCGATTGGCGGATGCGGCCCGGAGTTTTTCGAATGACATGGCGTGTAGACCGCTGGGTTAATTCATTTACGGTATTCAACATACTTGTTCAGGCACGAATCGACAAGGACGATTTACATCCATTTTGGGTGAAAGTGTGCCACGGTACGTGAAACGCCGCCATTCCAGTGCCGATGCGGACTTCCGGCGGGTCGGCCGGCCGTCCGCCGCACCTGTTTGGTGCCTGGCTTGCCGGGTCGGCCGGCCATCGCCGGACTTGAACTTGCGCCGGGCAATCCCACATGGACGACAAGGCAGGCCGTTGTGCCCAGATGCCTGCCGCTTTCGTGGAGAAACCCAGCCCATGACCCGCCGCTTCGCTGCCCGATTCCCCTATGGCGCCGCCAGGACTTGGCGCCGCCTGCGCAACTTCATGGTTCTGCTGCTCGCCATCGCCGGCGCGCTGTTGCTGGTGCCGGCGCTGGCCGACAGACCCGCCGCGACCCAACCGCGCCCGGTGGCGCCGCGCGGCGAACTGGCGGCCGACGAAAAGGCCACCATAGCGCTGTTCGAACGCGCGCGCGACTCGGTGGTGTTCATCTCCACCCGCGAACGGGTGCAGGACTTCTGGACCCGCAACGTCTTCTCGGTGCCGAGCGGCAGCGGTTCCGGCTTCATCTGGGACGAGGCCGGCCATGTCGTCACCAATCACCACGTCATCGACGGCGCCAGCGAAGCCACGGTCAAGCTTGCCGACGGCAGCAGCTACAGGGCGCGCCTGGTCGGCACCAGCCCGCGCCACGACATTGCCGTGCTGCGCATCGACACCGGCTTTCGCAAGCCGGAACCGGTGCCGGTCGGCAGCAGCCGCGACCTGCGCGTCGGGCAGAAGGTATTCGCCATCGGCAACCCCTTCGGCCTCGACTGGACCCTGACCCGCGGCATCGTCTCGGCGCTCGACCGTTCGCTCGCGGGCGAGCGCGGCGCCAGCATCAACCACCTGATCCAGACCGATGCCGCGATCAACCCCGGCAACTCGGGCGGGCCGTTGCTCGATTCCGCCGGCCGCCTGATCGGCATCAACACCGCGATCTACAGCCCGAGCGGCGCCAGCGCCGGCATCGGCTTCGCGGTACCGGTCGACACCGTCAATCGCGTGGTGCCGCAGTTGATCCGCCACGGCAAATATGCGCGGCCGACATTGGGCATCGAGGCCGACGAACGCCTCAACCAGCGCCTGCTGACGCTGCTGGACCTGCGCGGCGTGGTGATCCTCAAGGTCGCGCCGGGTTCCGCCGCCGCCGCGGCCGGTCTGCAGGGCGTCACGGTGCGCGGCGGCGAAGTGATTCCCGGCGACGTCATCCTCGCCGTGAATGGCAAGGGCGTCGACGGCATGGACAAGCTCGCCGCCCTGCTCGACGACCAGCGCGTCGGCGACACGGTGCGCCTGACCGTGATGCGGCAGGGCCAGCAGCGCGAAGTTGCGGCCCGGCTGCAGGGCGGCGACTGAGGCCAGGACATCCGGGTAGGCGCGACGCAAACCGCCGTACCGCCAGCGCCAACTCTTGTCCCGCACACCGCGCCGCGGCATGCAACGTGGTTTTGACATTGCCGAAACGCGTTCTATCCTTTTTGAACCTGCCGCTGCCGCAGCGGTCGGAGCAACTCAATCACCCCAAGGAGACCATGATGAAAAAATGGATGACCCTAATGGCATTGATGGCTTTTTCCGGCGCCGCCCTGGCCTTTCACTGCCCGGCCGACATGAAGAAAATCGACGCAGCACTCGACAAGAAGCCGATGCTTTCCGCCGAGCAGATGAGCGAAGTGAAAAAACTGCGCACCGACGGCGAAGCCCTGCACAAGGCCGGCAAGCACCAGGAATCCGTGGATACGCTCGCCAAGGCGATGAAAATTCTCGGCATCTAAGTCGTCAAGACAGGCGCCGCGGGCGCCCTGCGGGGCTGCGCCGTCCGTTGCGCAGCCCCGCCCCCTCTCCCGCCATCGCAAAGCATCGCCGAGCCGGTATAGACTCCGGCGCCGGCGCTTGACCGGTTCGCCACCCGCGGCACCGGCTGCGTCGACGAAAAGGTAAAGTAGCGCACTGGGTAGCGACCGTGGCAGTCCGGTCGCGGCATGCGCTTGCGGCGTCCATACGCCCGACTGGTTCCGCATCGACGCTGCCCATGAAAGCAAAACCCCGGTCGCCAGACGGAAATCATGCAGATTCGCTATCCGAAATCATTCTTCAAGCTGTTGTTTGTCGGCTTCATGCTGGCGGTGCTGCCGCTCCTGGTCGGCTTGCTCGGCAACATCCTGGCCATCGAGAAACTGGCGGCGCAAAGCCAGCGCGCGGTATACGACGCGGCGCGCATTGCCCATGCCAGCCGCGAGTTGAACGATACCGCCGCCTCCCTGGAGCGCTCTGCGCAACAAAGCGCCGTTCTGCGCGATCCGGCGCTATGGCAGGGCTACGAAAACCTGCACGCGAAATTTCGCGAAGCCGCGGCGAAGCTGACCGAAATGCCGCTTGAGGCGGATATACGCAAGAACCTCGACGATCTGCTGCAGCAGGAATTCGCGCTCCACGAAGCGCTGACGCGCAACCAGGCGGCGCCGGCCGAGGCCACGGCGACTGCCCGCCGCTATGCCGAGATCTCCACGGCGACGCGCATCCTGCTGGTGGGTTCGAGCACGCTGATCGATCGCGAAGCCGAATCCCTGCGCGACCTCGCGGCGCAAACCGAGTCGCAGGCGCGCACCCAGCTGCTGGTGCTGCTGCCGCTGGCGGTCTTCGTCGTGGCGGGCTTCACCTACCTGCTGGCGCGGCCGATCACCGAGCTGAACCAGGGCATACGCGACCTCGGCGAGCGTCGTCTCGACACCCGTATCGAAGTCACCGGGCCGGAAGACCTGGAGCAACTGGGCCGCCAGCTCGACTGGCTGCGCCTGCGCCTGATCCAGCTCGAGGAACAGAAGAGCCGCTTCCTGCGCCATGTCTCGCACGAACTGAAAACGCCGCTGACGGTCCTGCGCGAGGGCTCGGAACTGCTGGCCGAAGAAGTGGCAGGCAGCCTTTCCGAACGGCAGCGCGAGATCGTGCATATACTCCAGCAGAACAGCGTCGAACTGCAGCGCCTGATCGAAACCCTGTTGCGCCATGGCGAGGCCGAGTTCCACCTGACATCGGTCAAGCTGCAGACGGTGAAACCCGCGCAGATCATCTCTGCGATCGTCGAGCGGCAAAAACTGGCCTGTTCGTCGCGGCGCATAGGCGTGAGCCTGGAAACGGAGGATTTTGCGATGCAAACCGATCCCGAACGACTGCGCGTGGTGCTCGACAACCTGCTGTCGAACGCCGTCAAATATTCCCCCGACGACGGCAAGATCGTCGTCAGCGCAAGAATGGAAGAAGGATGGGCAGTGCTGGAAGTGCGCGATGAAGGACCGGGCGTGGCGCCGGCGGAACGCGAACGGATTTTCGAACCTTTCTACCGCGGCAGCGCAGATGCCGCCGGTACGGTAAGCGGCAGCGGCCTCGGCCTGTCCATCGCACGCGATCACGTCCTGGCCCTGGGCGGCGACATCGCGGTGGGCGAAGGACAGGGATGCTTCACGGTGACGCTGCCGTTGGGTACGCCATGAGCGCCCTGCGCCGGATCACGATGGTGCTTTGCGCGCTTTCCCTGGCGGCGGGGCTCAGCAGTTGTGCATTGTTCAAGCCACCCGCCGACGCCTATTGGCTCGACCCGCAGGGGCCGCGTCCGAGCGGCGATGCGGCATCGCTGCTGCACTACGCGCTGTATGCCCGCAACCTTGCCGGCAAGCAGCTTGCCGAGGAAACCGAGCGCGTGCGCCTGGCCTGGACCGCCGAAAAAACCGATTTCCGCCTGCTGCAATATGCCATAGTGCTGGCCGCACCCGCCGCCACGGCGGCGGATCACCGCCGCGCCCAGCAATTGCTCGATCCGCTGGCACGACCGGGCGAAGGCCGCAACAGCGAATTGCACGCCCTGGCATCATTAATGCGTGCAAACCTGGCGGAGCACCGCCGCCTCGAAGACGGCAGCCATTCCCTGGCGCAAAAAGCCCGCGAAGAACAGCGGCGGGCCGAAGAACTGGAGCAAAAGTTGGAAGCCCTCAAAGACATCGAAAAGAGCCTGCTGCCCCGCGACAAACCGAAGGGCAAAGCGAAATGAGCGACAGCCTGGGCAAGATCCTGCTGGTCGACGACGACGCCGATCTGCTGCGCCTGATCGCGATCCGTCTCGAAGCCGCGGGATATGCCGTCACCACGGCATCGAGCGGCCCCGAGGCGCTGGCCAAGCTCGCCGCGGACCGGCCGCAACTGGTGATCACCGACATGCGCATGCCCGGCATGGACGGCAACGCGCTGTTCGGCGCGGTGCGGGCGAACTATCCGACCCTGCCGGTGATCATCCTGACAGCCCACGGCACGATTCCGGAGGCCGTGGCGGCAACCCATCGCGGCGTCTTCGGCTATCTGGCCAAGCCCTACGAAGCCAAGGTGCTGCTGGACCAAGTGGCCAGGGCCATGCAACTGTCGCCCGCAGCACCCGGCAGCAATCCCGACGTCGAGGCCTGGCATGCCCATATCATCACGCGCAACATGGTCATGACGGACCTGCTGGCGCAGGCCAAGCTGGTCGCTGCGGGCGACGCCAGCGTGTTGCTGCGCGGCGCCTCGGGCTCGGGCAAGGAAATGCTGGCGCAGGCCATCCACCTTGCCAGTGCGCGCCACGAGTGCCCCTTCATCGCCGTCAATTGCGGCGCGATTCCCGAGAACCTGCTCGAATCGGAACTCTTCGGCTACACGCGGGGGGCCTTCACCGGCGCCGTCAAGGACCATCCCGGCCTGATCCGCGCCGCGCAGGGCGGCACCCTGTTCCTCGACGAAATCGGCGACATGCCGCTGCCGCTGCAGGTCAAGCTGCTGCGCGTCCTCGAGGAGCGCCAGGTGCGTCCCGTCGGCGCCACCAGCAGCACGCCGATCGACGTCCGCATCATCAGCGCCACGCACCGCGACCTCGAAGAGGAAATGAGCGCGGGACGCTTCCGCAGCGATCTCTACTACCGGCTCAACGTGGTCTCGCTGTCGATTCCCGACCTGGCCGAGCGGCGCGACGACATCCCCGTGCTGGCCAACCATTTCCTGCGCAAACTGGCCCAGCGTTATCGCAAGGAGATCAACGGCTTCGCCCCGGAGGCCATGGATTTGCTGATCCGCGCCAGTTGGCCGGGCAATGTGCGCCAGTTGTTGAACGTGGTCGAGCAGGCCGTGGCACTGACCACCGGCCCGATCGTGACGCTGGCGCTGGTGCAGAAGACGATCAGCGAACTGGGCGAGATCGTGCCTTTCGACGAGGCGCGCCGCAGCTTCGAATCCGACTACCTGATCCGCCTGCTCAAGATGACCGGCGGCAATGTCACGCAGGCCGCCAAACTGGCGCGGCGCAACCGTACCGACTTCTACAAGCTGCTGCAGCGCCACGCCCTCGATCCCGCGCTGTTCAAGTGAGCCAGACAGGCTCCAGCGTCGCCATTCGGCGACAGCAATAAACCAGCACATTCAGGCAGTTGCTCCCGAACCCCGGGATACCGTCGCCATCCGGCGACAGGTCCGGCCACGTTCGATTCGTCTGAAACTATCCTAAGCCACTGATTATTTTATGTTCTCCTCCCTGGCACGGCGGTTGCGAAGGCTAGGTGAAGCATTGATTCCGATGCTGCAAACAAAGGAGACGAGCAATGAAGGTCCAATCGACTGCGCGGGTGGCTCTCATGGTCATGCTGCCGTGGCTGGCCGCCTGCAACAGCAATCCGAGCAAGCAGGATATCGGCATGGTGAGCGGCGCGATCATCGGTGGCGTGGTCGGCTCATCGCTCACCAGCGGCAGCACGGTCGGCACGGTCGGCGGCGCCGCCGGCGGCGCCTATATCGGCCACCAGATCGGCAAGGAGATGAAGTAGCCATGAACACCACGACCATTGAGCCCATGGGCCGCAACGTCGAAACACGACCCGCGCGTCCCAGGCTGCTGTATCCGGCGCTGGTCATCGCCGCGATTTCCGTCACACTGTTCAGCCTGATCGGCATCGCCGCCCTGACCGGTGTCATGCCCTCGGCCCATTCCAATCCGCAAGCGGCCGCGACGGCCAAAGCCGCGCCGGCAGGAAAACTCGCGCAATCCTCGGTGCCCTCCTCCGCGCCGAAAGCGCGTGCCGGCGCGGCCGCCTGCGTGGGTTGCGGCACCGTCGAATCGATCAATCTGGTCGAGACTCCGGCGAAAACCAGCGGCGTCGGCGCCGTTGCCGGCGGTCTGACCGGCGCCCTGCTGGGCAACCAGATCGGGCGCGGCGACGGCCGCACCGTGATGACCATCGCCGGCGGCGCGGGCGGCGCCTACCTGGGCAACAAGATCGAGCAGAACACGCGTCGCACCTCGTCCTACAAGATCGTGGTGCGCATGGAGAACGGCAGCCTGCGCACGATCTATCAAACCGAAGCGCCCAGCGTCGCGGTGGGCAGCCAGGTGCAGATCGTCGGCAACGCCGTGGTGGCCCGCTCGTGAGCGCCCCGCACGGCCGCCCGAAGGGGCGCCAGTCAGCACACGGAGCCGCGCCGCGGCGAACCATTGTCACCCCCTCGCTGGGCGAGGGGGCTGGAGGGAGGGTAGTCCAATGAGCACCATGCACGCCGCGACACTGCCGCAGCACGGCAAGCTCGCCCGCCTCGCCACGATCTGCGGCGCCGTCCTGCTGCTGGGCGGCTGCGAGGCCATGGCCATCACCGCCTTCGGCGTCGGCGCGTCGACCGGCGTCGCGCAGACCCTCAACGGCCGCGCCTACCGGACCTTCACGGCGCCGGTGGTCGAGGTCAAGCAGGCCACGCTGGCCGCCCTGACCCGCATGGGCATCAAGGTGATTTCCAGCAAGCGCGTGGCGAGCGAGGAAATCATCATCGCCAAGGCCGCGGACCGCGAGATCGAAATCACCCTGGAAATACTCAGCCCCAACTCGACGCGCATGCGCTCGGTGACGAGGCAAGGCTTGTTTTACGACAGCGCCACATCGCTGGAAATAGTTCTGCAAACCGAAAAACGCATGATCAATGGATGAGGAGAGTGAAGAGATGAACAAAAACGCCATGCGGCTGCTGGCAGTCAGCGCCGCCTACTTTGCCTTGAGCTCCGCATATGCGGCAGACGCGGTCACGGGTACGACCACCACCACCACCACCAGCACCAGCGGCTCCGCCGACCCTGTCGTGGCAACCGCCGCC
Source organism: Rhodocyclales bacterium (assembly GCA_016192435.1). Classification (GTDB taxonomy): domain Bacteria; phylum Pseudomonadota; class Gammaproteobacteria; order Burkholderiales; family Rhodocyclaceae; genus Sulfuritalea. Next base: position 34,227 of record JACPUD010000029.1, on the reverse strand, counting down.
ATGCCGGCCAGCCGGATCGCCAGCCGCTTCGAGAGCCTTGCCGGCTCGCCGGAAAACGCCGCGAGCCTGGTCGCAGGGCTGCGCAGCGGCACCGAGATCACGCTGAGCGCACCGGACTCGACCACCGGCATCAGCTTCACCCCGACGACGCGGCCGATGGGCTACGGCAACATCACCCAGGCCTTGTCGCTGGCCCAGCGCCAACTGGCCGCCCAGGGCATCACCGAGCCGACGCCCGAGCAGTTGCAGATCGCGCTGAACGGCGGCACGGTGACCCGCATCGACAGCAGCGGTGCCACCCAGACCGTCGAAGTGCCCGGCGTCCTGCAGTTGCGCAGCCAGGGCATGGGCTGGGGACAGATCGCCCATGAGCTGTCGGTGAGCCCCGGCAATCGTCCACTGACGACATCCGGGGTATCGGGGACCGGAACTTCCGCGACTGAAACCTCCGGGACTGCTGCGACTAGCGGGTCGAGCGGGACCGGGACCAGCGCGACCGCCGGAACGAGCGCGACGACCAGGACGCAAGGCAGCAGCAGCGCGCGACTCGGCTACGGCGGGGGCGCCATCGTCTCCGGCGACGGCAGCATGGTGCACGGACGTGCGCCGGGATATTCGAGCGTGGCGCAGACGCGCACGGAGGTCCAGACGCGCGGGCAGGTGCAGGCGCAGTCCCACTCACGCGCACCGGTGATCCAGGCCAGCGGCGCGTCGTCGATCGTCGGTAGCGCCTCGCTCGGTATGGGGAACGGCAAGGGTCCCGCACCGGGGCGCGGCAACGGCCGCTTCTGAGGCGGCGCGTCAGCCCAGGCGGCCGGTCTTGCGGCCGCCTGGGAATCCCAACGAATGCATGGAGGTTGCCATGTTCCAAATGAGCAAGCAGTTGTTCGACCAGTGCTGGCCCGCCATCTCGACGCTGCTGAAAGCCAGGGACGAGCCCGCACCGCACGGCGGTGAAGCGGTGTCAGGCGTTGCCGCGGCGACCGAGGCAAACTATGTGCTCGGCGTCGCCATCGGCTACGCGCTGCGGGTCGACCAGGCAGCCAACTCCCCGCCGCTGCATTCCGCGATGAGCGGCGGGCGCCTGCGGCGCCTGGGGCATATCGGGGTCAGTCCGGTCGCCGATCGTGCGGCGCTGACGCCAGCCCGCAACGACCAAAAGTCGACGCTGACGCTACGGCGAGCGACGCGCTGAGGCGCGCCGCGAGGCCAAGCAGGCGGATCATGGCTTGCGTGCAACGAGGCCGATCAGGGCCGAGCGCCCCTTGTGCCCGATTCCCTCGGCGATGTCGTCCTCATAGTCGACCAGTTCCTCGATTTCCCAGTCGGCAAAGGCATCAAGCAGGATTTCCCGGGTGTAGAGATTCTCCAGCACGGACGGCCCACCGGTCGCATAAACCAGTTGCTGCGGCGTATAGCCTTGCAGCAGGATGCGTCCGCCCGGCCGCGCCAACCGCTTCATGGCTGAGATTTGCCGCGTCCGCTCGGCGGCGCCGACGAACTGGATGAAAATGCCGATCACCCAGTCGAAAGCGTTGTGCAGCTCCGCCGGCGGCCAGTCCGGCGCCAGCATGTCGGCCAGCAGGAAGCGGATCGCCTGATTGCGCCCGGCAGCGAGGTGCCGGGCCTTCTCGACCGCGATGGGTGAAATTTCCACGGCGGTCACCTCCAGGCCCTGTTCCGCCAGCCACACCGAGTTGCGCCCCTCGCCGTCGGCAACCGACAGCGCGGTGCGGCCGTTGCCCAGCAGCGCGGCCCGATGCGCCAGGAAGCGGTTGGGCTCGGTCCCGAACAGATAATCGTCACCGGCATCCCGGTACCGCGTGTTCCAGCGTGTTTCCTGATTCATCGAATAATCCTCCTGCTGATTGCACATCCCGGCTGGATTGAGCGCTGCCTCAGGAGTATATTAGCTAACACTAATACTATGGAGACCACCATGGAACGGGATGCGCTATCGCTCGGCGAACAAGCCTACGCCAAAGCCCAGCAGTACGAACTCGACTACGGCTGCTGCCCGCAATGCGTGCTGGCCACGGTGCAGGAAACCGTCGGCATCATCGACGATCAGACGATCAAGGCCAGCCACGGCCTCTCCGGCGGCGGCGGCCTGCTCGGCGAAGGCGTCTGCGGCGCCCTTAGCGGCGGCCTGCTGGCCTTGAGCGCAAAGTTCGGGCGCGACCGCGACAAGCTCGACCGCGGCCGCTACATCAACAACTTCAAAAAAGCCAGGGAACTCACCGAGCGCTTCCGCCAGGAATTCGGCGGCGTCACCTGCCGCGAACTGCAACTGCAATTCACCGGCCGCACTTTCGACATGTGGAACGCCGCGGAATACCGGGCCTTCGACGAAGCCCGCGGCAAGCAATGCGCCCATGCCACCGGCACCGTGACGCAATGGGTGGTCGAGATGCTGTGACGGACTGAGGCCGGAGTTCGCATTCCGGCCGAACAAGCTGTTGCAGCGCCGCCGCGCAGAGCCACGCTCGATCCGGCGCGACGAGCCCCGGGCAAGACGTTTTGATCCGGGCCAAAATGCGATACTTCGCCCAAGGCGGACGAACCGCCTGACCGTTTCAACTGGGGTATCGGGCTTGAATTTCGCTGGCTTGCACTGGAGATCGCTAAAGACGAGGGTGACGCTGTTCACCCTGGCCATATTCCTGGCCAGCATCTGGTCGCTTGCGTTCTACTCCAGCCGGGTGTTGCGCAAGGATCTGGAACGCCAGTTGAGCGAACAGCAGTTCGCGGCGGTTTCCCTGATCGCAGCCGATATCGACCAGGAGCTGGAGCTGAGGCTGCAGGTGCTGGCAAGCGTTGCCGCCGGCATCAGCCCGGCCATGATGAACGACCCCGCCGCCCTGCAGTCGCGCCTGGCACAGCAGCCGGTTTTTGAAATCCTGTTCAACGGCGGCGTATTCGCGATCGATTCGGACGGCAAGGCGATTGCAGCGGTGCCGGTCTCGGCGCAACGGATTGGCGTCGATTTCAGCGATCCGGCATATCTGGGCGAAACCCTGGCAGAGGGCAAGTCCATGATCGGCCAGCCCGTCTTCGGCAAGCGGGCGCAACAGCCGGTTTTCGACATGGCCGTGCCCATCCGCAACTCCCAAGGCGAAATCATCGGAGCCCTGGCCGGAGAGATCAACCTGGGCCTGCCCAATTTCCTGAGCCAGATTACCGACAGCAGCTATGGCAAGTCCGGCGGGGCATTCCTGATCACGCCGAAGACGCGGACCATCGTTGCCGCCTTCGACAAGTCCCGCATCATGGAAGTGCTCCCGGCCCACGGCGTCAATCCGTGGATCGACCGTTTCATGCAGGGCTACGAAGGCTCGGCGGTGGTCGTCAATCCGCACGGGCTGGAAGTGCTGGTCTCGATCAAGCAGGTGCCCAGCGCCGGCTGGTACACATCCGTGATTCTGTCGACGGCCGAAGCCTTTGCCTCGATCAACGAGCTGCAGCGGCGCATGCTGGTCGCCACACTGTTCCTGTCCCTGCTGGCGGGCGGTCTGACCTGGTGGATGTTGCGCCGGGAACTTTCGCCGCTGCTCGATGCGGCGCAGGCGCTGTCCAGCCAATCGCGCTCAGGCCAGCCGCCGCAGGCCCTGCCGATCGTCCGCCAGGATGAAATCGGCGAATTGATCGGCGGCTTCAATCAACTGCTGGTCACGCTGGGGCAGCGCGAGACGGCATTGAAGGAGAGCGAATTGCGCTTGCGGGCGATCATCGAAACCGAGCCGGAATGCATCAAGATCGTCGATGCGGCCGGATGCCTGAAGCAGATGAATCCGGCCGGACTGGCGATGATCGAGGCCGACTCGCTGCAGCAGGTGGTGGGGCGTTCGATGTTTTCGGTGGTCACTCCCGAATACCGGCCGGCCTTTGAAGACCTGCACCGGCGGGTGCTTGCCGGCGAATCGGTGCAGATGATGTTTGAAGTGCAGGGCTTCAAGGGCGGCCACCGCTGGCTGGAAACCCACGCCGTGCCGATGCTGGACAGCGGCGAGCTGGTGCATCTGGCCATCACCCGCGACGTCACCGAGCGCAAGCGGGCCGAGGCCGACCTGCGCATCGCCGCTGCCGCCTTCGAGTCGCAGGAAGGCATGGTGGTCACCGACGCCGGCGGCGTGATCCTGCGGGTCAATCGGGCGTTTTCCGCAAGCACGGGCTACGCGCCCGACGAACTGGTGGGCCAAACGCCGCGGCTGCTCAAGTCGGGCCGCCATGATGCGGAGTTCTATCGCGCCATGTGGCAATCCATCGACCGCAGCGGAGGCTGGCAGGGAGAAATCTGGGACCGGCGAAAGAACGGCGAGGTCTATCCAAAATGGCTGACCATTTCGGCGGTGAAAGGCGACGACGGTGCGGTGACGCATTACATCGGCACGCACTACGACATCACGGAACGCAAGAAGGCGGAAGAGAAGATCAAGGAACTGGCCTTCTTCGACCAGCTGACCAGCCTGCCCAACCGCACGCTGTTGCTGGATCGGCTCAAGCAGGCCTTGTCCGCCAGCGCCCGCAATGGCAACCACGGTGCGCTGCTGTTCATCGACCTCGACAATTTCAAGAAGCTCAACGACACGCTGGGTCATGACATGGGCGACATGCTGCTGCAGCAGGTGGCGCAGCGCCTGACCCAGTGCGTGCGCGCCGGCGACACCGTGGCGCGGCTCGGCGGCGACGAATTCGTGGTGATGCTGGCCAACCTGAGCACCGGCGAGAGCGAAGCGGCCACCGGCATCGAAGCGGTCGCGGACAAGATTCTCACCTCGTTCAACCACAAGTATCAACTTAACAATGTGGCTTTCCAGAGCACGGCCAGCATCGGCATCACCCTGTTCGGGGCTCACCCCCCCAGCATCGACGACTTGATGAAGCAGGCCGATCTGGCCATGTACAAGGCCAAGGAAAGCGGCCGCAACACCTTCCGTTTCTTCGATCCGGCCATGGAGTCCGTCGTCAAGGAGCGCGCGGCGCTGGAGGAAGGCCTGCGGCGGGCCGTCGACGGCAAGCAGTTCGTGCTCCACTACCAGGCTCAGGTGGGCGGCCAGGGCCGCGTCACGGGTGCCGAAGTCCTGGTGCGCTGGCAGCATCCGGAACACGGTCTGGTTTCGCCTGCCGAGTTCATTCCGCTGGCAGAGGAAACCGGACTGATCCTGCCTTTGGGCCACTGGGTGCTTGAAACGGCCTGCAGCCAATTGGCAAAATGGGCCGTCCGGCCGGAGTTGGCCCAGCTCACGATTGCGGTCAATGTCAGCGTGCATCAAATCAACCGGCCCGATTTCGTCAGCCAGGTGCTGGCGGTGCTCAAGCACACCGGTGCCGATCCGCTGCGATTGAAGCTGGAACTGACCGAAAGCCTGCTGGTGCACAACGTCGAGGAAATCATCGACAAGATGGCCGCACTGCAGGCCGCGGGCGTGGGCTTCTCGCTCGACGACTTCGGTACCGGCTATTCGTCGCTGTCCTATCTGAAGCGCCTGCCGCTGGATCAGTTGAAGATCGACCAGTCGTTCGTGCGCGACGTGCTCACGGACCCGAACGATGCCGCGATTGCACGAACCGTCGTGGCACTGGCCCGGAGCCTCGGCCTGTCGGTGATGGCGGAAGGCGTCGAAACGGCGGCGCAGCGCGACTTTCTCGCCAGTTCCGGCTGCGATGCCTATCAGGGCTATTTCTTCAGCCGGCCGCTGCCGATCGATGGCTTCGAGCGCTTTGCTCAGGAGACCGCAGGCGCGGCATGAACATGAATCCGCATCAGCGGATTTGATCGTCTCCGTAGCGGCCGTGGATCGGCATTTCGGCTTGCCCGGGCATGTACTATGATCAAAAACATATGGGGATATTCCCGTATGGTTTTGCAGGCGGGACCAGGTGCCCGGGTTGAAGTTTTGCTGGCGACGCGCAATGCGTCGCGACGTGTCTCCTGAAGCTCCCGCTTTTTGAGGAAGGAGACCTGCGATGAACAATCCAGTCGAAATCAAAAAATCCACGCATTTGCATATCTCGAAGAAGCTGTCGGCAAGAATCGTCCTTGCCGCCATCCTGTTGATTCCCGCCGTGGCGATGGGTGAGGACAAGGGCTTGAGCGGCAAGCAGGTGGTCGATGCGGTTTGCGCCAATTGCCACGCTGCGGGACTGAATGGCGCGCCGAAAATCGGCGATGCGCAGGCCTGGAAACCGAGGGCCGCGCAAGGCCTGACCAGTCTCAGTCAGCACGCGCTGCAGGGCTTGCGGAAAATGCCGCCGCACGGCGGCAATCCCGGCCTGGGGGACATGGACATCAAGCGCGCCATCACCTACATGGTCAATCAGTCCGGCGGCCATTGGACCGAACCGGCGGCAGTCGCGACAGCGTTTCGCGAGCGCTCCGGCGAACAGATCGTCAACTCGCAGTGCATCAAATGCCACGAGAGCGGCGTCGACGGTGCGCCGAAAATCGGCGACCTGGCCGCCTGGGCGCCCCGCTTCTCGCACGGCACGGAATTCCTGGTCCGTTCCGCGATCAAGGGGCATGGGGCGATGCCTCCGCGCGGCGGCATGGCCGATCTGACCGACTCCGAAATCCGCGTCGCGGCGCTCTACATGTTCAACAAGGGCATCGTGCCGAACGGCGTGCCTGCCGTGACCCGGGCCCCGGGCGAAGACCGCAACCACAGGATCGTCGAAGGCATGGACGTATATCTGGGCGTCGTCTCGGCGGAGTCGATCCGGGTCAAGCGCCTGGCCGAGGACCAGCAGGGAGCGATGGGCGGCGGGATACCCAGCGGCAAGGGCTATTACCACGTCAATATTTCGCTGCTCGACCGCGCCACGGGCAGCGAGATCAAGGATGCGCGGATCGAGTTGAGCGTCGACGATCCGGTCATGGGCGAACAGACCAAGAAGCTCAATCCGATCTCCTTCAATCGCGCCACGAGCTACGGCAATTATTTCAGGATGCCGGACAAGTACCCGTACAAGATCACGGCGGCGATCCACAGGGTCGGCCAGAACCAACCGACCAAGGCGAAGTTCGACTTCCGGCCCGACTGAGCGGGTCGCGCAGATAGACCTGCGCCAGTTCGCGGCGCGTGGCATCGAGCGCACCCTGGAACGAAGAGTTGGCGCTGGCGACACGGCGCCGACTCCCAAACCATCGGACGCGAGCTGGATTACGGCAAGCCGGAAAACTCCCCGCCCACTCGCCGCTTCATGATCCGGGCATAGAGTCCCGGCGCCAGCCGGCTGAGCCACCAGGCCTTGCGCGCAGTGGCATCGGGCAGCAGCAGCTTTTGGCCTGCCGCTACTGCTGCATAAACGCGCTCGGCGATTTCTTCCGGGGTGGATTCGCCGCCGGTGGTGATGCGCGGACTGCTGACCGGCGCGCCGTTGCCGTCGGTGGCCGCGGCGCCGATACCGGTGCGGATGAAGGAGGGACAGACGAGGGTGACGCCGACGCCGCTGCTTTCGACTTCGCTGCGCAGGCTGTCGAAGAAGCCGTGCAGCGCGTGCTTGCTGGCGGCATAGCCGGTGCGGCCGGTCAGCGGCGAAAAGCCGGCGACGCTGGAGATGGCGACGATGAAGCCCTGCCGCGCCACGATTTGCGCCAGCGCGGCCCGGGTCAGGTTGGCGGCACCGAAGAAATTGACCTCCATGACGCGACGGATCACGCCGGGATCGGTGTCGGCGAGCAGGCTGCGATGGCTGATGCCGGCGTTGTTGATGAGGCCGTCGAGTGCGCCAAAATGCTCCAGCGTTGCGGCTACCGCTGCCTTGCAGGCAATCGGGTCGGTGATGTCGCCGGGCAACGCCAGCGCTTCGGCGCCGGTGGCGCGGAGCGACGTTGTCAGACTGTCGAGTTTGCCGGCGTCGAGATCCAGCGCGGCGATGCGTGCGCCGGCGGCGGCATAGCGTTGGCACAGCGCGGTACCAAGGCCGCCGGCAGCGCCGCTGATCAGCACCACGCGGCTCTTCAATTCGCGGCGGGTCATGGGGCCTTGCGCTGGCGCGAGGTGCGCCACAGTTCGAAGACTTCGGCCGAGGTCAGCTTGGGCACGTAGCCAAATTCTTCCTTCAGCCGCCGGTTGTCGAGCACCGGGCGGTAGCGCAGGAAATCGATCTGCTCGGGCCCGTACTGGGTCAGGCCCAGCTTCTTCAGCAGCCACAGCGCCGCCTGCAGCATGCCGGGCGGGAATACCGCGCATTTCTTGCCCAGCCGCGCGGCAATTTCGTGGATGCTCAGCTTGCCGTCGCCAGCGACGTTGAATATTCCGGTCATCTTCGAGTCGACGCCTTGCACGATGGCGCCGACCACGTCCTGGTCGTGGATGAAGACGAAGGGGCTGTCGCTGCCGCGGATCGCGATCAGGCGCGGCTTCTCGAACAGGTCGGTGATCTGGTTGCGCACCGTGGCACCGAGGATGGTGCCGATGCGGAAGACGACCTGTTGCAGTTGCGGCTGGCTGATACGGTACTCGGCCAGCATTTCCTCGACCAGGCGCTTGTGCCAGGAATAGGCGAAGCCCGGGTTGCCGCGCAGCGGGTCGGACTCGGTGAGCCATTGCGGATTGTCGGCGTGGTAGCCGTAGGCGGCGCCGCTCGATGAGACGATGATGCGCCGCACGCCGTGGCGGACGCAGGCTTCGAGCAGCTTGCGGGTGCCGCCGACATCGACGCTGTATTCGAACTCGCGATTGCTGTTCCTGCCCGGCGTGACGATGGACGCCAGGTGCACGACCACCTGCGGCCGATGGCGAGCGACGATGGCGTCGACTTCGGGCGAGCGGATGTCGGCGACTTCGTAACTGACGCCTTCGAGCCGCTGCGCCGGCACGCGTACATCGAGCGCAATGGTACTGAAGTCGCTGCGGCGCGCCAGTGCGGCCACCACCTGGCTGCCGAGGTAGCCGGAACTTCCGGTGACGAGGACGACGTTCATGCCGCGGCCCGCGGCGGACGCCTGCTCCAGAGGGTGGCAACGGTAAGGCCCGAAATGATGTGCCAGATGCCCCACCAGGCGGTGACGATGGCCATGCCGCCGAGGCCGTCGAAGAAGTTGAATATCAGGATCAGGCCCAGCGCCGAATTCTGGATGCCGACTTCGATCGACACCGCGCGCCGGTCACGTTCCGGCAGGCCCGCGAACTTCGCCGCGTGGTAGCCGGTGACCAGCGCCAGGCCATTGTGCAGGAACACGGCGAAAACGACGAAGCCGACGTAGTCGAGGAAGTAGCGCCAGTTGGCCGCCAGCGCGCCGAGCACGAAGAGGCCGAAGACGGCGAGCGAAAAGATTTTTACCGGCTTGTGCGCGCGCTCGACGAAGCGCGGGAAGCGCGAACCGGTCCACATGCCCGCCGCCATCGGCAGGCCGAGCAGCAGGAACACCGCGAGCAGCATTTCCAGCGGATCGAGCGCCACCTCCTTGAGGATCCTTGCCGTCTCCGGATTCAGCCCGCCCCAGAGCGAGAGATTGAGCGGCGTCATGACGATCGCCACGGCGGTAGACAGCGCCGTCATGGTGATCGACAGCGCGGTGTTGCCCCGGGCATAGTGGGTCAGGAAGTTGGAAATGTTGCCGCCCGGACAGGCGGCGACCAGCATCATGCCCAGCGCGATGCTGGGCGCCGGCTTGATCACCAGCACCAGCAGGAAGGTGAAGGCTGGCAGCAGCACGAACTGCCCGGCCAAGCCGATCAGCACCGGCTTGGGCATGGTCAGCACCGCCTTGAAATCCGCCAGCTTGAGGTCGAGCGCAACGCCGAACATCACCAGGCCGATGATGGCGTTGAGCGCCCACAGGGATTGCGGGTTGAAGTTGAGGCGGACCAGGTCGATTTCGTTCATGACGAACTCCCCGCCTAAGCCTTCGGCTCTTCGTGCATCTTCTTGAAGTGGATCAGGCCCGGCGCCCACATGTGCTTGACCGGGTCGACGTCCACGTGGATCACCGCGCAGCCGCCGGTCGCCAGCGCCCGTTGCAGCGCGGGCTTTAGCTCTTTCGGGTCAGAGACGCGCTCGCCGTAGGCACCCATGCTTTCGCCCAGCTTGTCGAACTTGATTTCGCCGAGGTCGGCCTTGATGGTCTCGTCGGGATCGAGGTGCTTGAAGATCATGGTCTTGAACGGCCGCAGCATGAACTGCTGGTTCATCTTGACCATGCCCCACTGGCGGTCGGCGAGCACGATGTAGATTACCTGCGCCTTGTTGCGCACCGCGGTTTCGACTTCCTGCGAATGGAAGCCCATGGCGCCGTCGCCGATGATGCAGCACACCGGTTTGCCCGGCCGCGCCAGCGCGGCCGCTACCGCCTGCGAAGTTCCCGCGCCGAGCATGCCGAACTTGAAAGTGGATATCACCGTGTTGGGCACCGTGACCTTGTGATAGAACATGGCCCAGATCGTGGCGTTGCCGCCGTCGGCGACCAGCACCGAATCTTCCGGGAACAGTTCACGGCAGACCGCGCCGATGTGCGCCGGATGCATCGGCACCGCCATGTCGGCCAGCGCCTTGTCCCAGCCGGCGCGCTCTTCCCTCATGGTCTTGCCGTAAGCGGCGACGCGGCTGCGGCGGGTGTCGAGCTTGATCTCTGCCCTGCGCGTTTCCAGCTCATCGGCCAGCAGTTCGAGGAAGCGTTTGGCGTCGGCGACGATGCCGAGGTCGGCCGGCTTGTTCAAGCCGATCATGTCGCCGTCGAGGTCGACCTGGATGGTCTTCTGTTCCGACGGATGGCGCCAGTAGGGCGGCTTGCCCCACCAGTCGGTCTCGCCGAGGCGCGAGCCGAGGATCAGCACGACATCGGCGTCGTTGCGCACCTGGTGGTTGAGCTTGACGTGCGGCATGGTGATGGCCAGCGGCGAATCCTCGGACAGCATGCCGCGCGCGGCCCAACTGGTGGTGACCGGCGCATGCAGCAGTTCGGCGACGCGACGCAAGGCGTCATAGGCGTTGGCATGGATGATGCCGCTGCCGGCGTGGATCATCGGCGCGCCCGCCGCGATCAGCAGATCGGCGGCCTGCTTGACTTGCTCGAAAGTTGGCGCTGGCGGCACGGCGTTGCGGTACTGGTGCGGCGCCCAGTAACTGACGTCGGCCTTGAATTTGCCGTTCATGATGGTTTCAGGCACGTCGACATGCACCACGCCGGGCCGGCCCTCGTAACTCTTGCGCAGCGCCTTGCGCACCAGCTCGGGCACGCGGTCGAAGCTCGATACCGCCGAGCTCCACTTGCCGATCTTGCCGATCACGCCGCTCTGGTCGAAGCACTGGTAGCTGCCGCCGCGGTCGGGATACATGATGCTCGGCCGGCGCGCGCTGGTGATGGCCAGCACGCGGTTGCCGTCGGCCTGCTCGACCACCAGGCCGGGCAGCAGGTTGGCGACGCCGGGGCCGTTGCTGGCCATGCAGACGCCGAGCTTGCCGGTCAGCCGTGCATAGGTGCCGGCCATGTGCGCGGCGCAGGTTTCGTGGCGCGGGGTGACGATCTCGATGCCGATCCGGTGCAAGGCCGCATAGAAACCGAAATAGGTGCCGTCGATGATGCCGAAGACCTTCTCGACGCCTTCCTTCTGCAACATGCGTGCGATGACTTCGCCGCCGGTGATTTCTGCCATGACCTTGTTCTCCTCGTTCTTGCGTCGATTTTTCGGCGCTTGTCTTGTCCGGCAAGAATAGGCGATTGAATAGTGCCGCTGCTTGTCGCAAAATACCCGGCCATTTGTCATTTCGCGACAACATGCTCGCTACCGAGATCGCCCCGAAGATGGAAATCAGTGTCGCCATGGCCTATGGCCGGCGCCTGCTGGATGTCGTCGAGCGCCTCGGTCTGCCGCGCGCGGCCCTGCTGCGGCAGGCGCGCATCGACGCAGCGCAATGGAGTGCGCCGCAGGGCCGCCTGCCCTTCAGCGCGCTGGTGGCGCTGTTCCGCACGGCGCTGGCGCTGACCGGCCGGCGCGACCTCGGGCTGGAATTCGGCCGCGATGCGCGGCCCGACACCTTCGACGTGCTCGGCTATGCGCTGATGAGCTGTCGCGACCTGGGAGAGGCGATCGGCCTGGTGCCTCTGTATCGGCGCATCGTATTCGACTCGGGCTACAGCGAAACACATTTCGGCCGCGAGGATGGGCACGTCAAGCTGGCCTGGGTGGTGCTGCCCGAGGCGGCCCGAGCCGGACTGCCCTACTGCGATCTCCTGGCCGAATCCCTGCTCGCCAGTTGGGCCGGTTTCGGGCGCTGGATAACGCGCAGCGAGCTGCCGTTGCGCGAGGTGCGATTTCTGCATGGCGCGCCTGAAGACACGCTACCCTTTGACAGCTTCTTCGACTGCCCGGTGCGCTTCGCCGCCGGCGAGAATGCAATGCTGTTCGACGGCGACCTGCTGTCGCGTCCGCTGGTCCAGGCCGACGCCGCGCTGAACCTGGCGATGCGCGGCGAGGCGCGCATGGTCATCGCCCGCCTGCAGGGCGGCCATGACATCGTCAGCCAGGTGCGGCAGGCGCTGGTGCCGCTGATGCCGAAGTGCGAGACGACGCTGAAGCACGTCGCGGCCTCCCTCGGCATGACGCCGCGCACGATGCAGCGCCGCCTGGTTCAGGCCGGGGCTTCGTTTCACGGCCTGCTCGACGCCTCGCGCCGCGAACTGGCGCAGGTCTATCTGCGCGATTCGTCGCTTTCGGCGCTGGATGTTGCCTTGCTGCTGGGCTACGCCGAGCAAAGCTCCTTCACCCGCGCCTTCCGCAACTGGTTCGCCACCTCGCCCTCGGCGTGGCGCAAGGGCTGGTAGTTCGGCTGCGGCCACAACTGTCCGCCGCTGCGCGCCAGCAACTGCTCGAAATCGCCCACCACCATGGGGCGCGCGAGATGACGGCGCGGGCGGGCAAGTGACGAATGCATGACGGAACGCATAGGCAATCCCCATGCCGCGCATGAATGTGCCATTTCAGGAATTTCCAGCGCCAAAGCGGTGTCAACGGTCACCGGGCGCACCCAAGCCGGTTCGTTGCCCGACAGAAGCAGCGACGTTGCTTCGCAGGGCGAACTGATCGAGAATCGCCGTGTCGCCAGCGCCAACTCTTGCCCGGAAGGATACGCAATGAGAACCCTGCTCACCCTCGCCCTGCTGGCCTGGAACGCCACGGCCGCGGCGCTGCCGCTGGAAACCATCAAGCTGCCACCGGGCTTTTCCATCGAGCTCTGGGCGCGGGTCAGCAACGCGCGGCAGATGGCGCTCGGCGCCAACGACGACAAGGGCGGTGTGCTGTATGTCGGCTCGCGCGGCGCCGGCAGCGTGCACGCGGTGCGCTTCGATGGCGCCTATCGTGCCGGCAAGGTGATCCGCATCGCCAGCAGCCTGGAAATGCCCAGCGGTCTGGCCTGGCGCAATGGTGCGCTGTATGTCGCCGCGGTGAGTCGCATCCTGCGCTACGACGACATCGATCGCCGCCTGGAAAGCCCGCCGCTGCCGGTGACGGTCACCGACAGCCTGCCACGCGACACCCACCACGGCTGGAAGTTCATCGCCTTCGGCCCCGACGGCAAGCTCCATGTGCCGGTCGGCGCGCCCTGCAACATCTGCGAGCCGGGCGCCCCCTATGCCAGCATCCTGCGCATGAACGCCGACGGCACGGGGCGCGAAGTATTCGCCCGCGGCGTGCGCAATACGGTCGGCTTCGACTGGAGCCCGCTCGATGGCGCGCTGTGGTTCACCGACAACGGCCGCGACATGCTGGGCGACGAGATTCCGCCCGACGAGTTGAACCGTGCGCCGCGCGCAGAAATGCACTTCGGCTACCCGTATTGCCACGGCGGCGAGGTGGCGGACCCGGAGTACGGCGCCCGCCGCAAGTGCGCGGAGTTCGAGCCGCCGGCGCAAAAACTCGGGCCGCACGTGGCCGGACTCGGCATGCGCTTCTACACCGGGACGATGTTTCCCGCCGCGTACCGCAACCAGATTTTCATCGCCGAACACGGTTCGTGGAACCGTTCGAAGAAGATCGGCTATCGCATCGCCCTGGTGCGCGTCAAGGATGGCAAGGCGGTGAGTTACGAGAGCTTCGCCAGCGGCTGGCTGCAGGGCGAATCGGCCTGGGGCCGGCCGGCCGATGTGCTGGTGCTGCCCGACGGCTCGCTGCTGGTGGCCGACGACCAGGCCGGCGCGATCTATCGCATCACCTGGCGCAAGCCCTGAGCCGCGCATGCGCCGATCCGCCTGTCTGCTGCTGCTTGCCGCACTGCTGCCCCCGACCGTTGACGCGGCGCCACCCACCTGCCGCATACCGGGCCTGGCCCTGCACTGGATCGCCGACTACTGCATGGCGCAAGCCGAAACCGACGACGAGATCGCGGCCAGCGCCTGCATCGGCGACGAACTCAAGCGCGCATTCGCCGACGATTGCGCGGCAAAACTGCATTACAAGCGGGCAATGTGCGAGCGCGCCATCGCGCTGCGCTACCGCCCGGGCGAGGTCGACGACTGCCTTGCCGACCGCGGCTTCGTCGGCGCCACGGTGCGCCATGGTGGCGTCGGCGGCCTCTGATCCGCATCCGTCGCCGTTACCTACCCGCGAAGCGGAATTCCAGGTAGGCAAGGCCCGTCAGCGCCAACTCTTGCCGAGCCGCCGGAATAATCGCGGCCTGCCATCCGTATATGAGCTGCAAGACCCCCAACCCCAATGGAGAAACTCATGAAAATCAATAAGCTGATTGTTGCATTGTGTGCCACCGCCCTTGCTGCCGGCGCGGCGCTGGCCGCCGACGCCCCGGTCAAGGCCATGGACGGCGTGCTGGTCGGCGCCAAGGGCATGACGCTCTACACCTTCGACAAGGACGCCGGCGGCAAGAGCGCCTGCAACGGCCCCTGCGCCGGCAACTGGCCGCCGCTGATGGCCGCCGCGGGCGACATGGCCAGCGGCGATCTCAGCATCATCACGCGCGACGACGGCTCCAAACAGTGGGCGCAGAAGGGCAAGCCGCTCTACTATTGGGTCAAGGACGCCAAGCCCGGCGACAAGACCGGCGACGGTTTCAACAATGTCTGGCACGTTGCCAAACCCTAACGCTCATGGCTTCGATGGCCACCCTCAAATCATGAATCGCTTGTACCTTTGCCCTGCCAAAAGCGGGCAAGCGCGGCCCGCCCCGCTTCGCCCCCCTCGCGGGGGGTTACTGATCGGCTCGCTGCGCTCGCTATCACCAGCGATCCATTCTGTTGTTTCACGCCAAGTACGCAGGATGATGTGAACAGCCGCGACGCCATCGTTGCCGAAATCCCCCGTCTGCGCCGCTACGCGCGGGCGCTGACGGGGCGCGTCGATGCGGCCGACGACCTGGTGCAGGAAACGCTGCAGCGCGCCCTGGAAAAGTGGCGCCTGTGGCAACGCAGCCGCGATCTGCGGCCCTGGCTGTTTTCCATCATGCACAACCTGCACGTCGATGGCCGGCGCCGCGACAGCCGCATCGACTTCTGCGCCGACGAGGACCTGCCGACGGCGGAACAGCGCGCCAGCCAGCAGGACGCGCTGGAACTGCGCGATCTCGAACGCGCGCTGGCGCTGCTGCCGCCGGACCAGCGCGAAGTGCTGCTGCTGGTCGGCCTCGAAGAACTCAGCTACGCCGAAGTGGCACGCGCCCTGAATATTCCGCAGGGCACCGTGATGTCGCGCCTGTCGCGCGCACGCCAGCGCCTCAAGGCCGTGTTGGCCGGCGAGGCGGCACCGATACTGAAAGTGGTCAGCACATGAATGCGCCGATTTCCGAAGACGATCTGCATGCCTGGGCCGATGGCCAGCTCGATCCGGCGCGCCTGATGCAGGTGGAAACCTGGCTCGCCGCGCATCCCGAACGGCGCGCCCAGGCCGAAGCATGGCGCGCGCAGTCGGCGCGCCTGCACCGGACCTACGACCGCGTGCTCGATGAAGCGGTGCCGGCGCGCCTGATTCCGGCCGCCAACGCCAATCGCTGGCTCGATGCGCGCAAGCTCGCGGCCGTCGCCTGGCTGGGCCTGGGCGCCGTCATGGGTTTCTTCCTGCGCGGTGAAACCGCGCCCGCGCCGGGCCTGGCCGTGAATTCCCTGCCGCGCCAGGCGGCGATCGCCCACGCCGTATTCGTCCCTGAAGTCCGCCATCCGGTCGAGGTCGGCGCCGACCAGGAAGCCCATCTGGTCGGCTGGCTGTCGAAGCGCCTGGGCGCGCCGCTGCAGCCGCCGCAGCTCGAATCAGTCGGCTACCGGCTGGTCGGCGGTCGCCTGCTGCCCGGCGACAGCGGCGAGGTGGCGCAGTTCATGTACGAGGACGCCGAGCGCAAGCGCCTGACGCTCTACGTGCGCCCCGCCGCGCCCAGGGCCGCCGACACCAGCTTCCGCTACGCGCGGGAGAACGGCATCGATGTCTTCTACTGGACCGACAGCCGCTTCGGCTACGCACTGTCGGGCAACACCGGGCGCGAGGACATGCTGCGCCTGGCGACGCTGGTGTTCCAGCAGCACGGCAAGCAAGGGGGCAAATAAAGGCCCGCGTCAGCCGCCGCAGCGCCGCGCGATCAGATGGTCGAGGGAAATCGCGCCCGGTCCCCTGGCGACGAGGAACAGCAGCACGGCAGCCCAGACGCCGTGCGTCGGCCAGGCGTCGGGATAGACCAGCAACTGGATCGTCGCCGTCATCACCAAGAGGCCCAGCGCCGAAAGGCGCGTGGCCAGGCCGAGCAGGATCAGCAGCGGCAACAGGTGCTCGGCAAAGGCCGCCAGCGGTGCGGCGATTTCCGGTGCGATCAGCGGCAGCCGGTATTCGTCGCGGAACAGTTCGACGACGGAATCGGACAGCCGCGGCAGGCCGAACTGGAATTCGCCGCTGACGATATCGATGGCGAAGCCCTGCACCTTGGTCTGCCCGGATTTCCAGAAAATCGCCGCGATCGAGAAACGGCCCAGCAGCGCGATCAGCGCATCCGGTATCCGGTTCAGCAAAGCGATGCCCTGCCGCATCAGGCGCTGCGGCGCCGAACAAAGGCCGTGGCTTGGCGCGGGATCGCTGGCGCTCGCCTTCATGCCGCACTCCTTGAAAAGCTTGCACTGCATAGCGCACCGCCACGGATCAGCAAGCCGAGGGTGGCGGCCAGATCGAATTCGGGCTCGACCGCCAGTGCCTGCCCGGCCGCCGCACCGAAGGCGACGCCCTGCTGCAGATTCATGATGAATATCGCCGCAGCGTCGGCAATGCGGACGATGTCCACCTCGAGCCCGACGCGCAGCACCAGCGCATTTTCGGCATCTTCCACGGCGACCTGCGCCAGCGCCGCCGCGACATCGCCGGTTTGATGCGCGGCCCATAGCGACACCACCGCATGGCGCGAGCGCAGCAGCCCGAGCGCGGGATGCAGAAGGAAGCGCGCCGCCGGCAGCCCCTCCGTGTCGGCCAGCAGGCGCATCAGCTCCTGCTGCGCCATCGGCGCGGCATCGGCCGCATGCCAGGCGCGCACGCGCAGCATTTCGAGGCGTGCGACCTCGGCCAGGTAAGGCAGGCCGGCGGCCGGTGGAAAGGCTTCGATGAAGTCGGCGAAGCCCTCGCCGTAAAGCGCCAGCACCGGCGAGCGCGGCGGCTGCGCCAGGACGAAGAGCCGCGCCATGGCGGCAAAGAACTCCTCGCCGAC
Organism: Rhodocyclales bacterium; assembly: GCA_016192435.1. GTDB lineage: Bacteria > Pseudomonadota > Gammaproteobacteria > Burkholderiales > Rhodocyclaceae > Sulfuritalea. The sequence goes on along the minus strand of JACPUD010000029.1, from coordinate 16,602 downwards.
CAGTTGCCGCGTGACCGGATGGCTGTCGGCCAGCGCATCGATCAGCGAGACCATCACGTTGTTGCGATAGACGGCGAAGCGCGGGCCCGGATCGGACCCGTTCCAGGTGCGGAGGCCCGGCGGGCAAATGGCTTCAGGCGCCAGCAGCGCGCCGGCGAAGACGCTCTGGCCGTTCATGCGCAGACCTCGTCAGCCGCGCCGACGCGCGCGCGCATCATGCGCTGCGCCCGGCAGGCCTCGGCCAGCAGCTCGGGCAAGGCGGGAATATCGTTGTCGCGCTCGATCAATGTCGGCATCGGGCCCAGGCGATCCAGCGCGAATTCGTAAAGTTCCCAGACGGCCTGCGCCACCGGCGCGCCATGGCTGTCGATCAGCAGCGGAGCGCCGGCCGCATCGACATCGCAGGCGAAGCCCGCCAGATGGATCTCGCCGACCGCCGGCAAGGGCAGCGCACGGATGTAGGCGCGCGGATCGCGGTGATGATTGACGCAGGCGACGTAAACATTGTTGACGTCGAGCAGCAGGCCGCAACCGGTGCGGCGCACGACTTCGGCAATGAATTCGGTTTCGGTCATGGTCGACGCGGCGAATTCGACATAGCTCGCCGGGTTCTCCAGCAGCATGCAGCGCTGCAGGCGTTCCTGCACCCGGTCGATGTGCGCGCAGACGCGGTCCAGGGTGGCGGCGTGGTAGGGCAGCGGCAACAGGTCGTTGAGGAAAGCGCCGCCGTGGCTGGACCAGGCCAGATGTTCGGAGAAGGATTCGGGCTGGTAGCGCTCGAGCAGCGCCGCAAGCCGGTCCAGGTGCGCCTCGTCCAGCGGCTCCGCGCCGCCGATCGACAGGCCGACGCCGTGGATCGACAGCGCATGGCGCTCACGAATGCGCGTCAGGTAATGGTGGAACGGGCCGCCTGCGACCATGTAGTTCTCGGCGTGGATCTCGAAAAAGCCCAGCTCGGGCTGCGTATCGAGAATCTCGCGGAAATGTTCGGGCTTGAGACCGATGCCGCCCGCGGCGGGCAAGCCGCGGGCGATGCCGCTCGGCATGGGAACATGCGCTGTGTTCATGGTCGGCAGCGACTGGCGTCGGCGACGATCAGGCCTTCTTTTCCTTGAACTCCATGAGTTGGCCCATGCCGGTCGGCGAGGTCTTGGAAACGGTCTTCTCGCAACTGCCCTTGGGCACCATCGACCAGGCATTGCCCTGATGGTCGACCTTCGAGGTGCCGGCACAACTGGTGCCGGCGCCGGCCTTGCAATCGTTCTTGCCCTTGAGCGCGACGCCGTAGCACTTTTCCTTGTCCATCATCTTGTCCTGGGCGGCGACCGGGGCGGCGGCAATGCTCAGCGCGGCGCCCAAGGCGAAGGCCAGCGAAGCAGCGGTCATGGTGGTGGTTTTGTTCATGGTGGATCTCCTGGCTTGGTTAGGGTTTTTGCGCCCCTTCCGCAAGCTTGCGAACGAGGTGCTGCTCGATAGTCGGCGGCGCCGCCAATTCCTTACACCTGAACATTTGAAGTGTGGCCACAACCGGCCGCACAGCGATCCGGGCAGACCCGGGCAGGAGACTCAGGGCTGCGCCAGCACCACGGCGAACCAGTGCCGCGGATCGGTCCAGGCGTCGCAGCGCGCGAAGCCGGCGCGCCCGAGCAGCGCGTGGAAGTCGGCGAGCCGGTACTTGTAGCTGTTCTCGGTATGGATGCGCTCGCCGGCGGCGAACTGCCGCCGGCCGCCGGGCCAGCTCACCCGCGTCGCGGTCAGCGCCTCCAGGTGCATTTCGATGCGCGACGCGGCGGCGTTGTAAAACGCCACGTGGCGCCAGCCGGCCGGCTCGAAATCGCTGCCGATCAGGCGATTGACATGGTCGAGCAGATTCAGGTTGAAGGCCGCGGTGACGCCGGCGGCGTCGTCGTAGGCGGCTTCGAGCACGGCGATATCCTTGACCAGGTCGATGCCGATCAGCAGCGCACCGTCCGCGTCGATCAATCCGCGAAAGCGCTCCAGCAGAGCCAGCGCCTGCGGCGGGTCGAAATTGCCGATCGACGACCCCGGATAGAACAGCAGGCGCTTTCGGCGCGGCAGGTCGGCGGGAAGTTCGACGACCGCGCAAAGGTCGGCCACCAGCGGCTGCACGTCGAGCCCCGGGGATTCCGCGCGCATGCGCGCCACGGCGTCATGCAGGAACTCGGCGGAAATGTCCACCGCGACGAAGCCTTGCGGGCGCAGCAGCCGGCACAGCACGCGCGCCTTCTCGCAACTGCCGGCGCCGAACTCGATCACCGTGCCGCCAGCGCCAACTTTCTGCGCGATGTCGGCGCCGTGGGCCTGCATCACGGCGGCCTCGGTGCGCGTCGGATAGTATTCCGCCAGGCGGGTGATTTCCTCGAACAGCGCCGAACCGCGCACATCGTAGAAATACTTGGGCGCGATCCGGGCCGGCTGCTGCAGCAGCCCATCGCAAATTTCCTGCCTCTCTGCGCTCGATCGATCCATCATGCCCTCTGTGCGCAGGGTAACAAACTTGCAGGATGCGGGGAACATCACCCCGCATCCTGCAAGTTTGCCCTTCTCAAACGCCCGCCCCCTTCGGTCCACGGCAGGCTTTGCACAGCCTGCCGGCTGCGGCGGCGCGAAGCAGTGCTGCGCGAAACCCCGCCTTCGCCCCCTCGCGGGGGGTTCCTGGTTGGCTCGCTTTGGTGTTGCCCGCCTGGAATTTCCCTTCGGGCGCAGGCGTCGAATGTCAAAGTACGCGCTCATTTGTCTATTTCGCGCCAAGAACACCTGCATAATCGCGGGGAATTTATTGCATTGCAGCAATTTCGCGCTAAGATAAGATTGGCTTTCAGGGAGCATCCAAATGATCCAGCTTCACGCCGACAATTCCGAATACATCGAAAACCGCACTTTCGACGAGATCCTCGTCGGCGACAGCGCGACCCTGGTGCGCACGCTGCGCCAGGAAGACATCCAGATGTACGCGATCATGTCGGGCGACATCAATCCTTCCCACGTCGATCCGGAATATGCCCATTCCTCGATGCTGCGCGAGGTCATCGCGCACGGCATGTGGGGCGGCGCCCTGATTTCGAATGTGCTCGGCACCCGCTTTCCCGGTCCGGGCACCGTGTACGTCGACCAGTCGCTGCACTTTGCCCTGCCGGTGCGCGTCGGCGACACGCTGACGGTCGTCATCACCTGCGAAAAGAAGTACCCGCGCAACCACCACATCATTTTCGATTGCGTCTGCAGCAATCAGGACGGCCAGAAGGTCATCAGCGGCACCGCCGAAGTGCTGGCGCCGACCGAAAAGATCAAGCGCCTGAAAGCCAGCCTGCCGGATTTCAAGCTCTCCGAGAGCCGCAAGGTGCGCTTCGAGCACCTGCTGGAAATCACCAAGGGACTGAGCCCGATTTCGATGGCGGTGGCCCATCCCTGCGATTCCGAATCGCTCAAGGGCGCCCTGCTGGCGCGCGACCGCGGCCTGATCATGCCGACCCTGGTCGGCCCCGAGGAGAAGATCCGCCAGATCGCCGAGGCCGACCAGCTCGATCTCCACGGCTGCACGCTGATCAACGTCGCCCACAGCCACGCCGCGGCCGAGGTCGCCGTCTCGCTGGCGCGCGAGGGCCAGGTCGAGGCGTTGATGAAAGGATCGCTGCACACCGACGAACTGATGAGCGAAGTCATCGACAAGACCACGGGACTGCGCACCGCGCGGCGCATCAGCCATGTCTTCCTGATGGACGTGCCGACCTATCCGCGCCTGCTGTTCATCACCGATGCGGCAGTGAACGTCGCACCCAACCTCGAAGACAAGGTCGACATCGTGCAGAACGCGATCGACCTGGCGCGCATGCTGAAAATCGCCGACCCCAAGGTGGCGATCCTGGCCGCCGTGGAAACCGTCAATCCCAAGATGCAGGCCACGCTCGATGCCGCCGCCCTGTGCAAAATGGCCGATCGCGGCCAGATCACCGGCGGCCTGCTCGACGGCCCGCTGGCCTTCGACAACGCGATCTCGGTGGTCGCCGCGCGCACCAAGGGCATCAAGTCGGCCGTCGCCGGCCAGGCCGACATCCTGCTGGTGCCCGACATCGAATCCGGCAACATGCTGGCCAAGCAATTGGAATATCTGGCCGATGCGCTGACCTCGGGCATCGTGCTCGGCGCCCGCGTGCCGATCGTGCTGACCAGCCGCGCCGATTCCGCCGAAACCCGCACCGCCTCGACCGCCGTAGCCATGGTCATGGCCCACGCCAGGCGCAAGAAGGCTTGACGCCCATGGCCGACGCCATCCTCACCCTCAACGCCGGCTCGTCCTCGATCAAGTTCGCCCTCTTCGCGCGTGCCGCGACGATGTCGCAACAGCCCGAACTGGTCGGGCAGATCGACGGCATCGGCGCCGTCGGCGGGCAGGCCGCGCATTTCAAGGTCAGGGATGCGGCGGGAAAAACCCTGGACGACATTGATCTGGATCTCGACGGCCCGACGGAAACCCCGCACAAGAAAGCCTTGAGCTTCCTCGTCGATTGGCTGCGGCTGCACCAAGCCGGCTGGCGCGTCGCCGGCGTCGGCCATCGCGTGGTGCATGGCGCGCAGAAATTCTCGCTGCCGATCGTGCTCGATGCGGGCATCGTCGACACCCTGCGCGGCTTCATTCCGCTGGCGCCCCTGCACCAGCCGCACAACCTGGCCGGCATCGATGCCATGAGCGCGGCGATGCCGGGCGTGCCGCAAGTGGCCTGCTTCGATACCGCCTTCCACCGCAGCCAGCCCGAACTGGCGCAGCTCTTCGCCCTGCCGCGCGCGATCACCGCGCAAGGCGTGCGCCGTTACGGCTTCCATGGCCTGTCCTACGAATACATCGCCGAGGTACTGCCGCAATACCTCGATGCCAATCGCGCACGCGGCCGGGTCATCGTCGCGCACCTGGGCAACGGCGCCTCGATGTGCGCCATGAAGAATCTCCGGAGCGTGGCCTCGACCATGGGTTTCACCGCCGTCGACGGCCTGATGATGGGCACCCGCACCGGCAACCTCGATCCCGGCGTGCTGCTCTATCTGATGGACTACCGGCAGATGGACGCCAAGGCCCTGACCCGGCTGCTCTACAAGGAATCCGGGCTGCTCGGCGTGTCCGGCATCAGCCAGGACATGCGCGTGCTGCTCGACTCCCCGGAACCCGCGGCGCGCGAGGCGGTCGACTTGTTCTGTTACCGCGTGGTGCGCGAGATCGGTTCGCTGACGGCGGCACTCGGTGGGCTCGACGCCCTGGTGTTCACCGGCGGCATCGGCGAGCATGGCGCGCCGGTCAGGCAACAGGTTTGCGCCGAACTCGGCTGGCTCGGACTGCGCCTGGATGCCGCCGCCAACGCCGCCGATGCATCGAAAATTTCGATCTCAGAGAGCCGGATCGAGGTCTGCGTCATACCCACCAACGAAGAATGGATAATCGCCCGGCACGTTGCCGAACTCACCGCCTGAGCGATCACTTTCCGCATCTTCCAGTCATATCGGGCCTGTCAACCCCCTTGACAAGCAGGGCCCGGACGACGCTAGCAAAAAGCGGCCCAAACCGCGCCGGCGCCAAGTCTCGAAAAGCAGCGCCATCCCCCTGTTTTTTCTTAGCTTTCACCTACGGAAAACATACTATATCTAGTAGGGTGCATCCACCACCCGCACTAGCGCTTGATCTAAGTCATTGTTTTTTTACCTGCAAAAATTTTCTGCTTTTCACGATTCTGAGCCGGGGGTATGCTTCTTCGCTCCACGGAACCTTAAACGGACCAATTCTTCGGAAGAGACCATGACAATGACAAATAATAATCCAGAGGAATCAACAAGCTACGAGCACACAGGGCAAATGGACCTGCCCTTGCCGCAGGAGATATCCGGCGAAGTGCTGCTCGAAAAGTATGCCAAAGGAACCGAACGCGACGTGCGCGACGTCAGGAGCCGCGTCGCCCGCGCGCTGGCCTCGATCGAGGTCGAAGAAAAACGCAGTTTCTGGGAAGCGCGCTTCCTCGAAGCCCAGGAAAACGGCTTCGTTCCGGCCGGCCGCATCAACTCCGCCGCCGGCACCGATCTGTGCGCGACACTGATCAACTGTTTCGTGCAACCGGTGGGCGATTCGATCTCGGAAATCGTCGATGGCCGTCCCGGCATCTACACCGCGCTGCTGCAGGCCGCCGAGACCATGCGCCGCGGCGGTGGCGTCGGCTATGACTTTTCCTCGATCCGCCCGATCGGCGCCCACGTCAAGGGCACGCAGTCGCGCGCCTCCGGTCCCGTCTCCTACATGCGCGTGTTCGACCGCTCCTGCGAGACCGTCGAATCCGCTGGTTCGCGCAGAGGGGCGCAGATGGGCGTGCTGCGCTGCGACCATCCGGACATCGAGGAATTCATCCACGCCAAGGATGCCGGCGACCTCTCCAACTTCAACATCTCGGTCGGCGTCACCGATCCCTTCATGCAGGCCGTCGAAGCCGACGGCGACATCGAACTGACGCATCGCGCCACGCCCTCGGCCGACATCAAGGCCGCCGGCGCCTACCAGCGCGGCGACGGCAGCTGGGTCTATCGCAAGGTGCGCGCACGCGACCTGTGGGAGCAGATCATGCGCTCCACCTACGATCACGCCGAGCCGGGCATCCTGTTCCTCGACCGCATGAACAAGGACAACAACCTTTACTACTGCGAGACCATCGAAGCGACCAACCCCTGCGCCGAACAGCCGCTGCCGCCCTACGGCTGCTGCTGCCTGGGCTCGATCAACCTGACGCTGTTCGTCAAGGACGCCTTCAGCAAGAGCCCCAGCTTCGATTTCGCCGCCTTCGGCCGCGTCATCGACACCTCGGTGCGCATGCTCGACAACGTGCTCGACGCCACCCACTGGCCGCTCGAACAGCAGCTCAAGGAAGCGCAGAACAAGCGCCGCGTCGGCCTCGGCTTCACCGGCCTGGGCGACGCGCTGATCATGCTCAAGCTGCGCTACGACACCGACGCCGCGCGCGCCATGGCGACCAAGATCTCGGAATACATGCGCGACCGTTCCTACCTCTATTCGGTCGAACTGGCCAAAGAGCGCGGCCCCTTCCCGCTGTTCAACGCCGACATGTACCTTTCCGGCGGCAATTTCGCCTCGCGCCTGCCGCAGGAAGTCAAGGACGCTATCCGCAAGCACGGCCTGCGCAACTCGCACCTGCTGTCGATCGCGCCCACCGGCACGATCAGCCTGGCCTTCGCCGACAATGCCAGCAACGGCATCGAGCCGCCCTTTTCCTGGGTCTATACGCGCAAGAAGCGCATGGCCGACGGCACCTTCAAGGAATACGCGGTCGAGGACTATGCCTGGCGCCTCTACAAGCACCAGGGCGGCGACATTTCCAAGCTGCCCGACTACTTCGTCACCGCGCTGGAAATCTCGGCCCAGGCCCACGAGAAGATGGTCGCTGCCGTGGCACCCTATGTCGACACCTCAATCTCGAAGACCGTGAATGTGCCGGCCGACTATCCCTATTCGGAATTCGAGGACCTCTACATGGTGGCCTGGAAATCCGGCCTCAAGGGCCTCGCCACCTACCGGCCCAACTCGGTGCTGGGCAGCGTGCTCTCGGTCAGCGGCACCACCACGCCCGCGGAAAGTGCGCAGAAGCAGCCGCAGGATGTCACCATCGACAACGCCAACCGGCGCCTGTCGATCGGCGCCCTGCCCGCCCCGGTGCTGGCGTCCTTGCGCTGGCCGGGACGGCCGCGCATGGCCGACGGCAATGCGGCATGGACCTACATGGTCGAGGCGCCGCACGGCGAGTTCGCCCTCTTCGTCGGCGAGATCGCCAACGACATGGGGCGCAACGTGCCCTTCGAGGTCTGGGTCAATGGCGCCGAGCAGCCGCGCGGCATCGGCGCCGTGGCCAAGACCCTGTCGATGGACATGCGCGCCAACGACAAGGCCTGGCTCAAGCTCAAGCTCGATGCCCTGGCCAAGACCCAGGACGATGACTCCTTCGAGCTGCCGCTGCCGCCCAACGGCGAACGCAAGCTGGTGCCCGGCGTGGTTTCGGCCTTGGCCCAGGTGGTGCGCTACCGCTGCGAAAAGCTCGGTGCGCTGGAAGGCGCCGAGGCCACGCCGGTGATCGACTGCATGTTCAGCCGCGACGAGCCGAAGACCGGCACCGACGGCACGCTGTCCTGGACCGTCGACGTGGTCAATCCGGCCGCCGGCGAGGAGTTCGTGCTGGGCCTCAAGGAAATCACCCTGCCCGACGGCGTCACGCGGCCCTATTCGGTATGGCTCTCCGGCCACTACCCGCGCGCGCTGGACGGCCTGACGCGCCTGCTCTCGCTCGACATGCGCGTGCTCGACCCGGCCTGGATCGGCATGAAGCTGCGCAAGCTGCTCAACTACGCCGAACCGCTGGGCGATTTCATGGCCCGCGTGCCCGGCTCCAACAAGCAGCAGAACTGGCCCTCGACCGTCGCCTACATCGCGCGCCTGATCATGCATCGCTACGCCATGCTGCGCATCCTCGACGAAAACGGCTACCCGACCCGCGAAATGGGCATCCTCGAAGTCCCCGAGCAGAAGAACGGCGGCGTCAAGGTGATGCAGGGCTCGCTGTGCGGCGAATGCGGCAACTACACGGTGATCCGCAAGGATGGCTGCGATTTCTGTTCCGCCTGCGGTGCGGTGGGCAGCTGCGGCTGAGGGCTTGTGAAAATTTCAACGGTTTAAATTTACGGTAGCGCTGACTGGGATCTCCTGCTCCCTCTCCCCTTGCGGGAGAGGGTTGGGGAGAGGGCTAACGCCTGGAGCGTGGTGCCGGGCAAGGGTTGTCGCACTTTGTCATAACCGAATCGCCGTCTCGCCAGCGCCAACTTTCATGCGAGAAACCGTGGTGTGTCCCTATTTCTCCTCCGACCCTTTGGACTGTTAGGTACCACAAGTGACTAAGCCTCTCGTTGATCGTGCTAGCTATGACCATCCGGAACACTTTGATGACGATATTCGCCTATTTAAGTCATCCGCACGAAATGCTCCGACTCACTTAGAGCACCTGTTGTTTGAGCTTGCCGGCCACAAGTGCACGATCTGCGGCGCCCCCTGGATGGAGGTTCATCACATTGACGAGCTTTCGGAAGGCGGACTGACCGAGTATGAGAACTTGATAGTTCTGTGCCCTAACTGCCATACGCGGGTTCATTCAACGGGCGTACCCGGAAAACCTGAGCTTCGGCAGTACAAACTGAAGCAGGAACTCCTCTACGGGCTACCAGTTCTCAGCCGCCTGACCAAGGCGGAACGCACATTTGTTGCGTTGCTTGCGAAGCAGAGTCCGGAATCGCAACTTCTGTTCTCCACAAAGGACGGTATTCGCTACGAACTGGACAGCACAGGAACACCGGTACTGGCACAGGCGATAGTCGATGAGTATGGCTCCCTCCTGGAATTCGGAATGGTCAGCATCAATCGTGGAATTTGTGTACAGGACAGCACCGGTAATCTACATGCGGTTGACGCATCACTACAGGTAACCGACAAAGGGCTCCGCTGGGTGCGCTATCTTGTGAAAGCCGGCAAGCTCCCCGACTGAGACGGAATCAAAGGTGCCAGGGTAGAAAGCGGCAAATGGGTCAGATTGGATTGCAAAAACCAAATCTCCCCGACCCTTTGGACTCCCTCCTTTGGACTCCGCAAAGACGTTCTTGGCCAGATCGATGCCGACGGTGATAATGCTCATGGACTTTCCCTTTCGTGGTTTTGATGTGGCGTCGAAATTCCATCATGGCACTTGTTGCCGCCAGCGGATTCTGCCGCAGACATGGGACGGGGATATCACTTTCATTCGTTGGGCATTCAAGGAGAGATTTGTGCAACCACCCCGATCAGCTTCGAAATCCGTTCTTCTTTGGTTGTTGCCTGCGGCGCATCTGTTTTTTTACTCAAATGCATTTGCCGTTGAGTTAAAGCAAAGAATTGTCTCCGAGTTGGTCAACGAACCGAAGGAAGTCCAGAGTGTTTATTGGATGTTTGGCGAAGCATTGAACAAGCAGGGTGCCTCAATTCCAGTCGAGGCTATCAGCGAAGTGGATTACAAAAAGCTTATTGTCGAGCTTCAGCGAATAGGTGGGGAATCTGAGAACTCCAGCATGAAACTCTCGCCCGAGAAGCTGACAGCTGAACTTAACATGCTTGCGTCAAGAGTATTACGGCTCGCGGACAATACGAAGACAGGGCGATGCGCCGAACTGCCAATAGATCCGGCATCGGCGGCACGCTCAGGAGGCGACTGGAGATTAGTCAGAAAAATCGACGGCTTGCCAATACAGCCAAGCAGTTACGAGCATTGGCGCCTGTTCCACTTTTTCGTGTGGGGTTGTGGCGGGAAAAAGGATTTTGTGACAGCGAGAAAAGTTCTATTCGAAGTTTCCGACTTGGAGCCAAGCGATCCGTCCGCACGCTTTAACCTGAAATCTGAAGTGCGGCACTGCCAAGCAGAAATCTGGGCGCGATATGGCGTCGGCGGATCTGCTAGTGAAGAACTAGCGCAAAAGTTCTCAAGGCGCTTCACAATGGCCACATTTTTTTTCAACCACGGCGACGGGCCGGCAGAACGCGAAAAGATGGCTAGGCGATATCCGACCGCGGCTGCGAACGACTTTAAATGTCCAATCGGTCATGAATCGAGCCGTATCGATCCTCGAAACCCGTGGAAAGATCTATGGTGACAGTTTCACCAAGCCATGCCCAATTCATCATTCCAAGGGACGCGCCGCGACTAAGCCGAGTCGCGCCCCTAAGTTGAGACATTCGGCATCGCGAAACCAGTTGCCCCTGACCCTTCCTGGAAAGGAAACATGAGCACACTCGATCATCTTCTGAAGTACGTCAGAACCGGAACCTCCGAGGGTGCGTGCGACACGGCGAACAAACGGGGAGACACCACCACGTCCGTCGACTTACAAATGGGATAATGCGAACTTAATCTGAACCTGGCCCCTTTGATTTCATTGAAGACCTTCATCCAGAACTTGGCACCTTCAGTACCCTCGATCCACAGGCCAAGAATGTCCCGACTGCCGTCGGGCAGGACGCCCAGAGCCAAATAGATGGCCTTGTTGCGTACCACCGCGTCTTCGCGAATCTTGACCCGCAGGGTATCGAAGAAGACCACCGGGTACATCGGCTCCAGGGGGCGTGCCTGCCAGGCCGTGACCTCGGCCATGACGGCATCGGTGACCGTGCTGATGAAGTCGGGCGAGACCTCGGTGCCGTACTGCTCGGCGAGGAAGCCCTGGATTTCCCGTACCGTCATCCCGCGCGCGTACATGGCAACGATCTTGTCGTCGAAACCGGTGAAGCGGCGTTCGTGCTTGGGAATCAGCAGCGGCTCAAAACTGCCGGCCCGATCGCGCGGAACGTCGATCCGCAACGGTCCGTCGTCGGTCAGCATGGTCTTGCCGCTGATGCCGTTGCGGTGGTTGCCGGCGTCCGTGGGTTTGTCCGCGCCGGGCGGATAGCCCAGGTGGTGGCTCAGTTCCGCTCCCAGGGCGCGCTCAATCAGCGCCTTCTTGAAGGCCACCGAGGCGGCATTCACCGCTTCCGCCGTCATCGGTCCGGTGACAATCGAATCAATGAGTTCTTTCGGGATACTGGGCAGCGCCGCTGCCGGTTTCTTCTTGCGCGTCTTGCTTGGCATACATGCTCCTTTTACACATGGTATGCCTCACACACAAAATTTCGGACAGGCTCCTCTTAGGGAGTTCCGCCATCCCACTAAGTGGCGCCCAAACTACTTGGATCAGTACCTTACTTTGTTGCCAACTTCTGCCAGCGCTTCCAGCCGCTCCATCCACTCCAGCACTTCGCGCACGGTTTCCTCGGGCTTCTCGAAGGGGAACAGATGCGAGCCTTCGAGCCAGCTGATGCGCCCCTGCGTGATGCGGTGCGTGGCGGCGAGCCCGACCTGGCGCACCTCGCGCGAACGCGTGCCGGCAACGAAGGCCACCGGCCCGCCCGGCGGGTGCAGGCGCAGGTAAGGCACCAGCCGGTGCGGCACGGTCGAGTAGATTTCGGCTTCGATCGCAGGACGAAAGCTCAGGCGGCGCCCCGCCCCGGCGCTGTCCGCTGGATCCTGCTCGGTGCCGAAACGGACATAGTCGTCGAGGACGGCCGGATGCCAGCGGGCGAACATCGGCTTGGCGGCGAAATGGCTATGCGCCTCGCCCAGGTCCGGCCAGCGGTCGCGGCGCTTGACCGCCACCGCCGCGGGCGAGACGCGGTCCATCTGGCCGACGGCCTTGACCACGCTGATCAGCCCCGATTTCCAGCCATAGACGATAGGCGAATCGAGCAGCACGATGCCGCGCACGCGCTCCGGACGCTGGCCGGCCGCCAGCAGGCTCAGGTAGCCGCCCATCGAATGCCCGACCAGCCAGAGGCGCGGCGGCGCGAGGCTGTCGATCAGGGCCGTGAGCTGTTGCGTCATGCCGCGCCAGCGACGATCGACCGGGAATTGCGCGTCGTGGCCGAAGTGCTCGACCGCAGCCACCTCGTGACCGGCGGCGCGCCAGCCGTCGAATAGCTGGCGGTAGGTCGAGGCGTTATAGCTGTTGGCGTGGGAAAAAACGATCATGATGGCAGTATTGCAGCGGATTAAATTGGCAGGCCCTTCGTGGCCCGGACTGATCAGGAGAACTGTAGGGCGGACTGGCGGACTGGCGGACTGTAGGGCGGACTTCAGTCCGCCATCGTAAACCGGCGGACTGAAGTCCGCCCTACAGTCGGCCCCGCGGCTTCAAGGTACGGCGGCCGCAACTGCAGCCATTTGCGCCGCATAGGCGCGCTTCTCGGCGGGTGACAGCTGCTTGATGCGGTACTCGGCCTTCGAAGCCGCCGAGCGGTCCGGATGCGCCTCGGTTGCGAGCAGGCGCAAGGGCGGATGCAGGCGCATGTAGCGTGCGCCGCGGCCCTCCAGGTGGGCTTTGAAACGCGCGACCGGATCGACGGTGATTCCGGTATAGAGACAGCCGTCGCTGCATTCGATCAGGTAGACGTACCAGGTCTTGCTTGCTGCCATCGGCTCAGGTCAATAGCGGATGCATCCAGACGAACAGCACCTGCCCCTGCGATTCGGCCAGCCGCGCCAGATCGCCAAGCTCGAATACCATGGCCTGCACCTCCGCCGCGTCCCACTGTTCCATTTCGTACTCTTCGGTGGCGGCCAGTTCCTCGGCGACCAGCTCCAGCGCCTCCTCGTCCAAGGTGGCCAGGCGCTCCATGACTTCGTCGGCGATGCGCAGCACGACGGCGCCCTCGTCGGCGACATACACCGGCTCGTAGCCCCCGACAGCCTCTTCGAATTCGTCGCCGGTCAGCAGGCAGTGCAGCGTGGCGATCTTGGCGGTGTCGATGCCGCGCCGCTCGATGCCGCTCCATTCATCCACCGGTCGCAGGGATTCGCCGATCGCGGCGTATTCGTCTTCCTCGGCGGCAACGATGTTGGTCAGTATTCCCAAACGACTTCTCCTTTATGTCCCCGGCTATGCCGGGGACGGTATCCCCTGGCGGGATGTGCAATGCCCGCAGATCATAGCGGAAACCGCCGACGAAGCCGCTCAGCGGCCCCGTCGCCGGGGACGCGCAAGCGGTGCCGGACTCGGCGGCAAGCCCAGCGCCTGGCGCGACAGACGGTCCGCATCGCGATTGCGATGGCGCGGAATCCAGACCAGTTGCGCCTCGTCGAAGCGCGGCAGCCAGTCGCGTGCCGCAGCTACCAGAAGGTTAAGGCGGGCAATCCGGGTGCTGTCCGGGCCGCGCACGTAGCGCAGGGCAACATCGCTGTCGCCGCGCAGCAGCAGCTTGCGCGCACCGGCCGCAAAAGCCATTTCGAGCGCCGCGCCAAGCGCCTGGAGCTCGGCTTCGTTGTTGCAGCCGCAGACATTCAGCAGCAGGGATTTTTCACTGCAGCGGCCGTCGGGCGCGAGCAGCACCACCCCAATGCCGATCTTGCCCGGATTGGGCAGGGCGGCGCCGTCGCACCAGGCCTGCCAGTAATCTCCGGAGTCGATCGCGATGCCTGCGTTCAGAACAGGCTGGCGACGACGAAGCGGTCGCGCGCGGCGAGCTTTTCGAGACCCTTGACCACTTCCAGCGAGGCGCCCCACTTCATGATGTGGGCCAGGAAAGTGGTCAGTGCCTGCGACAGCGCGTAGCCGGTTTCCTTCCATTCGCTGCGGAACTCGTCGAAGGCGACCGTCTTGGCCGAAAGCTTGCCGCTTTTCATCGGCACCAGCGTGACGCTGTCGCCGCGATGGCGGATCACGATCGCAGTGGTGCGCTTTGCATTGATGACAACCACATGAGTCTCCCGGTCGGCCTGACGCAGTCGAGACTAACCGCAGTGAATACTCAACGAGACTTGGAAAAAAAGTCCTTTTTGGCGCCAGCTTTCAGCCCTTGGCCTCCAGCGCCTCCCAGCGCAGCAATGCCGCATCGATCTCGGCATCGACCTTGGCCAACCGGGTCTGCACTTCGCGCTGGGCCTCGGCCGGCCCCTGATAGAAGGCCGGATCGGCCAACCGGCCTTGCAGCTGGCCCTGCTCGGCTTCCAGCGCGGCGATGCGCGCGGGGAGTTGTTCCAGCTCGCGCTGCTCCTTGAAACTGAGTTTCCTGCGTTCGGCGGGCTTCGGCTTCGCCGTATCGCCAGCGCCAACTCTTGCGGTCGGCCTGGCATCGGGACCGCCGGTTGCATCGAAGCGCGCCGCGCCGCCGGCCGGGCGCTGGCGCAGCCAGTCGCTGTAGCCGCCGACATACTCCTTCCACAGCCCATTGCCTTCGCTGGCGATGGTCTGCGTCACCACATTGTCGAGAAAAGCCCGGTCGTGGCTGACCAGGAACACCGTGCCGGAATAGTCCTGCAACAGGGCTTCGAGCAGTTCCAGGGTTTCGATGTCGAGGTCGTTGGTCGGTTCGTCGAGCACCAGCACATTGGCCGGCCGCGCGAACAGGCGCGCCAGCAGCAGGCGGTTGCGCTCGCCGCCTGAGAGCGACTTGACCGGCGAACGCGCGCGCTGCGGCGCGAACAGGAAATCCTCGAGATAGCCGATCACATGTTTCTTCGAACCGCCGATCTCGACATAGTCCGAGCCCGGGCTGATGACTTCGCACAACGGCGCCTCGGGGTCGAGCTGGGTGCGGAACTGGTCGAAATAGGCGACCTCGATCTTGGTTCCCAACTGCACCTTGCCGGCATCGGGCTGCAACTGGCCGAGGATCAGGCGCAGCAGCGTGGTCTTCCCCGTGCCGTTGGCGCCGATCAGGCCGACCTTATCGCCGCGCTGGATGCGGCAGGAAAAATCCTTGACCACGATCCTGTCGCCAAAGCGCTTCGAAACATCCTCAAGTTCGGCCACCAGCTTGCCCGAGGCCTCGCCGCGCACCACGCGGAAATCCACCTTGCCCAGCTGCTCGCGCCGTGCGGCACGCGCCGCGCGCAACTGTTCGAGGCGCTGGACGCGTCCGACACTGCGCGTGCGTCGCGCCTCGACGCCCTTCCTGATCCAGATTTCCTCCTGCGCCAGCATCTTGTCGGCGCGGGCACTGGCCAGCGCCTCCTCGTTGAGCATGAATTCCTTGCGTTCCTGGTAAGCGGCGAAGCGGCCGGGAAAGGACACCAGCTTGCCGCGATCGAGTTCGACGATGCGCGTCGCCACGTTATCCAGGAAAACCCGGTCGTGGGTAATCAGCATGACCGCCCCCTGATGGCCGCGCAGCAGGTCCTCCAGCCAGAGGATGCCGTCGACGTCGAGGTGGTTGGTCGGCTCGTCCAACAGCAGCAGTTCCGGCTCCGCCACCAGCGCGCGGGCCAGCGCGACGCGCTTCTTGCCGCCGCCGGAGAGTGCATCGACGCGGGCATCGCCGTCCAGCGCGAGGCGCGAGATGGCCTGCTCGACACGTGAATTCAGGCGCCAGCCGTCGTTCGCTTCGAGTTGCGTCTGCAGTTCATGCATGCGATCCATGGTCGCCGTGTCCCCAGCGCCAACTTTGTGGGTCACCTCGTGGTACTCGGCGAGCACCCGCGCCACCTCGCCGAGGCCGGCCGCAACGGCCTCGAACACTGTGTCATGGGTGGCGAATTCGGGCTCCTGCGGCACATAGGCCACGGACAAGCCGGGCTCGCGCCAGACCTCGCCGTCGTCCAGCGCACCGAGGCCCGCCAGCGCCTTGAGCAGGCTGGATTTGCCGCTGCCGTTGCGGCCGATCAGGCCGATGCGTTCGCCGGCATCGATCTGCATCGCGGCGTGGTCCAGCAGGGCAACATGCCCGTAGGCAAGGCAGGCACGATCTAAGGTGATAACTGGCACGTGGGCAAGGCCGATCAAGGCGATCAAAGGGGGTGCGGGATTATAGGCGAGCACCGATATCGGCGGCGAGCGCCGCTATCCCCAGGGTGGGATAGAATTCGCGCCTTGCGCCCTTGTAGCTCAGTGGATAGAGCGACCGCCTCCTAAGCGGTAGGTCTCAGGTTCGATTCCTGACTTGGGCGCCAAGTCTAGTCAGGCGTATTATTCAAATAATGATTGCCGACGAATCGACCCTCGAAG
>JACPUD010000012.1 GCA_016192435.1 Rhodocyclales bacterium | reverse complement strand
TGCAGACCAGTTGGGCCGTAAGCTGGCCAGTCTGATGGAGCCCCTAATGGGCGCTTCCATGCCGGTGGTCAACGCTCCGGGCGCCACAGGTCAGACGGGATTGATGAAGCTGCTGACGCAGCCCGGCGATGGCTACCAGATTCAGGTCATGACTGCCGACACCTTCGTCTTGTTCGGGACGGGCAACAGCAAGATCAAGACGAGCGAATTCCTGCCCGTCGCCATATTGACGCAACAACCCTCCGGCTTCTTCATCACCCAGGACTCGCCGTGGAAGACCTGGGCCGACTTGGAGAAGGTCGCCAGAACGAGGAGTCTCAAGGTAGCCATAACCGGGTTCGACAGCCCGGATGACATAACGGTGAACTACCTCATAAGCAAGGGCTTGAAATTGATCTCCGTGCCCTATGCGAAGCCTGGCGAGCGCTACACATCGGTTCTCGGCGGGCACGCCGATATCGTGTTCGAGCAAGCGGGCGACATCAGGACGCTCATCGATACGAAGCAGGTGCGGCCGATTCTCTTCTTTGCCGGAAATCGGCTGCCGGCCTTTCCGGACATTCCGGTATCCAAGGAACTGGGCTACGACGTGACGCTGCCGCAGTTCCGCGCGGTGGTGATCAAGGCGGATACGGATCAGAAACACCTGAAGTTGATTGCGGAAGCACTCGGCAAGGCAGCAGCCAGCGCCGGCTACAAAGACTACCTACGGGAGCAACTGGCCGACGACAACAGCTATGTGCCGACGAAGGATGCCCAGAAATATCACGACGAATGGTTGCGTGACGCCAAGCGCGTGATCGCGGCCACGGCCAAGAAATAGCTGACGGGCATATTCGGCGGCAGCGGCGCCCAGGCATGAGCGCCGCTGCCGCGGAGGAGGAGAACATGGCAAAGACCGGTCTCACAAAGATCGTCCCGTATTCGATCGTCCTTGTGGTAGCGGCCGCGCTGTATGCGGTTGCCGGACAATTCGACTTCACCCCGCGGGCCGGGCGCCTCGGTCCGGATGTCTGGCCGAAGGCCATGCTGGTTCTGATGATGCTCACCTGCATCTATGAGATCGCGAAAACCCTGGTGCGCCAAAAGGGGGCCGACGAGATCGAGGGCTTGCTGGAGCTTATCAAGGAAGAATCGGCTGAGACGCATGTCCCTGACGTTCCCGAGGAGCCTCCAGCCGTCTACCCGCATCTGCTGCTGGCCGGCATCGGCCTGACCGTCGGCTATGTCTATCTCATCGACAAGCTCGGATTTTTCCTCGACACAGTGGCTTTCATGGTGCTGTTCATGCTCGTTGGCCGATACCGTAAACCATGGGTTGTGCTCGCCATCGGCCTGCTCGGCAGCCTTACCTTCATGTTCGTGTTCATGAAGATCGTCTACGTTTCGCTGCCGATCGGGGAGGCGCCATTTTCTGCGGTGTCGCTTACGTTGATGCAGTTAATGGGCATTAGATAGGGGGCGTCATGTTCGACATCTTGAATAACCTCGGGCATGGCTTCGTTCATGTTTTTTCCGCGGTGAATCTCATGGCGCTGGTGATCGGATTGATTGCCGGGATGCTGGTTGCGGTCCTGCCGGGGCTAACGCTGGTGATGGGGGTGGTATTGGCGCTGCCATTCACTTACGGCATGGCCATCACGCCTTCGATCATCCTGCTGACCGCGATGTATATCTCGGGCACCTACGGCGGGGCGTTCACCTCGATTCTGTTCAAGATTCCCGGCGAGCCCCTCGATGTGCCGCTGCTGTGGGATGGCTACACAATGGCCCGCAAGGGAGACCCGGCCAAAGCGCTCGGCTGGACCTTGTTTGCCGCGCTGACCGGCGGCCTGATCACGGCGACGGTCATGGTGGCCTTGGCGGTCCCCTTCGCGAAGTTCGCCTTGACCTTCGATATGCCGGAGTACTTTGCCATCGTGATGTTCGGGCTTACCAGCGTGGTTGCCCTCGGCGGCGGATCCGTGGCCAATGCCTTCATCAGCCTGTTTTTCGGACTCCTGATCGCCACCGTCGGCGTCGACGAGACCCACGGCGCGGAGCGCTTCGCCCTCGGCGTACCCATGCTGAAGGACGGCATCGAGTACCTGGTGGTCATGGTGGGGGCCTATGGCTTGGGTGAAGTGCTCGTCCGGCTCGAACAGGGATTCGCGTCCTCGCCCCTGCAGGCCGGCGGAAAAATTCGCACAAGTATTCCATCCGTTCGCGAGGCCTGGAAATTCAGAGGAACCTTCGGCCGTAGTTCTCTGGTCGGAGTGATTTGCGGCATCGTTCCCGGGGCGGGAGCGACAATCGCCTCCTTTGTGGCCTATGGCATCGAGGGGCAATACGGAAAGCGGAGAAAGCAACTGGGGTCAGGGATTCCCGAAGGCATCGTGGCGCCGCAGATCGCCTCCACGGCTTCGGTCGGTGGACATATGGTGCCGCTGCTGACTCTCGGCATTCCGGGCAGCGGCGCCACGGCCGTGATCCTCGGGGCATTCCTGCTGCATGGCGTGCAGCCCGGGCCGCAGATTTTCCAGACATCGTCCGACATGGTCTACGCCATCTTCGCCTCCATGTTCCTCGGCGTCATCGGCATGTGCCTGATGGGTTACTGCGCGATCAAGCTGCTGATCCGCGTCCTCTACTTTCCGGAGGCCGTCACCTCGGCGTTTGTGGTCCTGTTCTGCATCATCGGCGCCTATACGGCCCGCAGCAGCACGACCGATCTGTGGATGATCGTCGTCTTCGGAATCGTCGGCTACCTGTTCGAGCGGTTCAAATTTCCTATCGCTCCCATGGTATTGGGCTGCATTCTCGGTACTACGGCCGAAACGGCGTTCATGACCAGCATGATCAGTTACCAGAACGACTGGACCATCTTCTTCACCCGCCCGATCAGCGGCACGGTGATGGTGCTCACGATTCTGGCCCTGCTGGTCCCGTTGATACAGCACTTTCGCCACCATAAAACTGCTCACGCGAGCGCAGCGGCCTGAAATATGGCCAGGTTTTCTGCCGCCCATCTTCGGGAGTTGGTCGCCGCCTGCCTTCTGGCAGTGGAGCCACGCAGGAGATGGCCATGGCAAGCGCCAGAGCGCTGCTCTATGGGGAGTCGAGGAGGCTGAGATCCGACGGCTTGGCGCGTGTCGCTCAGTACGCCGGTCATCTGAAAAGCGGGCGAGTCAACGGCCGCGCTCGTATCCGGGTGGAGAACTGCAAGGCGGCGGCCTGTCTGATCGATGCCGACGAGGGGCTGGCCTTGCTTACGGCGTTGTCGTCGAGCAAACCTTGACGGGGGGGAGAATCGCGCCTGCCTCGGCAGTCCTTTTGCGCTGTGCCTCCTGCCGCGATTCCATCTCCCGGCAGGCGGCGATGATCTCCGGTTTCGACAGCTCCCGGTCGATGTTGTCCATGGTCGCCCGGCCGATGTACTCGAAGCTGCCGTTGGTCGCTTCGATCGCTTCGAGATAAGCACGCCCGATCAGGCGGCCAAGCGGCAGGGGGTTGTAGAGCAGCTTCTTGATGACGAAGGGATTGAAGCTGAGCGGATTGTAGTCCGGCCGCAGATAGCCCTGGCCGATCAGCAGGCGCTCGATCGGCGTGTTGGGCTGGATGCCGATGAAGAAGATGAAGGGCAGCACGTTGTCGCGGCCGAACAGCGCGTAGAGTTCCTTGATCTTGTCGATGCTCTTGCGCAGGGTGCACAGGGTCTCGCCGGGCGCGTTCAGCGGCATGTAGAGCTTGATCTTCTGGTCCGTATGGCCGCTCGCCTTGAATATGCGGAAGGCGTCCATCTGCTGGTCCAGCGAATAACCCAGGGTCAACAGGTCGATGATCTCCTGGGCGCCGGTGAAGGACAGATCGAGGCTGGCGATGCCGCTGGCCAGCATCTTGCGGGCAACCGCGGGGGTCAGGTGATTGAGGCGGAGGTAGCCGGACCAGCGGATATCCGTTTTTCTCGCCAGCAACTCGTCGAGGATGTGCTCGACGTGATCGACGCTGCGCCGGGTCGAACAGAACTGGGCATCGGTGAACCAGATGTGCTTGACGCCATAGCGCCGGTTGAGCGTCTCGACTTCCCGGGCAATCTCGACCGGGTCGCGATAGCGCTGGTTCGGGCCTTCGATCTTGTTGTACAGGCAGAAGTGGCACTGCAGCGGGCAGCCGCGCTTGGTGTGGACGCCGATGTGGCCGTCGAGATATTCCGGGAAATTCGGGAAAATCGATTCGATGTAGGGGAAATCGACGGCAGTGAGCCGCCGCAGGTCGAAGGTCTCCGTCCGCGTCCGATGGGCGATCCGCCCAGCCGCATCCTTGTGGAAAAACTCGCCGACCGGTGCGGCGAAGCCATCGACGATGGACAGCATGGTGTCTTCGCCTTCGCCGATAACGACGATGCTGTCCGGCGGGCATCTCTCGGCAACGTGCTTGCCGAAGATCGACACGGCCGTGCCGCCGACGACGATGCGCGCCGCCGGCAGCAGGCGCCGCACCAGCTTCATGTAGCCGAAGTTGCGCAGGCGGCTGGCCGTATAGTCCCAGATGATCCTGACGGCGTCCTTGGCCGCCAGCAGCTTGCGATGCCATTTCGGCGAATGGTCGTAGTTCATGACCACGTCGAGCGCATCATCCTCCGGATGGGGACCGAAGGACTGCATGTTGCGCCACGAAAAGGCGACGATGCCGGGCCTCAGGCTCCGCAGGTGTTCCGCCAGAACGCGCCGGCGTTCAGCCGGCGCGACCAAGGCCAGATCGAGCAGGTGCTGGCGGATGCCGGGACGCTGTTTGTGGATGTAGTCGGCGACGTAAATGACGCCGCCCGGGTAGATCTTCCAGCAGGGCAGGCGAACATAGAGAACCGTTTTTGCGTCCGTCGGCATGCCGCTTCCATCGATTTGACTGAGCACTTCATCCGCCGTTTCCACGACCATCAATAAGCCTCCAATACCAGCCCCGGCGCGACGGCGCGGGGCAGCGCCTGAACCAGGAGTATCCTGCGGCTCGCCGTCAGCGCCCCGAAAACGCCCGCCACGACGACGCAGCCCAGGAAAGAGCTTGATCGAACTGCCAGTTTCACTGAGGCCGAGGCCCCAGGCAAGCCCCGCCACCGGGAAGCCGTTGTATAACCCAGCCTCTTCCTCCTGTCCAATCTAGAAACACATGGTGTTTCCCGGGCGTAAACTTTCGCGATGAAATAGGCGCCATTCGCGAGATTGCCGACTTTCTTGCCATTCAATAAGACCTGCGGGTTCCCCGCCCCATCCGGATCGTCCAGCGGCGTGCCGTGACCTCCTGGTGAAGAATTGTTATCGGGGGCGCGCGCCGACACACGCCGTTACAAATCCCCGGCCATCGCGTGCCGGGCGCGGCGTTACTCTCATTACGGCGCCACGGACGGCGCAATCGATGGGAGAAGGAACATGCATGCGAAACGATGGATAAGCACTGCCCTGGCGACGAGCGCGCTTGCTTCCCTGCTGCTGGCCGGCTGCGTGGTCGTGCCGTCCTGGCAGCCCTACTACGTGGGCGAACCGGTGCTGGTGGCGCCGCCTGCGCCCCGCGTGGAAGTGATCGGCGTGGCCCCTGTCGCCGGGTATATCTGGATCGGCGGCTACTGGAGCTGGACCAGCGGCCGCCACCAGTGGGTGCCCGGCTACTGGACGGCGCCCCGCCCCGGCCATCGCTGGGTGCCGCACCGCTGGGAACGCGAGAGCAACCGCTGGCGCGAGCACGGGGGGCGCTGGGAAAGGCATTGAGGCGCGTGCGACCGCCCGACGGAATCTGTAGTAGCCGGCTTGCCGGCGATTGCAGCCGTATCGCCGGCAAACCGGCTCCTACACCGGTGCACGTGCGCCCCGGAATCGTTCGTCGTCAGCCACAGAGAGCCCGGAAGAGCCCTTCAGGAAAACCAGCGCAGGAACGCCGCGGCGGCCAGCGCGATCGCGGCCAGCGCGGCGAGGCCGGCCCACGCGCCATCGCGGCGCGCCTCCGTCCAGCCGGATTCGAGCTTCAGGTAGGCCGCAGCCAGCACCAGCCCCGCCCCCGCGCTGGCCATCTTGGTGAGCAGGGCGGCGACGGCGATGCCGTGGATGTCCGGAAACCGGCCGTAGTAGGCATAGCTCACGGCGCCGAAGGCGCCGCCGCTCGCCCCCTGCAGCAGCCAGCCGGCCAGCACCAGCCAGGCGAGCCGGCGACGCAGCTCGCGCGCCTGGCGGGCCGGCCAGCGGGCGAATACGGCGCCGCCCACCACCGCGGCCGCGCCGAAGTTGTGGGCGACCTGGGTGAGGGCGTAGGCGAGGTTCTGCAGGTCCGGCACGTCAGGGAGCGGCTACTCGACCTTCACCTTGACGCACTGCTCGACGCCGATGGGCACATGGGCCTTGTTCACCACCTTGACGCAGAGTTCGCGGCTGCCCGGCGCAAGGGTGTCGAGGGTGTGGTTGCCCTTGAGCTGGCGCAGGATCGCCGCTTCCCTGCCATCCACATACAGGTGGACATGATCGCCCCGCGTGCCGGGGACGACCTCGTAGGCGATGCGGTTCTGCTCCAGGGCGTCCAGCCGGGCCCCATCGGCAGGGGCGAGGATCTTCACCGCACCGGCCTGGCCGAAGGCCGCGGAAGCCAGGGCGAGGGAAAGGGGCAGCAGGCCGGCAAGGCGTTTGTTCTTCATCGTCTCCTCCATCGGGCGCAAGCGATCGGTACTTCACTATAGCCAAACGGCCCGCCCGATGCCCTGAGGGCCGCGCTCTCAGGCCGATTGGCCCGCAGTGCAGGATGCCGCGAGGAAGTGTTAGCAGACTTCGACGAAGCCCACATCGTCCCTGGTCAGGGCGGCCTCGATATCTGCCTTCGAGCGGATCAGCGCATCGACGACTTGCTGGTTCGTGCAGTTGCCCAGTGCGAGCAGCACCACTTTCGGCGGGTAGCCGAAAACCGACTGCAATTCGATGAAGTCTTCGTCCTTCGTGACAATCGTAGGTGCCCGCCTTCGCGAAGGCCCATACGGCGCGGTCGTCGGCTGTCTCCAGCCCGGCGAGGGCGACTTGGGTCGTTTCTGGAAAAGCCGCGCGAAGGGCGGTTACGATGCGGCGGGAGAGGTTCTCGTCGAGCAGGAGCTTCACGCCGCTGCCCGCACCCAGACAGCGTGCTTCTCACGGTCGGCCGCGTAGGCAAGGCAGGCCATCACGTCATCGCGCGTCAGCTCGGGATAGTCGGCGACAATCTCTTCCGGCGTCATGCCCGTAGCAAGCCAGCCGAGGACGTCCTGCACGGTGATGCGCAGCCCGCGAATACAAGGCTTCCCGCCCCTCTTGCCGGGCTCCAGGGTAATGATCGAACGATAGTCGGTCATGATTCGGCCTTTGCGCGATGTCCCGATGCGGCACATTGTACCTTGGCGTGCGCTACCCGGTCTGGTCCTCCGGACGGGTCGTTCTTCCTTCAATCCCCGCGATGCCGCGTCAGCGCAGTCTGGACTTGTGCATCGTCGGGTTGAGTCGGTCGATGTCCGCCTGCACCTGATCGCGGCTGCGCTCGTACACGATCTCGCGCCCCATCACGCTCCCGGCGTAGGCCAGGCCGTTGCGCGTGGGCGTCAGATCGCATTTGACGCAGTTGGCGCCTTCGCCGAGCACCACCGTGATCCCCGTGGCCCGCTTGCTGAGCACCACCACCTCCATCGTCTGCCCGCTCTGCGTGACGCGTACCTTGATCTTCTCGGTGTTCATCGCTCCTCCACTCCACTACGCAAAGCCCATTTCCCCCCTTTGCAAAAGGGGGGCCAGGGGGATTTCAACGGCTGTCGCAAGAACCGGGCACTACGGGACCGACCGCGAGTTGTCCTGGCTGACGAGCGGGAACTGCTCGGGATGAAAGACCGAATCGACGGCGAGGTCTATGTCCAGGTCCGGCCAGTAGAGATGGTGGCTGGAGGGAAGCTGGACGTTGAGCAGTTTGCCGATCGGCGCGTCCCTGAACCACGGAAACTGCTCGAAGGGCAGGAAGACCTCCTGCTCGCCGATCAGCAGCCAGAAGCCATGCTTCGAGACGTTGGTGACTTCAACCGCCGAAGTGTCGTTGCCAAGCGCTGCGGATGTCATTTTCGTGCTCCTGGATCATGCGGAGCGCGTCGCCGATCTCGCCCCGCGAAAGCCCGTAGTTCTGCGCCAACT
Organism: Rhodocyclales bacterium; assembly: GCA_016192435.1. Taxonomy (GTDB): domain Bacteria; phylum Pseudomonadota; class Gammaproteobacteria; order Burkholderiales; family Rhodocyclaceae; genus Sulfuritalea. The sequence goes on along the minus strand of JACPUD010000012.1, from coordinate 177 downwards.
CGACTTCCGGTTCCATCCAGAACTTCGCTTCGCCGGACTGACACATCACATGAATGTGCATTCTGGGCTCTTCCCGCGAGAAGAAGTAGAAGCGAAAGCCGCCTTGTCGAAAAACGGTTGGACTCATGCCGCGATGATACTCCGCCGGACCTCCCTGCGCATGAGGGCGCCTGGCGC
>JACPUD010000011.1 GCA_016192435.1 Rhodocyclales bacterium | reverse complement strand
GGCCGCAGGCGAGGGCGGGCGCCAGCGCATCGACAAGTGGCTCTGGGCCGCGCGCTTCTTCAAGACGCGCAGCCTCGCCGCCGCCGCGGTCGACGCCGGCAAGGTGCGGTGGAACGGGCAGACGGTGAAGCCGGCGCGCGAGCTGAAGCCCGGCGACGAGCTGGAAATCGCCGCCGGCGAGTTGCGCTGGACCGTCGTCGTGCGCGGGCTCAATGCGCAGCGGCGGCCGGCGCCGGAAGCCCGCCTGCTCTATGAAGAAACCGCGGCAAGCCAGGCGCGGCGCCTGCAGCTCGAAGAGATCCGCCGCCTCGCGCCGACCCCCGGCGCCGGCCTCAAGGGCCGGCCGACGAAGAAGGCGGGACGGCTGATCCGCGGTTTCAACCAATGAGGCGCGCGGGCTCGCCTGCTGAGCCAGGCGTCGGTGATACTCTGCGCATCGACAGGGATACGGGGCGAGGCAAGGCATGGAAATGACTGTGGCACTGGTGGTGGGCTTGCTGCTCGGCGGCGGGCTGGTCGGCTTTTTCCTGCGCGCCCGGACGCGCGAAACCCAGGCGCAGCTGGCGCAGCGCGAAAGCGAACTGGCCGCCTCGCGCGCCCAGGAGTCGGCGCTGGCGATACGCTGCGCCACGCTCGCCACCGAGCTGGAGAAGGACCAGGCCCTGTTCGCCGAGCGTCAAGCCACCTGGGACGCCGCGCGCGACAGCTTCGCCGATGCCTTCAAGGTGATTTCGGCCGACGCGCTGGCGAAGAACAACCAGTCCTTCCTCGAACTCGCCCGCGCCACGCTGGAAGCGCAGCAGGCGGCGGCGCTGGCCTCGGCGAAAACCGATCTCGACAAGCGGCAAACGGCCATCGGCGACCTGGTGGCGCCGGTCAGGACCTCGCTGGAAAAATTCGAGCTGCAGATCCAGGGCATAGAGAAGTCGCGCATCGACGCCTATGCCACGCTGACCGAGCAGGTGCGCGCCATGGCCGAGGCGCAGGGCGCCCTGCGCCTGGAGACCGGCAACCTGGTCAAGGCCCTGCGCGCGCCGCAGACGCGCGGACGCTGGGGCGAGCTGCAGTTGAAGCGCGTGGTCGAGATGGCCGGCATGCTCGACCACTGCGATTTCTTCGAGCAGGAAAGCACCAACACCGAGGACGGCCGCCTGCGTCCCGACATGGTGATCAAGCTGCCCGGTGGCAAGAACATCGTGGTCGATGCCAAGGCGCCGCTGGCGGCCTACCTTGAAGCGCTGGAAGCCACCGACGAGGAGGAGAAGAAGCGCAAGCTGGCCGACCACGCGCGCCAGGTGCGCGACCATCTCCGGAAGCTCGGGCAGAAGGCCTACTGGGAACAGTTCCAGCCCTCGCCCGATTTCGTCGTGCTGTTCCTGCCCGGCGAAATGTTCTACTCGGCGGCGCTCGAAGCCGACCCGTCGCTGATCGAAGCCGGGGTCGATGCGCGGGTGATCCTCGCCACGCCGACCACGCTGATCGCGCTGCTGCGCGCCGTGGCCTACGGCTGGACGCAGCAGGCCCTGACCGAAAATGCCGAGCGCATCAGCGCCCTCGGCCGCGAGCTCTACGAACGCATCGCCACCGTGACCGAGCACTGGGGCCGCGTCGGCAAGAATCTCGGCGAGGCGGTCGGTGCCTACAACAAGTCGGTGGCCTCGATGGAAAGCCGCGTCCTGGTCTCGGCGCGCAAGTTCCGCGACCTGAAGGTCGCCGGCGAGGACAAGGAAATCGCCGGCCTCAACCCGGTCGAGGCGCTGCCGCGCGAGGTGCAGGCGCCGGAACTGCTGGAAAAAGACTTGCCGGCGCCGGACGCCAGGCTCACCCCATGAGCCCCACGGCCGGCAGACTGTGCTCCATTCACCAGGAGGCAGTCCCATGTACACCGACCAGATCTTCGTCCAGCAGCCCGTCCATCCCGGCGACCTCGCCGTGTTCGTCGTCACCACCACGCTCTGCGCCCTCGGCGCGCTGATGCTGCCGCTGGCCGGCTAGAACGCCCCTATAATCCGGCGATGCCAGCTTCATCGCACCGGGACGTTTCAGGCCTGTCCTGTCCCGTCGAACCGTAACCAATCGATCGCACATGGAAAACCAGTTCTTCTCCCGGCCGATCCTGAATTCACCCTACGTCTATCCTTTACGGCGTTGGGGGCTCGATGCGACGGGTCAGCCAACGCAGAAGGTCGTCGAAACCCGCCGCCGTGCGGAATTCATCACCCCGATCCCAAAGCCGAAGAAACAGAAGGCCGCGCAAGAGCAGGACTTCCTGCTGTTCGACGAAGGGCTTTCCAGTCAGGGGCAGGAATACGCCCGGACCGCCATCATCAACGGCGTGCGACGGGAAGTGGACACGTGGCGCGGGCTGCCCAACCGATCCGACTGGCGCGTGACGCCGGAAGCGGCTCAACTTCTTTGGCGCTGGCGGCACCACCATTGGCATCGCCTGCTGGTTCATCGACACCGACTACAACGAGGAAAGCTTCATCGTCCGCCACGCCTACTTCCTCGGCGCCAACGATTCCTACAAGGCGCTGAAGACCACGCGCAAGGCCGAGATCAACGAAGACGCCTGGGCCACGCTGAACAGCGACACTTTGCGGTCCTTCGACAAATCGACCCCGCGGCGCATTGCGGTGAAGGTCATCAATCATCTGGGGGATGAGGTGATGAAGGTGTTTCGGGTGGTGTGATATGGATATTGTGGCCGCAATGATGAGGATGACAACATGGCACTGATCGAAGGCTTTCGGGTTCGCAACTATCGCGCCTTGCGCGACGTGACACTCGGCAGGCTATCCACACAGCAACAAGGCGAGCCGCTGACGCCGTTCACCGTTGTGATCGGAAAGAACGGCGCAGGCAAGAGCACATTATTCGACGCTTTCGGCTTTGTGGCCGATTGCTTGTCGACTGACGTGGAAACGGCATGCGATGCCAAGCAGCGCGGAGGATTTGAGCGCATGCGCTCACTCGGGACTGAGGAACCCATCCAGTTCGAGATCTATTATCGCGAGGGCAAGCTTGAGCGGCCGATCACCTATGAATTGGCCATCAATCTGGACGAGGGTGGTCGTCCCTTTGTGGAATCGGAGGTGTTGAGGCAACGTCGCAAGGGTCAGAAACACGGCAGACCGTATCCATTCTTGCGCTTGCATCACGGCCAAGGCACGGTGTGGGCGGGCGAGGACGCGGTGGAGACCGTCAGTGGCGAAGAAGATCGTGCGCAAGAACAAGTTGAATTGACCGATTTGCGGCAGCTTGGCATTGCCACGCTGGGCACGCTCAAGGAACACCCCCGCATCAAGCGTTTCCGCGACTTTTTGAAAGGATGGTATCTGTCGTACTTCCACCCTGATGCCGCACGCTCGATTCCTTCCGCCGGCGCGCAGCGCCACCTGAACATCCATGGGGACAATATCGGCAACGTGGTTCAGTACATGGAGCGCGAACACAAGGATCGGTTCAACTCGATCCTGCAACGCATTGCCAGCAAGATTCCGGGCATCCACAGCATTCAGACCGATGTCACCAAGGATAAGCGAGTACTCCTCCAGTTCAACGACGGTGCCTTTGCCGATCCGTTCTATGCCGGACAGATGTCCGACGGCACGCTGAAGATATTTGCGTACTTGTTGTTGATGGAGGATCCTGATCCACCGCCGTTCATCTGCATCGAGGAGCCGGAGAACGGGCTCTACCATGGTCTGTTGAATTCGCTTGCGATTGAGTTGCGCAGTCATGCGACTGGCAAGAAAAATGCACCACAGATATTTGTGACCACGCACCAACCGTATTTCGTGGATGCGCTCTCGCCGAGCGAGGTGTGGATATTGGAGAAGGGGGGCGGCGGGTTCTCGACCGTCCGTCGCGTATCCGATCTGGAACTGGTGCGTAATCTCGTGGCGGAAGGTCTGCCGCTCGGAAGTCTCTGGTACAGCGACTATCTGGAGGCAAGGTAAGCCATGCACATGGAAGTGCTGGTGGAAGACAGTTCCGGAGCAAGGCTGATCGACATCTTGTTGCCAGCGGTAATCGGGCCGCACGGCCAGCCTCATACGTGGCGGGTGCATCCCTACAAGGGTATTGGACGGCTCCCCGCTGGCTTGTCGGCAAAGCAGGATCCTGCGAAGCGAGCGCTGCTGGATCAGCTTCCGCGATTGCTTGCGGGATATGGCAAGACGCCCGGCATTGATGCCGTCGTGGTGGTGTTGGATACCGACCAACGCGATTGCACGGAATTTCTCAAGGAGTTGAAGGCACTGTTGCGCAAGTGCAGGCCGGCGCCGAATGCGCTGTTCCGTTTGGCTATCGAGGAAATGGAGGCTTGGTTGCTCGGAGATAGGCAGGCCGTATTGGAGGCTTATCCTCGCGCCAAGAAGGCCATTCTTGACGGCTATCAGCAAGACAGTGCATGCGGTACATGGGAACTGTTGGCTGATGCCGTTTACCCCGGGGGCTCCGCTGCGATTCGCGTCGTGGGCTGGCCTTTGCCAGGGCAGATCAAGCATGAGTGGGCGCAGGAGATTGGGCCCCGCATGGACGTCGAGCGCAACCTGTCGCCGAGCTTTTGCAAGCTGCGCGATGGACTGCGGCGCTTGGTGGCGTGACGCAACGGAAAATTGAAAACCAAGTGCAGATTTGTGGATATTGAACCGGCTTACCGGTGAGTGCAGTCAGCGTCTTCGGGAACCGAAAATCGACGCTGACGGGACGGTACCAAGATCGCGACGGTATTCGGATTTGACGCAACAATTAGGGCCAAGGAGGAGATTGAGCCATGAAGTATCGCGAGGTTGTCATTTTCTCCGGCCATCGCTTCCAAGTGCCTGAGCACGTCCAGCGCATCGATACCAGGAATACGCGGGCGTGGCAGCTTCGTTACGGAATCTGGAAAACCTTCTCCGACCACACGGCCGACGGCAGCGGCGCCGCGGTGGCACTTGCCGGAGCCATTGAGGAACTTCAACGACGGATTGCACGGCTGCCCGCTCCGACTGGCCTCAGGCGCGAGAGCAGTTCTTCGAAAAGCAACGCCCTGCCGGTCGGCATTTCCGGACCGATTGCGCGCACACGAAAAGGGCGGCGCGTCGCCGAATACAACTTCGGCGTAACCATTCCCAGGCATGGAGACAAGCCGACTAACAGGAACGTGTATATCGGCACCGAGAACACCATCACCGACGAGAGGTTCGAGGAAGCTCTCGTCAAGGCGGTCGATATACGGAAGAAAGCCGAGAGGGCGTATCAGGCCGCGGCCACGAAGGCGAAGCGCGCTGACCTGCATCCTTCAAAAGTCGGCGCTGGCGGGACGGTGAAATAGCGGCGAGAATTGCTGCTGAGACGCGTACCTCGTGAGGATCCAGATGAATCGATCGGATGCAATTGACCTGCTTGCCAGGAGCAAGCCCATCCTGGCGGCACGCTACGGCGTGACGCAACTCGCGCTGTTCGGTTCCACCGCGCGGGACAGCGCCGACGCCGGCAGCGATGTCGATGTTCTGGTGGCCTTCGACGGCCCGGCGACTTCGGCGCGTTATTTTGGTGTGCAGTTCTATCTCGAAGACCAGTTCGGCTGCGCTGTCGATTTGGTGACGGAGAAGGCTTTGCGTGCGGAGCTTCGCCCCTTTGTCGAAAAGGAGGCCATTCATGTCTGATGCCGCGCCGCGCGAGTGGCGCTTCTATCTCGACGACATGATCGACTTTGCCGGAAAGGTGATCGCCTATACCGATGGCCTCGATCAGGCGGCTTTTGTTGCAAGCGAACTGAATTTCGACTTCCGGCTTTGCTTGAAATGCTTGAAGCTCTGAAGGCGAAGCTGGTCTGACTGTGAACTTCGTCATCGCCGACCGTTTCACCGACAGCCTGGCCCGGCTGGGGGGCGACGAGCAGAAGGCCGCTCCCGAGCCGCGACTTGC
>JACPUD010000040.1 GCA_016192435.1 Rhodocyclales bacterium | reverse complement strand
GCTCATGCCGGCGACGCCGGCCTTGGCGGCAGCGTAGTTGGCCTGGCCCGGATTGCCGGCTTCGCCGACCACCGAAGTGATGTTGATGATGCGCCCGAAGCGCGCCTTCATCATGCCGCGCATGACCAGCTTGGACAGACGGAACACTGCCTTCAGATTGGTCTCGATAACCAGGTCCCATTCGTCGTCCTTCATGCGCATGGCGAGATTGTCGCGGGTGATGCCGGCGTTGTTCACCAGGATCGACACCGCGCCGAATTTCTTCTCGATCTCGCCGACCAGCGCTTCGCAGGACGCGGCTTCGGTAACGTTTACCGTCGCGCCCCAACCCGCGGCACCTGCTGCATCGAGCGCCTTCTGGATCTCGGCGGCACCGGCATCCGAAGTCGCGGTGCCGATCACGGTCGCGCCCTGCGCCGCCAGTTCCAGCGCAATGGCGCGGCCGAGGCCGCGCGAAGCGCCCGTCACCAGGGCAATCTGCCCCTTCAAATCCGCCATGTCAGTCTCCCTTTATGTCCCCGGCCCCGCCGGGGACGGTATCCCCTGGTGGGATACGACTGTCAGCGCCGCATCCATGGCAGCCAGGTCATTCATCGCGCCGCCGTTGAGGTTTTCCACGCAGCGTTTCACCAGCCCGGACAGGACCTTGCCCGGACCGCACTCAAATACATGGGTGACCCCCATCGCCTGCATCGCCTGCATGGTCTCGACCCAGCGCACCGGCGACGCCGCCTGGCGCACCAGCGCATCCCTGATCGCGGCCGGATCGGCCAACTGTGCCACATCGACGTTGTTGATCACCGGAATCTGCGGCGCGGCAAAGTTCACCTCCGCGAGACGCGCCTGCAGCGCTGCCGCGGCCGGCTGCATCAGTGTGCAATGGAAGGGCGCCGATACCGACAGCATAAGGGCGCGCTTGGCGCCTCTGGCCTTGACCAGTTCCGCCGCCCGCTCGACCGCCGCCTTGTGGCCGGCGATCACGGTCTGCTTCGGCTCGTTGAAATTCACCGCCTGCACCACCTGCCCCTGGGCCGCCTCGGCGCAGGCTTCGATTACGGCCGCAGCATCGAGTCCCATGACCGCGGCCATCGCGCCTTCGCCGGCCGGCACCGCGGCCTGCATCGCCTTGGCGCGCAGCTCGACCAGCGGCACCGCATCCTGCAACTGCAGCACCCCGGCCGCCACCAGCGCCGAATACTCGCCCAGGCTGTGTCCCGCGACCAGTGCCGGTTGCACGCCGCCCTTTTCCAGCCAAAGGCGATAGACGGCGATACCCGCGGTCAGCATCAGGGGCTGGGTGTTGACGGTCTGGTTCAGCGCCTCGGCCGGACCTTCACTGACCAGTTGCCACAAGTCGCGGCCGAGCGCAGCCGAGGCCTCATCGAACGTGGCGCGGATCACCGCCGCATCGCCATAGGCGGCCATCATGCCCAGCGACTGCGAACCTTGCCCTGGGAATACAAGTGCGAATTTCATATCTATCTTCTCGAGTTCAGAACTTGAGCAGGGTCGCGCCCCAGGTGAAGCCGCCGCCGACACCTTCGAGCAACAGATGCTGGCCACGCTGGATGCGACCGGCGCGTACCGACTCGTCGAGTGCCAGCGGAATCGACGCCGCGGACGTATTGCCGTGATGCCCTACGGTCACTATGCAATTCTCCGGTGCGATATGGAGCCGCTTCGCCGTGGCCTGCATGATGCGCACGTTGGCCTGATGCGGAATCAGCCAGTCCACCTGGGCCGCGGTCATTCCGGCTGCGTCCAGCACTTCGTTGGCGACGTCGGCCAGAACCTTGACCGCAAATTTGAACACGGCCTGCCCATCCATGCGCAGGAAGGGATCGCCGGTGACGACGCCGCCGCAAAGCTGGCCCGGCACCGAAAGGATGCCGTGATGGCTGCCGTCGGCGTGGAAGGCGCTGGACAGCAGGCCCGGCTGTTCCGACGCTTCCAGAATCACGGCGCCGGCGCCGTCGCCGAACAGCACGCAGGTGCCACGATCCTTCCAGTCGAGGATGCGCGAAAAGACTTCGGCGCCGACCACCAGCGCGCACTTGTGCGAGCCGGAACGAATGAACTTGTCGGCGATCGTCAGTCCATAAACAAAGCCGCTGCAGACTGCCTGGACGTCGAAGGCCGCCGCGCCGTTGACGTTGCCCAGCTTGCTTTGCAGCAGGGCCGCGGCGCTGGGGAACACGTAGTCGGGCGTCGAGGTGGCGACGATGATCAGATCGATGTCGGCAACCGTGCGCCCGGCCGCCTGCAGTGCATGGCGGCTGGCTTCCAGCGCCAGGTCGCTGCTGGTGACGCCCGCCGCCGCCAGATGGCGGCTGCGAATGCCGGTGCGCTCGACGATCCACTCGTCCGAAGAATCGAGCCCGTGCGCGGCGATCAAGGCCGCATTGCTGACCGGCTCGCCCGGCAGATAGCTGCCGGTACCGCTGATTCGCGTATATATCATCACTCGACTTTCATTAATCACAGAGAGTCGGCACGGGCATAACGGCTGCCATGCGCGCGGCGATGGCCTCCGGCAAGTCCTGTCGGGCCTCTTCGGCCGCCTTCTCCAGCGCGCAGCGGAACGCCAGTTGATCGGCCGAGCCGTGGCTCTTGACCACGATGCCCTTGAGGCCAAGCAGGCTGGCTCCGTTGTAGCGCCGCGGATCAAAGCGCTGACGAAACGATTTCAGCACGGGCATCGCGACCAGCGCGGCCAGTTTGGTGAAAATGTTGCGTGAGAACTCTTCCTTGAGTCCGCCGCCTATCATGTGGGCCAGGCCTTCGGCGGCCTTCAGCGTGACATTGCCGACAAAGCCGTCACACACCACGACGTCGGCCGTGCCCTTGAAGATGTCATTGCCTTCGACGTTGCCAACAAAATTCAGGTCGGTGGCGCGCAGCAATTCTGCGGCGCGCTTGACTGCCTCGTTGCCCTTGATCGCTTCCTCGCCGATATTCAGCAGGCCCACGGTGGGCCTTTCCTTGTGCTCCAGCGCCGACACCAGCAGGGAACCCATGATGCCGAACTGCAGCAGGTGTTCGGGGCTGCAATCAACATTGGCGCCGAGATCCAGTACATAGGTGCTGCCGCGCTGCGACGGCAGGATGGAGCAGATGGCCGGCCGGTCGATGCCGGGCAGGGTTTTCAGCACGAAGCGCGAGACCGCCATCAGGGCGCCGGTGTTGCCGGCCGATACCGCCGCATCGGCTACACCCTGCTTGACCAGATCGACGGCAACGCGCATCGAGGAATCCTTCTTGCCACGCAAGGCACTGGCGACCGCCTCGTCCATCTCGACCACTTCGGAGGCGTGGCGGATCGCCAGGCGCGCGCCGAATTCGGCAGTTTCGCGCTCCATCTGCGGACGCAGAACCTCCTCGCGGCCGACCAGGATGGCGGCGCAATCGGTGTCATGACGCAGGAATTCAAAAACAGCGGGCAGCGTCACCGACGGACCGTGATCGCCGCCCATGCAATCCACCGCGAGGGTGATCGACATTCCAGGGCTCTTTATGTAAAAACGGCCGGACGCGCAGCGCGCACCCGGCCGGATTCAACAAAGTGGATTATTCGCCCTTGGCCTTTACCACCTTCTTGCCGCGATACACGCCGGACGGCGAGATGTGATGGCGCAGATGAACCTCGCCCGTGGTCGGCTCGACGGCCAGCGGCGGATTGGTCAGAAAATCATGCGCACGATGCATGCCGCGCTTGGACGGGGATTTCTTGTTCTGTTGCACAGCCATTTTGCTACTCCTTGTGTTTCAATGCTTCCTAAAATCAGCCAGCGCCGCAAACGGCGATGCGCCATATCCTGTTGCGTTCGCCGAAGGCGCCTCGCACTGCTCATGTCGCGGCACGATGGGCAGCGCCAGCAACACTTCATCCTCAACCAGCGACAGCACCGCCAGCGCCTTTTCGGCTGTTATGGCATCCGCACTGTCATCGACCAGATCGTCGTCCGGCCAATCCTCCCCCGGCGCTATCAGCTGCAATCGGCTGCTGATAGCCAGCGGGAACTTCACGCCGCCCAGACATCGCTGGCAACACAGCACCGGCTCGCCTGCGATATCCACTTGCAACCACGACTTGCCTGCGTCGTCCCGCCACCCTTCCAACCGGACCGACAGAAAACCTTCGGTCGTGACCAGAACGTCTGCCAGGCGCGGCAATTCATCCAGGCGGATGCTGCGTTCCAGCACACCACCGCTGCGCGCGAATTCGAGGCAGTCAAGGACTGTTCCGGCAATCGAATCAGACACAGCCAAGCGCTCGCGCGACATAAACGGTGAATGCTATCATGCCCGACCCTCCTTTTTCAAGCCTGAAACATGCCTCGCCTGCTCGTTCTTGCCTCGACATCGCCCTTCCGCCGCGAACTTCTGGGGCGCCTGCAGCTCCCTTTTGAAACCATTGCACCGGACACCGACGAGTCGGCCCTGCCCGGAGAAGCACCGGCGGCCACTGCCACGCGCCTGGCCGAGGCCAAGGCCCGCGCCGTTATGCAACGTTATCCCGACGCACTGATCATCGGCTCCGACCAGGTCGCAGCCCACGGCGACGAGCGCTTCGGCAAACCGGGGAGGCGGGAGAATGCCATCGCCCAGCTGCGGCTGATGCGCGGAAAAGAAGTGGTCTTCCATACCGGATTGTGCCTTCTCGACAGCCTGAGCAACCGGGTGCAAGTCTGCTGTGTCGACACGCATGTCGGCTTTCGCCAGCTCAGCGAGGCCGAAATCGCCGCTTATCTCGACAAGGAAGACGCGCTGAACTGCGCCGGCAGCGCGAAGTCCGAGGGACTGGGGATTTCCCTGCTCAGCTATCTGCGCGGGGACGACCCCAACGCCCTGGTCGGCCTGCCGCTGATCGCCTTGTGCGACATGTTGCGCGCCGCCGGTGTGGCACTGCCGTGATGCGCAGCAAGCCGCTCTAGCCGATGGCCGGCACACTCTGGCTGCTGCCGGTGGCCCTCGGCGACACGCCCTGGGAGAACTGCCTGCCGGCGGCGACCCGCGACACGGCCTGCCGCCTGATCCATTTCGTCGCGGAAAACGCCAAGACGGCGCGCGCCGAACTCAAGCGCATCGGCCATCCACGGCCCCTGCGTGAACTACTCATCGAACAACTGCCCGAAGCGCCCACGGCCGCCGACATCGAGCGCCTGCTGGCGCCGCTGCGTGCGGGTCTCGACATCGGCCTGATGTCCGAAGCCGGCTGCCCGGCGGTAGCCGACCCCGGCGCCTTGCTGGTGCGCCGCGCCCACGAACTGGGCGTTACGGTCAGGCCCTTGGTCGGCCCCTCCTCGCTGCTGCTGGGGCTGATGGCCTCCGGACTCGACGGCCAGCGCTTCGCCTTTCATGGCTACCTGCCGGCGCGCGAACCCGAGCGCAGCCGCCGCATCGTGGAACTCGAAGGCGAATCGGCGCGCCTGCGGCAAACCCAGATATTCATCGAAACGCCCTACCGCAATCAGGCCTTGTTCAACGCCCTGCTGCTGGCCTGCAGACCGCAGACGCGCCTGTGCCTGGCGACCGACCTGAGCCTGCCCAGCGAACAAATCGCCACGCGCCGCGTCGCGGACTGGAAGGCAACCCAAGCACCACAACTGGACAAGCGTCCCACCGTGTTTCTGCTGCTGGCCGACTGAGGCGCTGCCGACGAGACGAAGCAATGACGGCTAGGCGCCCACGGTCACCCGTGCCGGCCCCGACTCCAGGCGACCAATCACCGCGGCCGCGGCAAAACCTTCGGCGCGGAACACCTCCAGCACCGCATCGGCCACCGCCGGATCGCAGGCCACCAGCAGACCGCCGCTGGTTTGCGGGTCGGTCAGCAGCGCGCGCTGCATGGGCGTGATCGCGGCATCCAAGGTCACATCGTCGCCGTAGGCGGTCCAATTGCGCGCCGAGGCGCCGGTGATGTAGCCCGCCGTCGCCAGTTGCTCGACCTCGGCCAGCATGGGGATCGCTGCCATGTCGAGCGAGGCGGCCAGCTTGGCCCCGCGACAGACTTCCAGCAGGTGCCCGAGCAGGCCGAAGCCGGTAATGTCGGTCAGGGCATGCACGGCATCGAGATTGGCCAGTTGCCTGCCCGGCGTATTGAGCTGGGTGGTGCTGGCGATCATCGCGGCATAGCCCAACGCATCCAGCGCGCCCTTCTTCAGCGCCGCCGACAAGACGCCTACGCCGAGCGGCTTGCCGAGGATCAGCAGGTCGCCGGCGCGCGCGCCGGCATTGGTCTTGACCTTGTCGGGATGCACCAGACCCATCACCACCAGGCCGTAGATCGGCTCGACCGAATCGATGGTGTGGCCGCCGGCGATCGGAATGCCCGCCGCGGCGCAGACACTTTCGCCACCTTCGAGGATCTTGCCGATGACCTCGATCGGCAGCTTGTCGATCGGCATGCCGACCAGGGCCAGCGCCATGATCGGCGTGCCGCCCATGGCATACACGTCGCTGATTGCATTGGTGGCGGCGATGCGGCCGAAGTCGAAGGGGTCGTCGACGATGGGCATGAAAAAGTCCGTCGTCGCGATCAGCGCCTGCTGGTCGTTGAGACGGTATACCGCCGCGTCGTCCGCCGTCTCGATGCCGACCATGAGCTCCTTCGGCACCGGAAAGTTGCGCACGCCGCGCAGGATTTCGGTCAGCAGGCCGGGCGCGATCTTGCAGCCGCAGCCACCGCCATGGCTGAACGAAGTAAGACGAATCGGGTTGGCGGAAAGCTTGTTGGAATTCATTGGCTGGATCACCTTGTCAAATCGAGAAGTCTGCAAACAGAAGCACATTCGTGGGCCGGGGAAAACAAGGATACCCGCTCGGCGCAGCGCCGGGACAGGCTCGCATAGTAGTCAGGGTCATGCATCGCGGTCGCAATCAGTTCGGCCAGGCGCGCCGCATCGCCGACCGGAAACCAGCCCGGATACTCCGCGCCGAGCATGCCACGGTTGCCGGCAATGTCGCTGCCTAGTACCGGAACCCCGCTGGTCACGGCCTCGATTAATACATTGGCGCCGCCTTCCATCAGCGAAGGCAGCAACAGCAGGTGGCAGCGCTTGATGCGCTGCCGCGTCGCCGCCTGCGACAGGGCGCCCAGCGCACGGTAGCGCGGATCGGCGGCGCCCAAAGCGTGCACCTCGGCGGCGAGCGCCGGATCGAGATCGCCGCCGATATGAAACAGTCGTAGCGGCAGTTCGGCCGGCAGGCGGCGCAAGGCGCGCAGGGCCGTCAATGGGTCCTTCTCGGGCCGCAGGTGGCCCACCAGTGCCAAGTCGAAATGACGCCGGCTGCGCCGCCCCGGCAGCAGCGGGCGCGCCGACTGGTAGATGGTCAGCGTCTTCGCCGCGTATTCGGGAGGCAGGGCCTGCACCCCCTCCGCCTGCAGCACCACCAGATGGCTGGCCAGGGCCAGCGAGCGTTGCGCGCTTTGGTCGACCGCGATGTCGCGGTAGAGATCGGTACCGGTCAGCACCACGATCAGCGGACGCTCGGGATGACGCTCGGCAAAGGCGGCGATCGAAGCCGCCGAGCGACGGGCATGCAGCGCAATCAGAAAGTTGGCGCTGGCGCCCCGCCACTCCTGCTCGATGCGCACCCGGGCCATAGGTGCCAGGCAGTGCGCCCAACGCCGCGCGGTATGCCAGTTGCCGTTATTGGCACTGGCCAGCGCGGGGCTGATAATGGCGACGGATGGAGGTGCGCTCATGACAGTGCCGGATATGCGAATCGCTGGGAAGGAAGCCTTGGCCGATGCGTTGCGGGATGCCCGCGATTATACGGTGCGCCTGCTTGACGCCTGCGCCGACTGGCCGTCGGCGGCAACCCCTGATCCGCTGCGGGTGCCCTGCCTGGCCATCATCAATCCGCCGCTGTGGGAGTTCGGCCACGTCGCCTGGTTCACCGAATACTGGTGCCTGCGCCAGCGCGGCGCGAACCAGCCGGCGGCTCCTTCGCAGTTGGCGGATGCCGATCGCTGGTACGACTCGGGCAAGGTCCCGCACGACAGCCGCTGGCAGCTCGACCTGCCCGACTGGCAGGCCACCCGACGCTATCTCGAAGACACGCTGGACGCCGTGCTGGACACCTTGCATAAGCTGCCCGAAACCGATGCGGCGCTGTATTTTCACCGTCTCGCGCTGTTCCACGAGGACATGCACGACGAAGCGTTCTGCTATACCCGGCAGACGCTGGGCTGGCCCTATGCCGATGGATTGAACGACCTGCCGCCGGCAGCCGATATCGAACTGACCGGCGGCGAATTCCTCATGGGTAGTTCGCCAACCGCCAGGGGCTTCGTCTTCGACAACGAAAAATGGGCGCATCCGCAGCGCGTTGCCGATTTCGCGATTGCGGCGACGCCGGTAAGGAACTCCGACTACCAGGCCTTCGTCGAGGCAGACGGCTACCGCCAGGCGCAATGGTGGTCGGCGCAGGGTCTGGCCTGGCTGGCCGCCACCGGGCAGACCATGCCGCGCTACTGGCGCCGACAGGACGGCATCTGGCAGCAGCGCCGCTTCGACGGGTGGATAGCCCTGGCGCCCGACCAGCCGGTGATCCATCTGACGGCGCACGAAGCCGAGGCCTGGTGTCGCTGGGCCGGCCGTCGTTTGCCGAGCGAAGCGGAATGGGAATATGCGGCGCGGCACAGCGCGGGCTTCGACTGGGGCACTCGGGTCTGGGAATGGACGGCCAGCGCCTTCGAACCCTATCCGGGTTTCAGCCCCGACCCTTACGCCGAGTATGCCGCGCCCTACTTCCATACCCATCGCAGCGTGCGCGGCGGCTCTTTCGCCACCCGGCCGCGCATGCGCAATCCGCACTACCGCAACTACTACGAGCCGCAGCGCGACGATATCTTCGTCGGCTTTCGCAGCTGTCCGCTGCGCTAGGCGCCCAGGCGCTGCAGCAGGAACAGCGCCAGAAAGCCGCTGCCGATGGTCAGCAGGGTGTTGCGCCAGACGGCGGCAACCACGATTGCCGCCAGACCCGCCCACAGGCGCTGGTTGCTGCCGCCGAGAACCAGCTCGCCCTGCATCAGCAGCAGTTCCGGTGCCGTCAGCGCAGTCAGCGCGGCGATCGGGACGAAGGGCAGCAGGTGGCGAAACCAGGCTGGCGGCTGATAGTGCCCTTCCGCCGCGATGAAGGAGTAGCGGATGGCGAAGGTTAACAGGCCACAGACCAGCATCAGGACCCAGAGATTCATGCCGCCTTCCTCGTCATCGCCGCGCCGACCGCCAGCCCGGCCAGTGCGGCGATGAACAAGCCGACCTTGTAGGGCAGGGCAGCGAGCACAACGGCCGTAGCGCCAGCCGCCAGTGCGGCGGCCAGCAGGGCACGGCTGGCGATCATCGGCACCACGATGGCGATGAAGGTCAGCGGCAGCGCAAAATCCAGCCCGAGATCTGCAGGCAGTTGCGCGCCGATCAGCACCCCCGCCAGTGTCGCCACCTGCCAGCCGGCCCAGAGGCCGAAGCCGGAGCCGAACAGGATCCAGTGCGCATGGGACGAGCGCGACTCGGGAGCATCAACCAGCAGATGCGGAATTGCCGCGGCATAAGCTTCATCAGTCAGCAGGTAGGCCAGCAGCATCTTCCAGCGCCGCGGCAGGTGCGCCAGCATTGGCGCTACCGAAGCGCTGTAAAGCGCGTGGCGCAGGTTTACCAGGCCCACCGCGCCGGCGCTGAGCAGCAGCGGCGCACCGCTGCCCACCAGTTGCGCCAGCAGGAACTGGGCCGAGCCGGCGAAAACAATCGACGACATGGCCATCGCCGCCAGCGGCGGAATGCCGCTTTGCAGCGCGACCACGCCGTAGATCACGCCGAACGGCGCCACGCCGAGCAGCAGCGGCATGACCGAACGCAGGCCCAGGTAAAACGCCTGCTTCTGTTTCATTTCCTTGCCGGCAGATTGACCAGCACGATGCCGCCGACCACCATCGCCGCGGCAGCGAAGAAGTGCAGGCTCGGCTGGTCGCCCATCAGCACCATGCCAAAGCCGACGCCGAACAGCGGCGTCAGGAAGGAGAACACCAGCAGCCGCCCGGCGAGATAACGCGTCAGCAGCCAGAACCAGGCCAGATAGCTGATGCAGGCGACGATCACGATCTGGTAAGCCATGGCCCAGAGAGTTGGCGCTGACAGCACGCCGATGCCACGCTCGCCGACCAGCCAGGAGAGCGGGAACATCACCGCCGCCGACACCACCAGTTGATACAGCAGCACCTTGGTCGCCGTCACCCGCGCCAGCGCCGTGGCGCGGATCAGCACCGTGGTCGCCGCCCAGAACAGCGCCGCCAGCACCCCGAAGAAATCGCCCAGCAGGCTGCCGCCCGCGGCCTTGTCGATGAAGGCGGTGACCAGTCCGGCAAAGGCCAGCAGCACGCCGGCCCCCTGGCGCCAGCCCATGCGCTCGCCGGGCACAAAGAAATGCAGTCCGAGTACCGTGAAACAGGGCGCGGTGTACAGAAACACCACCATGCGCGAGACCGTGGTCAGATCGACGCCGACGAAAATGAAGACGAATTCGAAACCGAACAAGAGGCCGGCCAGCAGGCCCGGGCGCAGCGACCGGTCGTGCGCGAAGAGGGCGATGCCGCGCCAGCGCGCCCAGATATAGACCAGCACGGCGCCGAGTCCCGAGCGCAAACCGGCCTGCAGGATCGGACTGATCTCGGCGCTGGCGAATTTCATCGCCACCTGCTGGAAGCCCCAGATGGCGCACAGCAGCACCATCAGGCCGAATGCCGCCGGACCGGGAGCGACGCGCTGGTTCATGCGGCCACGGGATCCAGCGCGGGCAGGTGATGGCGCCGCCGCGCCTCGTTGCAGGCCTCGTCGCCACGGCCCACGGCGGCCAGCGGCGCGAACTCGCGGCAGGCTGGCGGACGGAACTCGTAAATGGCGCAGGACACTTCAGCGCCAATGCGTCCGCGCAAGGCGATGCAGCGCGACGGGGCGCCCGCCGCGCCGCGCATGCAAACCAGTTGCCCGTTGATCGGCTCGATCAGCCCGGCCGGCACCCGGCCGCCCGGCACGTCGTCAACTTCCTCGCGGTGGAAAGACACCCGGTAAGTGGCGCAGCAGGCGCCGCATGCCTGGCAGACGCTCACAGTATGAGCCGGCCGACCCACCAAGCCACGGCGGCCACCAAGCCGCTCGCCGGAATCGTCAGGATCCAGGCCCAGACGATGCCGCCGGCGACGCCCCAGCGCACGTTCTTGGGGCCCCCGGTCGAACCGACGCCGGCGATGGCACCGGTGATGGTGTGAGTCGTCGACACCGGTATGCCGAGCATGGTGGACATGAACAGGGTGATCGCACCGCCCATGTTGGCCGAGAAGCCCTTGGCCTGGTTCAGCTTGGTGATGCGCTGACCCATGGTGCGCACGATGCGCCAGCCGCCGAACATGGTACCCAGACCCATCGAGGTATAGCAGGCGACGATGACCCAGGTCGGTACCGATTCGGTGGACGTGGTGATGCCGGCTGCCACCAGCAGCATCCAGATGATGCCGATGGTCTTCTGTGCGTCGTTGCCGCCGTGGCCGATGCTGTAGGCGGCGGCCGAAAGCAACTGCAGGCGGCGGAAGACCTTGTCCACCTTGCGCGGCGCCATGCTGTTGCAGATCCAGGAAATGGCCACCATGAGGAGTCCGCCGAGCAGGAAACCCAGCACCGGGGCGATGAGTATGAATATCAGCGCCTTGCCCAGGCCGCCCCAGATCAGCGTGCCGGTGCCGCCCTTGGCCACCGCGGCACCGACCAGCCCGCCGATCAGCGCATGTGAGGAACTCGACGGGATGCCGTAGTACCAGGTGACGATGTTCCAGACGATGGCGCCGATCAGGGCACCGAACACCACATAGTGGTCGACCACGCCGGGATCGATGGTGCCCTTGCCGATGGTCTTGGCGACCGACAAATGAAATATGAATATCGCCACGACGTTGAAGAAGGCCGCCCAGATCACCGCCTGATGGGGCTTCAGCACCCGCGTCGAAACTATGGTGGCGATGGAATTGGCGGCATCGTGGAAGCCGTTCATGAAGTCGAAGATCAGCGCCAGCACCACCAGCACAACAATCACCGTCAGACTCATCTCGACCGCTTGCATGGCAGTCGCTCAGGAATTCTCGAGGATGATGCCCTCGATGATATTGGCGACGTCCTCTGCCCGGTCGGTCACCGATTCCAGCAGCTCGTAGATGCCCTTCATCTTGATCAACTGGCGCACGTCGGCCTCTTCGCGAAACAGCTTGGTGATGCCGGTGCGCATGGCGCGGTCGGCGTCGGATTCGAGCTGGTCGATTTCGCGGCACAGCTTGAGCATGGCCGGCGCATTGTCCATCTTGTTGAGCAGCACCACAGCCGACCTGACCCGCTCGCAACTGGAAGCGACGATATCGGAAAGTTGCCGGGCTTCCGGCGTCAATTGACGAATGTCGTAGAGGTACATGGCCTCCGCAAAATCCTGGATCAGGTCCAGGATATCGTCCATGCGCATGATCAGCTGGTGGATTTCATCGCGATCCAGCGGCGTGTTGAACGAGGTATGCAGCAGCGCAATGGTTTCGTGGGTGATCTTGTCGGCCGTGGTCTCGATCTCGTCGATGGCCTGGACGTGCTGCGCGAGTATGTCGGGTCCCTTGCCCAGATCATCCACCAGCGCCACCAGTTGCCGTCCTCCCTTGACCACCAAATCTGCGTGGGCATTGAACAAATCGAAGAACTTGGCTTCCTTGGGCATCAATTTGGAGAACATCGGGCACCACCGCTGGCAAAAAAACAGGCGGATTTTATCAGCTTCCGGTTGCACGCCGCGCCCGGTTTACCGGTCCGGCCAACTGGTAGAATTCGCCTCCGGCGCTTCTGCCGGCTTATTTTTCGGCCAGAGTTTTCCATGAAACGCAACCGCCTTCCACGCCGTGCCCGGCAGACGCCCGATTCTGAATTGCTCACGCGCCTGGCAACCCGGCTCAGCCAATCCTCCAACCGGATCGAGGACGCCTACTGGGAAGTCCGCCTGGCAGCGCACATAGACCACCTGCTGGCCGACAACGGGGAAGAGACCCTGATCGCGGTGCTCGACCAGCTCTATAACGGCGGCTCGCGCGCCTACGACGAGCTGGCCGACATGATCGAGTCCTGCGCCGAAACCCGGCGCGCCGAAGCCGGCAGCGGCCTCGATACGGTGATGATCGCGGCGCCGGTGCTGGCCTGGTCCCGCTTCCAGATTCCGTCGGGAAACATTCCCGCGGCGCAGCTGGATGCCCTGCGCGTACATCTGCAGGCCCACGTACTCGCCGCCGACGCCAAGCTCAGCCTGAGCGACGTTCTCTACAGCCCCGACCAGTTGCCGCAAAACTATGTGGACACCGCCGAACTCGCGGGAAAACTGGCCAAGGCGGCGGTCCATGGCCGCAACCTGAAATTCGACCCGGCGCAACTGCCCGAGACCATGAACTTCCTCTCCGACACCCGCTACCTGGTCGGCGCCGTCGCCGCTCCGCGCGGTGCGCCGCTGTTCCGCTGGCAGGAGGATGACGGCGATCAGGCCGAATCCTTCCGGCAATGGACCATGCAGGGCGGCGAAGCGCTGCGGCCGCTGCTGCCCGCCTGCGCCCTCGAATTCATGCCGGTGCTGGCCTACCATGCCGCCGTGCGCGATGCCGACCGGGCCTCGCGGCCCTGGTCGCTGCGCGCCGCGGTGGCCTTCCTGCAAACCGTGCTGAATCAGCCGGCAGCCGAGCTGCGCGCCGTGGTGGCGCCCTTCCATGATCGCCAGCTCGAGGAATTCCGCATCGGTTTCACCCAGCGCGGCAACAGCGACGTGCTGCATGGCGTGGTCTGGCCGCTGCTCGAACACGAAGACGAGACCAACGACGCGCCGACCCAGATCGAAGCCGCATTGCGCGAGGCTGGTGTGGTCAACGTGCTGATGCTCGACCAGCGCTTCCCGCTGGAATTCTGCGACGACTGCGGCGCCCCGCTCTATCCGAATCCCGAAGGCGAACCGGTGCACGCAGAACTACCCGAAGAGCAGGCAGAAACCGCGCCGCGGCATTTACATTAGAGAGTTGTCGCTGGGCGAAGCGGGGTTTCGCAGAGCACCGCTCTGCGCCCGCGAAGCCGGCAGGCTATGCAAAGCCTGCCGTGGGGGTAAGGCGCTCGGAACCCGCTTAGAACCTACTTAGAACCTATAAGGCGCCGCATCCAGTCCGGGATCGCGGCCGGCCACCAGATCCGCCAGCAATCGCGCCGAGCCGCAGGCCAGGGTCCAGCCCAGCGTACCGTGACCGGTGTTGAGCCACAAGCCCGCCAGCCCGGCATTCGTCATGTCGCCGATCAGCGGCACGTTGCCGGGTGTCGCCGGACGCAGCCCGGCCCAGTAGCTGACCTCGCCCACCGTCGCCAGCGTCGGAAAAATCTCGCCGATGCGACGCAGCAGCGCCGCGCAGCGCGGGGTGTTGAGCGACGTGTCGTAGCCGTTGAACTCCGCCGTGCCGGCCACGCGCAGCGCTTGGCCGAGACGCGAAATGACGATCTTGTGTCCGTCGTCGGTGAGGCTCACGGTCGGCGCGAGAACCCCGTCCGGCAAACTCAGCGTGGCCGAATAACCCTTTGCCGGATAAACCGGCAGACGCAGGCCCAGCGGCCGCAACAGCAGGGGCGAATAGCTGCCCAATGCCAGCACGGTCAAATCCGGCGCCAGGGTTTCGCCCGAAACCAGGCGCACACCGCTCAGCCGGCCGCCTTCGCGCAGCAGCGCCTGCACCGTCTCGCCATGGCGGAAACGCACGCCGCGCGCCGCCGCTTGCCGCGCCAGCGCCTCGGTGAAGCGCCGCGCATCGCCCGATTCGTCGCTGGCGGTATAGGTTCCGCCCACCACCGGAACCCGCGACCCGGCCAGGGCGGGCTCGATGGCCAGGCATTGCGCCGCCGTCTGCGGCACCCGCTCGCAGCCGAATTCGCGCATCAGCGCCGCCTGCGGCAAGGCGTGCTCGAATTCAGCGGGATCGGTATAGAAATGCAGGATGCCGCGTTCAAGATGGCTGTAGTCGAGCGCCAGCTCCCGCCGCAAGGCCTGCAGCGCCGTGCGGCTGGCCAGCCCGAGCCTGACGATGGCGCCGAGATTCGCGCGTGCCCGCGCCGCCGTGCACTCGCGCAGGAAGCGCAGGCCCCAGGCCCATTGCGCGGGATCGGCACGCAGGCGCCACAGCAGGGGAGCATCCTCCTTGCCCAGCCATTGCAGCGCCTTCAGCGGTGCGCGCGGATTGGCCCAGGGCTCGGCATGGCTGACCGAGATCTGGCCGCCGTTGGCAAAGCTGGTCTCCTGCGCCGGCAGTGGCTGGCGGTCGATGACCGTTACCTCGTGCCCCTCCGCCGCAAGATACCAGGCACTGGTGACGCCGACGACGCCGGCGCCGAGTACCGTCACGCGCATTGCGCCATTCCGAACTTATTCATCGCCGGGTCGATCTCAAGCATCATGGCCGCGATTATAGTCAGCGCCAGGAGACCCTCATGAGCGGCAAACCCAAGATCAGCAAAACCGACGCGGAATGGCGCGCGCAACTGACGTCCATGCAATACCACGTTGTCCGCGAAAAGGGCACGGAGCGCGCCTTCAGCGGCGAATACTGGGATTGCAGGGATTCCGGCACCTATCGCTGCATCGGCTGCGGCGAACCGCTGTTCGAGTCCGCGGCGAAATTCGATTCCGGCTGCGGCTGGCCCAGCTTCACCGCCCCGATCGGGCCGGGCGGCATCGACGAGATTGCGGACACCAGCCATTCAATGCGCCGCACCGAGGTCGTCTGCAGCAATTGCGGTGCCCATCTGGGCCATGTCTTTCCCGACGGGCCGGCGCCCACGGGACTGCGCTACTGCATAAACTCAACTTCGCTGAATTTAGTCCTTGAAGAGCCATCCCCCATCCCCTTTCCCAAGGAAGGGGGTAACTGATTTGCTCGCTGCGCTCAATGGGCACCCGGTTGCCGCCATATAATCCACTCCATGAAATTTCTATTCGACCTGTTTCCCGTCATCCTCTTCTTCGCCGCGTTCAAGATTTTCGACATCTACATCGCCACCGGCGTGGTGATCGCCGCGACGATGGCGCAGATCGGCTGGGTCTGGCATCGCCACGGCAAGGTGGACACCATGCTCTGGGTCAGCCTCGGACTGGTGGTAGTGTTCGGCGGTGCGACGCTGATCCTGCATGATGAAACCTTCATCAAATGGAAGCCGACCATACTCTACTGGCTGTTCGCCGTGACCCTGTTCGGCTCCGCCCAGTTCTTCGGCAAGAACCTGATCCGCGCCATGCTGGAGAAGCAGGTGGAACTCCCGGCAACGCTGTGGAGCCGGCTCAACTTTGCCTGGATCGGCTTTTTCGCGGTGATGGGCGTGGTCAACCTGTGGGTCGCGTTCAACTTCAGTACCGATACCTGGGTCAGCTTCAAGCTCTTCGGTGGCATGGGCCTGATGATCGTCTTTATCATTCTGCAAGGCGTGGTCCTCGCCGGATACCTGCCCGACGAAAAGGACCCGTCCTCTCCCCACCCGGAAGTCCCACCGGAGAAGTCATGATGCTTTATGCCATCGTCGGCGAAGATGTGCCGAACAGCCTCGAACAGCGCCTTGCCAGCCGCCCTGCCCACCTCGCCCGTCTGGTCGAACTGGAGGCGGCTGGGCGCATGGTGGCGGGCGGCCCCTTTCCCGCGATAGACAGCGCCGATCCCGGCCCCGCCGGCTTTGTCGGCAGCCTGATCGTCGCCGAATTCGATTCCCTGGAGGCGGCCCAGGCCTGGGCCGACGCCGACCCCTATATCGCCGCCGGCGTTTATGCCCGTGTCACGGTGCGCCCATTCAAACAGGTGTTCCCCAGATCATGAGCGTCATCGACGCCATGCGTGCCGGTCTCGCCGCACTCGACCCGGTCTCTTTGGAGATCATCGACGACTCTGCCAAGCATGCCGGACACGCCGGCGCCAGGAGCGGCGGCGGCCATTTCCGGCTGCAAATAGTCTCGCCGCGCTTCGCCGGTTTCAGGACAATGGAAAGACATCGCTTGGTGTATGATGCGCTCGGCCCGCTGATGAAGCGGGAAATTCACGCACTCAGCATTACCGCGAAAACTCCCGACGAACCATGACAACCCCCGTCCATTCAGGAACCACGATGAACCGTACGCTCCGCCACGCCCTGCTGCTCGCCTTCGCCGTTTCGGTCGGTGCAACGCCTGCCCTGGCCCAGAAGAAGGCCGAATCCACGACATTCGCCACGGTCAATGGCAAGGCCATTCCCAAGCTCCGCGCCGATGCGCTGATCGCCGGCCAGGCCGCGCAGGGCCAGCCCGATTCACCGGAACTGCGCAAGGCCGTCTTGGAAGAACTGGTGCGCCGCGAAGTGCTGACCCAGGAATCGCTCAAGAAGGGCTTCGACAAGAAACCCGAGGTTCAGGGCCAGATCGACCTCGCCCGTCAGGGCGTGCTGATCGGCGCCTACCTCAATGAATATGTGCGTACCCATCCGGTCACCGACGACCAGATCAAAAAGGAATACGAGGAGATCCGGGCCAAGCTCGGCAGCAAGGAATACAAGGCCCGTCATATCCTGGTCGAAAAGGAAGACGAAGCCAAGGCCATTATCGAAAAACTGAAGAAGGGTGCCAAGATCGAGGACCTGGCGAAGGATTCCAAGGATCCGGGCTCCAAGGAACGCGGCGGCGATCTGGGCTGGGCCAACCCGGCCTCCTTCGTGCCGCCCTTCTCGGCGGCGATGACCAGGCTGGAAAAAGGCAAGTTCACCGAAACTCCGGTGAAGAGCGATTTCGGCTGGCATGTAATCCAGCTCGAAGACACGCGCGAACTCAAGTTGCCGGGCATCGACGAAGCCAAGGGCCAGATCGGCCAGCAGTTGCAGCAACGCCAGGTGCAAAAGCACATCGACGATTTGCGCGCCAAAGCCAAGGTGGAGTAAGCTTTCAGCCGGTAGCAGCGATTCCAGCGCCTCAGTCCAGGAAAGGAAACCATGATGATCAAGTCACTCATCGCCGCCAGCCTGATCGGCTTGGCCTCCGTGCCGCTTGCGGCTCAAGCCCAGCAGGCCGGCAACCAGCAGCCAGCGCTGCCGCCGGCACTGCAGGCCGCCATCGCCTCAGGCAATGCGGCGGCTATCCAGCAGGCAATCAATACCTTGTCCGGTGGCAGCCCTGTCCGGGCCGCGCGACTGGCGGAGCAAACCATGGCCGCCGCAGAACGAATGATTGCTACCAATCCGGCTGGAGCCGCAGCGGCCGCCAACGCGGCCATGGGCATCGCTCGGTCGGCGCAGGTACAAGCAGCCGCTCCGGGACAAGTCATCGGCATGTTGTCGGCCGCCGCACGCATCATGGTCGCGCCGGCCGTCATGGCCGCGGCGCCGGCCGCCGCTGCCCAACTCGCAGCAGCCACCGTCGCTGTGGCGTCGACCCCAGCCATGATCACAGCGGCACCGACCGTAGCCGCGGCAGTAGCTGCAGCGGCTGACACGGTCGCCAGCAATCCGACGGTGATAGCAGCCGCACCGGCAGCGGCAACGCTGCTGTCGCAGTCGGTGGACACCCTGACCACGGCCGTCGACTCCCAAACCGGGAGCACGCTGAGCACAACGACCACAACCACCACGCAGACCACTTCCTTGACGGCCAGCCCGTCCTGACGCGCGGCATTCTGCTGTAAAGAAAAAAGGGGCCGCGGCCCCTTTTTCCATTTCAGCGCCGTAGCGGACTCTGTCTGCCGGGGATTCCGCTTTATGTCCCGAACGGACGTATCCCCTTGTGGGACGCGGGCCGGCAAGCGCCAACTGGTGACTTACCCGAGCCAGCGCCGGGCGCTGCGGAACATCTCCAGCCAGGGTGCGTCCTCCCCCAGACCCGGCGGCTGCCAGGACATCTGCAGGCTGCGGAAGGTCCGCTCCGGGTGCGGCATCATGATCGTGAAGCGGCCGTCGGCGGTGGTCACGCCGGCGATGCCATCAGGCGAACCGTTGGGATTGAAGGGATAGCTGGTCGCCACGGCGCCGCGGTTGTCGATGTAGCGCATCGCCACCGGCGGTTTGCCGCTCTGGGCGGCGGCGAACTCGGCACGGCCTTCGCCGTGGCTGACCACCACGGGCAACTTCGAGCCGACCATGTCGCGGAGGAAAATCGACGCCGAGGAGGGAATCTCGACCATCACCACGCGCGCCTCGAACTGCTCGCTGCGGTTGCGCTGGAAAGTCGGCCAGTCCCCGGCGCCGGGAATGATCGGTGCCAGGTGCGCCATCATCTGGCAGCCATTGCAGACGCCCAGCGCGAAGCTGTCGCTGCGAGAAAAGAAAGCGGTGAATTCGTCGCGCAGGCGGCTGTTGAACAACACCGACTTGGCCCAGCCCTGCCCGGCGCCGAGCACGTCGCCGTAGGAGAAGCCGCCGCAGGCCGCGAAGCCCGCGAATGAGGCCAGATGCAGGCGGCCGCTCTGCAGATCGGACATGTGCACGTCGTACGGCGCGAAGCCGGCGCGCTCAAAGGCCGCGGCCATCTCGACATGACCGTTGACGCCCTGCTCGCGAAGTATCGCGATCTTGGGCCGGGCGCCGGTGGCGACAAAAGGCGCCGTTGGCGTGGACTTGATTGAAACCGACAGCCCGGGATTCTCGGCATCGAGCAGCGCATCGAATTCCTCCTGGGCGCAGACCGGATCGTCGCGCAGGCGGGCGATCTGGAAGCTGGTTTCGCTCCAGGTGCGCTGCAATTCATTGCGATGGGCGGCGAACACCGCCTTGGCATTGCGCCATATGCGTATCGCATCGGCCGTGTTGGTGGTGCCGATGGCATGGCTGCAGGCACCGAGGCCGGCATCGCGCAGCGCCTGCATCACGGCGGTGCGATCGGCAAGGCGAATCTGCAGCACGGCACCGAGTTCCTCGGTGAACAGCGCGGCGATGATGCGGTCGCGCAGGCGGCCGGCGATCTGCGGAAAGCGCTCGCTGCCATCGACGTCGTTCATCAGCGGGTCGTAGCAGAGTCCGTCGAGATTCAGCGAAACGCCGACATGCGAGGCGAAGCTCATTTCGCAGATCGTGGCGAACAGGCCGCCATCGGAGCGGTCATGATAGGCGAGGATCTTGCCGTCGCGGTTGAGCTTCTGGATCGCGCCGAAAAATGCCTTCAGCAAGGCGGCATCGACATCCGGCACGGCATCGCCAAATTGACCCGACTGAGCGCCATACACCTGCGCCAGTGCCGAACCGCCGAGCCGGTTGCGACCCTGGCCGAGGTCGATCAGCAGCAGTTCGGTTTCGCCCACGTCCGAGTCGGGCCGCAGTTGCGGCGTCAGCGTGCGGCGCAGGTCCTCGACCGCGGCGAAAGCCGTGACGATCAGCGACAGCGGTGCCGTCACCTGCTTCGCTGCGCCCTGTTCTTCCCACTTGGTGCGCATCGACAGCGAATCCTTGCCGACCGGGATCGCGATGCCGAGCGCCGGGCAGAACTCGATGCCGACCGCCTTCACGGTATCGAACAGCGCCGCATCCTCATGGCCGTGACCGGCCGCCGCCATCCAGTTGGCCGAGAGTTTGATCCTGCCGATCTCGCCAATATCGGCCGCGGCCAGGTTGGTCAGCGCCTCGCCGACCGCCATGCGGCCCGAGGCCGCCGCGTCGAGCAGGGCCAGCGGCGTGCGCTCGCCCATGGCGAAGGCTTCGCCAAGATAAGTGTCATAGCCCATCGCGGTCACCGCGACGTCGGCCACCGGCACCTGCCAGGGACCGACCATCTGATCGCGCGCCGTGAAGCCGCCGACGCTGCGATCGCCGATGGTGATCAGGAAATTCTTCGAGGCCACTGCCGGCAGGCGCAGCACGCGCAGCGCGGCCTCCTTGAGGTCGATTGCCGCGACATCGAGCGGCGGCATCGTGACTTGCTGGCGCCGCGCGTCGCGATGCAGCTTGGGCGCCTTGCCCAGCAGCACTTCCATCGGCATGTCCACCGGCTTGTTGCCAAAATGGTCGTCCTTGACCGTCAGTTGCCCGTCGTCGGTGGCGACGCCGAGCACCGCGAAGGGACAGCGCTCGCGCTCGCAGAGGGCGCGGAATTCTTCGAGACGTTCGGGCGCGATGGCCAGCACGTAGCGCTCCTGCGCCTCGTTGCTCCAGATTTCGCGCGGGCTCATGCCCGGCTCTTCGCTGGGGATCGCGCGCAGGTCGAAGCTTGCGCCGCAGCCCGCGTCATGCGCAAGTTCCGGCATGGCATTGGAAATGCCGCCGGCGCCGACGTCATGAATCGCCAGTATCGGATTTGCAGCGCCCTGCTGCCAACAGCGATCAATGACCTCCTGGGCGCGGCGCTGGATCTCGGGATTGCCGCGCTGCACCGAGGCGAAGTCGAGGTCGGCCGTGTTGGCGCCGGTCGCCATCGAGGACGCCGCGCCGCCGCCGAGGCCGATCAGCATGCCGGGGCCGCCGAGCTGGATCAGCAGGCTGCCGGCCGGGAAGCGGATCTTGAAGGAGTGGCTTGCGGCGATGTTGCCGAGGCCGCCGGCGATCATGATCGGCTTGTGGTAGCCGCGCATCTCGCCGTTGAATTCCTGCTCGAAGCTGCGGAAGTAACCTGCCAGGTTGGGACGGCCGAATTCGTTGTTGAAGGCCGCGGCGCCGATCGGGCCCTCGATCATGATGTCGAGCGCCGAGGCGATGCGCTCGGGCTTGCCGTAATCCGATTCCCAGGGCTGGACGTAACCGGGAATCTTCAGGTCGGACACCGAAAAGCCGCAGAGGCCGGCCTTGGGCTTGGAGCCGCGGCCGGTCGCGCCTTCGTCGCGAATCTCGCCGCCGGAACCTGTCGCCGCACCCGGAAAGGGCGAGATCGCGGTCGGATGGTTGTGCGTTTCGACCTTGGCCAGGATGTGCGTGAGTTCTTCACCGTAGGTGTAGCCGTGATCGGCGCGCGGATAGAAGCGCCGGATGTTCGCGCCCTCGATCACCGCGGCATTGTCCGAATAGGCCACCACGGTGCCTTCGGGATGCGCCTTGTGCGTCTCGCGGATCATGCCGAACAGGGACAGCGGCTGCGCCTCGCCATCGACGGTCCAGCTCGCGTTGAATATCTTGTGCCGGCAATGTTCGGAATTGGCCTGGGCGAACATCATGAGTTCGACGTCGGTCGGATTGCGGCCGAGCTTGCCGAAGTTCTCCACCAGGTAATCGATCTCGTCCTCCGACAAGGCCAGGCCCAGTTCGCGATTGGCGACGACCAGCGCGGCACGTCCGCCGCCCTGCAGATCGACGCTGGCCAGCGGCTGCGGCGCGACGTGATGGAACAGGGCCCGGGCGGCATCGATCGAATCCAGCACCGACTCGGTCATGCGGTCGTGGAGGCGTGTAGCCAGCGCCAACTCTTGGGCGACCTTGCCCGACACATGGTAGGCGGTGCCGCGCTCGATGCGCTTCACGGCCGCGAAGCCGCAGTTCCTGGCGATGTCGGTGGCTTTCGAACTCCAGGGCGAAATCGTGCCCAGGCGCGGCGTGACCAGCAGCAGTTCGCCGGC
>JACPUD010000039.1 GCA_016192435.1 Rhodocyclales bacterium | reverse complement strand
TCGCGATCGAGCATGAAGACATTGACGCCGTTGCCGGTGGTCAGCACCAGCCGCGTCGAGGCGCCATAGAGCATGAAGCCGGCGGCGACCATGCGGCTGCCCGGCTGGAAGAAATCGGCGTCCGTCACCGTGCGCGTGCCGGTCGGCGCGCGCAGCACCGAAAAAATCGTGCCGGACATGAAATTGATGTCGAGGTTGCCCGAACCGTTGAGCGGATCGAAGACCAGCAGGTAGTTGCCGCGCGGATAACGGGCCGGAA
The DNA here is from genome assembly GCA_016192435.1 of Rhodocyclales bacterium. Lineage (GTDB taxonomy): Bacteria > Pseudomonadota > Gammaproteobacteria > Burkholderiales > Rhodocyclaceae > Sulfuritalea. The sequence continues at coordinate 17,061 of JACPUD010000039.1, read as the reverse complement.
TCGGCGTCACGGCGTCGTTGGATTTCGAGGCGAGGCCGGCCAGGCGCCCGGTCCACACCGTGCCTTTGACGATGGCATCGCTCGCGGCGCGCTCCAGGAAGTGCCGCGGATCCTCGTCGGCGGCAGGCAGTCCGCCGCGCGAGACGAGGTGGCTGATGACCTTGCAGGCGGTGACGATGTCGCTCAGCAGCAGCGAGAAGTCGCCGCTGGCGCCCTTGATGCGGCGCTGCTCCTCGATGATGAACTGGGTCAGGGTGATGCGCTCGATGCTCATGCCATCCTCCGCGGTGATCCCGCATCCTGCCGGAATCCTGCCCGCATGCGGCCTCGCGGGCCGACCGGGCGGAAGGCTCACCATACGCCCGGCGGCCGGCCGGAGCAAGCGCCGCCCGGCCGCCGGCTTCAATGCGGCTTCAATGCGGAATCGGCTTGAACCCCGGATCGTCGAAATACGTGGAATATTTTTCCAGGGCGCCGATCACCTTGACCGCGCCGTTCATACGCTTGGCCTGCTTCGGCTTGCCCGCCATCTGCCCGGCGCCGTCGAGCAGCTCGGCCACGATCAGGTGCAGTTGGGCATCGGCCTTGGGCTCCAGCTTGCAGTTGGCGACGATCTGGCCCACCTCGCCCTCCACCTTGTGCGCCAGCTTGCCGTAGGCGGCGGCCGAGACGCGGTTCTCGTGGATCTCGTGCAGCGACGCGGCCATGGTCTGGCGGATGCTCTCCATGGCCTTGCGCAAGGCGGCATCGGTTTCCCATTTCTTGCCGGCGTTGAGTTCCAGCTTGGTCGTTTCGGCGGCGGCGTGGCCGTGATCGTGCGCCGCGTTGCCGGCGGCCAGGGCAGAGCCGGCGAGGGCCAGGCTGATGACGCCGAGGGCGGTCAGTAGTTTGCGTTTCATGATGCTTGATCTCCGTTCGTTGTTGGATGCGGGCCGACGATTGCCGGCCTCACCTGTTTCAACGAACGGCACGGAAAAATGTTCCGTGGCGCGGCTAATCGCGGTGCAGGCGCTCTATGGTGCTCGGCCCGACCGGCTGTTCGAGCAGCAGCCGCGCCAGACGTGCCCGCTGATCGGGGTTCAGCAGTTCGCGCTCGCGCAGCAATTGGCGGATCACCAGTTTCTGCTGCTCGTCCTGCAGGCGGGCGATCGCCGCGCGTTCGGCGTCGATCGCCGCCAGGTCGGGCGTGGCGACGAAGATGGCATTGACCATGCGGTCGCGATGGGCACGGATCTCGCCGGCAGCAGTGCCGAGCTGGGCGAGGAAGGCGGCTTCCGCTTCATGCCAGCCGCGCTCCTGTTCCGCGCTGAGTTGCAGATGGCGCGGCAGGCCGGCGAACCCGTCCGAGCCTGGCACGGCAAGCGCGCGGTAGGCGGCAACGCCGAGCACGCCGAGATTGACCAGCAGCGAAAAGGCGAGCGCGAGGCGCAGGCTGGATGCTTTCATCTCTTGGCTCCATTCGTATAACAGGATTCCAGGCCGATGCAGAGACTGCCCGGCGGCATGGTGTCGAACACGCTCATCGCCGCGATGCGCGGCGTCGCGGCGCCGCCGAACAGGGCGAAACCCATGGCGATGCCACAGGCCACCGAGGCCGCGGCGCCCGCCGATACCGGCAGCAGGCCGCGCCAGCTCCGGTCGCGGCGCGGCTGCGGCCGGGGTGCTGCGGCCAGCCGCCCTTCGATGACGCCGGCCAGGTCGAAGCCGAGGGTCGCCGCGGGCAGCCGCTCGAAGTCCGCGGCGAGCATGCGCAGCAAATCGAGCTGGGCGGCGCAGGCCGGACAGGCGGCGAGATGGGCGGCGACGCCCTGCTGCCGGACGGGGTCCAGTTCGCCGTCGAAATAGGCGGACAGCTCGATCATGTCCGGTCGGTGTTCATTCATCGCTGTTCTCCCCGGCGTGACCCCGGTAGTGGGCAAGGGCGGCGACGCGCGCACGGGCCAGGCGGGATTTCACGGTGCCTTCGCCTATGCCCAGCGTTGCCGCAATCTCGGCGTAACTCATGTCTTCCACCTCGCGCAGCAGCAGCACCTCGCGCTGTTCGGCGGGCAGCTCGCGCAGCGCGCGTTCCAGCATGCCGATGCGCTGGCGATCGGCCAGCGCCTGCTCCGGCGTCGGCGCGGGATCCCGCGCCTCGGGCGCCGCAGCATCCTGCGCATCCTCGTCGTAGGGCACGAACTCGACCCGCTGGCGCCGGCGCAGGACGTCGAGCGTGGCATTGTGGGCTATCTGGAACAGCCAAGTGCGGAAGCGCGCCTCCGGCCGCCAGGCGGGCAGCGCCCGATAGGCCTTGAGGAAAGTATCCTGCGTCAGGTCCATGGCTTCGTCGCGGATCCCGCTCATGCGCAGCACGAAGCGGAACACCGGGTCCTGGTAGCGTCCGACCAGCAGCGCAAACGCCCGGTGATCGCCGGCCTGGGCGCGTACGACAAGTTCGGCTTCCGCATCGTCGGTCCTTGAGATCATGCACTCCATGCCGGGACCCTACCCGCCATGGCGCGCCGCATTGGCGCCGGGCCGGACCCCTGTTGTTTGTTGAAACGAACGGCAAGGGTAAAAGTTCCATGCCCTTCGCCGCGAAGCCGGCATTGTCGGCTGGCCTGCACCAGAAATCCATGGCCGCCGCGGATTAATTGCATCCGGGCGCGGCGCGCAGCGGGCCATGCCATGGCCTGATCCGCCGCGGCGCCAGGCTGCCTGCGGCGCGCTGCCGCGGCGGACGCGGCGCGCGCCTGTGCCATACTTGCCCGCCCTGCGCCGGGCAGATCGTGCCTCATCATGTTTTCGGACTTCCTCGCCACTGTCGAATTCTCGCTGGCCGTCACCGGGCCGATTTTCGTGATCCTCGGCCTCGGCGCCTGGCTGCGCCGCATCGGCCTGATCGACGAAGCCTTCATCGAAGGCGGCAGCCGGCTGGTGTTCAACGTCACGCTGCCGGCGCTGCTGTTCATCAGCGTCGCCAAGACCCGCCTCGACACCTCGGCCAATTTCGCGCTGATCGGCTTCGGCCTGGCCGCCACGCTGCTGGCCTGGGGGCTGGCCGAACTCCTGGCGAAGTACGCGGTGAACGCAAAGCGCGATCGCGGCATCGTGGTGCAGGGCATGTTCCGCTCCAACATGGCCATCATCGGCCTGGCCTACTGCGTCAATGCCTACGGCGAGGCCGGCCTCGCCGCGGCGTCGCTGTATGTCGGCCTGGTCACCATCCTGTTCAACGTCCTCTCGGTGCTGACGCTCAGCCGTTCCCTGCATGCGCGCCAGGGCATCGCGCCGGTACTGCGCTCGGTGGCGGCCAATCCGCTGATCATCGGCATCGTGCTGGCCCTGCCGGTGTCGATCTCCGGCCTGCGCCTGCCGGCCATCGTGCTGCAATCGGGCGAGTACTTCGCCAACATGACGTTGCCGCTGGCCCTGCTGTGCACCGGCGCCGCGCTGGATTTCCGCAGCCTGCGCCACGACCCGCAGGATACCGTGCTGGCGGCCTGCGGCAAGCTGCTGCTGGTGCCGCTGCTGTTCGTCGGCGGCGGCATTCTTTGGGGCTTTCGCGGCATCGAACTCGGCATCCTGCTGCTGATGTCCTCGGCGCCGACCGCCGCCGCCAGTTACGTCATGGTGCGGGCGATGGGCGGCAATGCGCCGCTGGCGGCCAACATCATCGCCCTGACCACGGCCGGCTCGCTCCTCACCACCAGCGCCGGCGTCGTGGTGCTGCGCGGCATGCGGCTGATCTAGCCGCCCGACGCCGACGCCGCCGCCGACGCCGGCAATTCGTTGCCGGCGGGCTCAGTGGAGTTCGTGCGCGACTATCGCCAGCAGCTCTTCGGTACGCACCGGCTTGCCGATGATGACGTTCTCGCCGGATTTCTGTTCTTCGCCGGCCTTCAGCATCGAGGTCAGGTAGACCACCTTGATGTGCGTCAGCGCCGGATCCTCGTGCACCGCGGCGGCGACTTCGCTGCCGAGCATGTCCGGCATCAGGATGTCGAGCAGGATCAGATCGGGCTTGCACTTCCTTGCCGCCTCGACCGCGCAGCTTCCCCTGGATTCCGTAAATACCGCATAGGCACCGGTCGATTCGAGCCTGCGCCTGGTCAGCTCTAATGTCGCCGGATCATCGTCGACCACCAGTATTGTCTTCACCGCTTTGCTCCACATGAGGTTCATGGCTGCGAACGGGCGCCGCAGCAGTTCTCCGACATTCACGATGAGCAAGTCTAGAGACCCGCAGCGGCTCGATCTGTGCGTTGGCGCGCAGAGTGGTCCGGGGGCCCGGGCGGGCCTGGGCAAGAGTTGGCGCTGGTGATACGGCGACCGGCGCTGTGCGGGAAAGCAGAAGATGCCGGACCGGCTCTTCAGGCCTTCGTCACAGCCCGACCGGGAGTCGGCTACGTTTCTTCGAGTCGTACATCAGGACATCGGCCCGGTGCATCAGTTCCTCGGTGGATTCGCACTGGTCGAACTCGGCGATACCGATGCTGAGGCTCACCAGCGGGCAACCCGGCTTGGGCAGCCATTGTTCGGCCCAGCACCGGTCGAACGACGCCTTGAGCCGGCGGCCGATGACCCGGGCCTCCTCGCCGGGCGTGTCGAGCAGCAGCACCATGAATTCGTCGCCGCCGTAGCGAAACGCCATATCGACCTTGCGCAGCTCGCCCTGTATGGTTTGCGAAGCGAAGCGCAGCGCGTTGTCGCCCTCCAGGTGGCCGAGTATGTCGTTCACCTGCTTGAAGTTGTCCAGGTCGATGCAAATCAGGTTCAGGGGCCGGCGATGGCGCCGGGCGCGTTCGATTTCGGTTTCCAGAACCGACATGAAATGCCGCTGATTGTGCAAACCGGTCAGATTGTCGGTGACCGACATTTGCTTGAGCTGGGCTTCGAGCTGCTTGGTTTCGGTCAGGTCGTGAAAGAATCCGATGCTGCCGACATCCTCGCCATCGCGCACGATGAGCTTGGCCGAGAGGCGGATGTCGATCACGCGGCCGGTCTTGGCAACCAGTTGGGTCTCATAGCCCTGGATGTACCTGTCCGGGCTTGCGTACATCTGCTTATTGACCTTGCGCGCGTGGCCGGTGGTCGGATAAACCTCGGTGATCGCCAGCCGCTCGATGACCTCGTCGCCGCTGTAGCCGAGCAGGCGCTCGGCGGCCTTGTTGAACAGGACGATGACGCCGGCGCGGTTCACCGCGATGATCGGGTCCGGACTCAGCGAAACCAGTTCCTGGAGGTCGGTTACTAGGGAAGGAATTTTTTGCACAGGCGCCTTGCTGCTTGTTATTGGAGAACTATAGCAAATCGCCCGGTCCAGGGCTGCGCGGCTGGCGCGACGACCATGAAATTGAATCCGCGGCGCGGATACAAATTCTCACCGTTCCTTACAGCAGCCGGCGCCGCAAGTCCCTAGAGTGGCTACGCATCCTGCACAACATCGTTGAGGAGTTAAACATGAACAAGTATTGGCTTACCGCCCTGATCGCCCCCGTCGTGTTCAGCGCCAACGCGTTCGCGCACGACCGGGATTTCGACAATCGCCACGAGCGCCGGCACCGGCACCAGGTGGAGCGGGTCGTCGTGCATCAGGCGTATGTGCAGCCCAGAGTGGTATATCAAGTCCCGCCGCAACGGATTTACCGCGCGCGGGTGGTGTACCGCGAACGCCCGGTTTACTATGAGGCCGCTCCGGTTTACTACCAGGCCACCCCGGTTTACCGGGAAGCGCCACGCCATTACCCGCAGCCCGGCCACGGCGGGGACAGGGTCGTGGGCCAGGCCATCGGCGCGGTCGCCGGTGCCGTGATCGGCAGCCAGTTCGGCCACGGCGACGGGCGCATTCTTTCGACGGCCGCCGGCGCAGTCATCGGCGGCGTGGTCGGCGGCAACCTTACCGGCTACGGCTATTGAGGATACTCGCGGCGGCGACGGCGACGGGCCGTCGCCATGGGCGGCACCCGGCGGGTGCGCATCGCCGGATGAGCTTGGCGACAGATTTTTCTGCCGCCGGAAGCAACGAATTCAGCGCGGTTGGGTCAATATCTGTCTGGCGTCGATGCCCGGAACGGGCTCGACGCCCATCGATGTAGACGGCGCATTTCGACGCCTTGCAACGGAGCGGCAATGAAAAAAGTACTGTCATGGATAGCCTTCGCGGTGATGACGACGGCGCAGGCCGCGTCGTTCTCGCCGCCGCAGGAGTTGAAGCCATCGCCGCAGCAGGCCCAGGCGGCACACCTGGCGGCTGAAGTGCTCGGCCGCTATCACTACAAGACGATGCCGCTCGACGACGCCTTGTCGGCGAGCATGCTCGGCCACTATCTGAAGTCGCTCGATGCCGAGAAGCTGTTCTTCGTCCAGGCCGACATCGACCAACTGGCCCGCTTTCGCACGGTCCTCGACGACGCCATCATCGACGAAGACCTCGCCGCGCCCTTCGCCATTTTCAATCTTTACGCGCAGCGGGTAGCCGAAAGGTTTTCCTACGCCCGCGGCCTGCTCAAGGAGGGCTTCGATTTCCGGCAGAAGGAGGACTATCAATACGCCCGCGACAAGGAACCCTGGTTCAAATCCGAGCCGGAAATGCGCGAGCAGTGGCGCAAGCGGGTCAAGAACGACTGGCTGCGCCTGAAACTCGCCGGGAAAGACGACAAGGCCATCGTCGCGACCCTGGAGAAGCGCTACGACAATGCCCTCAAGCGCATCGGGCGGACGACGGGCAAGGATGCCTTCGAGGCCTTCATGAACGCCTACACCATGGCCATCGAGCCCCACACCAACTACATGGGGCCGCGGGCTGCCGAGGACTTCGACATTTCCATGAAGCTGTCCCTGGTCGGCATAGGCGCGGCATTGATGGAGAAGGATGACTACGTCACGATACGGGAGCTGGTGCCAGGTGGACCTGCCGCCCTTTCGGGGCAACTGAAAAGCGGCGACCGCATTCTCGGCGTCGCCCAGGGCAGCAACGGCGCCATGACGGACATCCTCGGTTGGCGCCTGGACGACACCGTGGCGCTGATCCGCGGCGCCGCCGACTCGGTGGTGCAGCTCGACGTGCTGCCGGCGGAGGCCGGCCCGGACGGCAAACACAAGCGGGTCTCGCTGGTGCGCAAGCGAATCCGCCTGGAAGACCAGGCGGCCAAAAAGACCATCCTCCCGGTGACCGACGGCAAGCTCACGCGCCAGGTCGGCGTGATTTCGCTGCCCGGCTTCTATGAGGATTTCGACGCCCGGCAAAAGGGCGACAAAGACTTCAAGAGCGCGACACGCGATGTGGCTCGCCTGCTGGATGAATTGAAAAAAGCCAGGGTGGACAGCGTGCTGATCGACTTGCGCAATAACGGCGGCGGCTCCCTGAAGGAAGCGATCGAACTCACCGGCTTGTTCATCGACCAGGGGCCCGTGGTGCAACAACGCGACGCCCGCGGCCGGATCTCCATCGCACGCGACGCAAAGGCCGGCGTGGCCTGGGATGGCCCGCTCGGCGTCATGATCAACCGCGCCTCGGCATCCGCCTCGGAGATTTTTGCCGCGGCGATTCAGGACTACGGCCGCGGACTGGTGATCGGCGAGCCGAGTTTCGGCAAAGGCACCGTGCAAGCCATGATCAACCTCGATGACGTCGCCAAGAACGACAAGCAAAAGTACGGCGAATTGAAGCTGACCGTGGCCCAGTTCTTTCGCATCAATGGCGACACCACCCAGCTGCGCGGCGTCAAACCCGACATCACCCTGCCGACCGTGACCGATGCGGAGAGCTTTGGCGAAGCGAGCTACGGCAATGCGCTGCCCTGGATACAGGTCAAGGCGCTGGACTATGCGCCGGCCGGTGACGTCAAAACCCGCTTGCCCGACCTGCTCAAGCGCCATGAAGTCCGCGTGGCCAAGGACAAGGAGTTTCGCTTCCTGCAGGAAGACATCGCCGAATTGAATTTGCAGCGCAAAAAGCAGCGGGTGTCTCTGAACGAAGCCGAACGCCGCAAGGATCGCGATCTCCAGGAAGCCAGGCTGGCCGCGCGCGATGCGCAGGAAACGGGGCCGAAGAAGAACAAGTTCGTGCGCGACGATGGCCTGCAGGCCGGCGAGCGCGATCTCGCCAAAGACCTGGCGGACGAGAAGGCCGACGGCAAGGCAAAGGACGTCTTGCTGCAGGAAGCTGCCCGAATCCTCGGCGACGAAGCGGATTTGTTCAAGCCCCGCGCCGGCTTCGCCGCGCGTACGTCGCGCAACGCGGCGCAGTCCGGCGTGCAATGAGCACGGGGATCATGCGCGCGCCGCAGCCGATGCCTTGACCGCTGCGCTTCTGCTAGGATATTTCGCGACGGCAGGGCGCGGACGGGCCGGCGCCGGGAATGGGTTCTGACCCGATCTGTGCATCCCTCACACGGTGTCTTCAAGACCACGGCGGGAGTACCCTCATGATCCAACTCAATGTCAATGGCAAGCTTCACGCGGTCGATGTCGCCCCGGACACGCCGCTGCTCTGGGTCCTGCGCGACACCCTGGGCCTGACCGGGACGAAGTACGGCTGCGGCCAGGCGCTGTGCGGCGCCTGCACGGTCCATGTCGATGACGCGCCGCTGCGCTCCTGCGCCACGCCGGTATCGGCCGTGGCCGGACGCAAGATCGCAACGATCGAAAACGCGGACCGCTCGCGCGTCGGCAAGGCCGTGCAGGACGCGTGGCGCAAGCTCGACGTGGTGCAGTGCGGCTACTGCCAGTCGGGACAGATCATGAGCGCGATCGCGCTGCTGAGCCAGAACCGTAAGCCGACCGACGCCGACATCGACACCGCGCTGGGGGGCAATCTGTGCCGCTGCGCGACCTATGTGCGCATCCGTGCGGCGGTGCACCTCGCGGCCAAGTCCCTCGCCTAGGAGCCGCCATGTCCACTTTGACCATCGAGAATGTGAGCCGGCGCAATTTCCTGCAGGGCGTCGCCGGCCTGACCCTGGGTTTCTGCCTGCCCGCCCTCGCCGCGCCGGCCGCCGCGGGAAAAGCCGCGACCGCAGCTTCCTTCGAGCCGAATGCCTTCCTGCGCATCGGCAGCGACAACAGCGTGACCGTGATCGCCAAGCACCTGGAGATGGGCCAGGGCACTTACACCGGGCTGGGCACCCTGCTCGCCGAGGAACTCGACGCCGACTGGAATACCGTGCGCATCGAAGGCGCACCGGCCGACGCCAGTCGCTACAACAACCTGTTCTGGGGTCCGGCGCAGGGCACCGGCGGCAGCACGGCGATGGCCAATTCCTGGGACCAGTTGCGGCAGGCCGGCGCCAGCGCCAGGGCGATGCTGGTCAGCGCCGCAGCGAAGCGCTGGCAGGTGCCGGCGGCGGAAATCGCCGTGCGCGACGGCATCGTCAGCCATCCGCCGTCGAAGCGCAGTCTGCGTTTCGGCGAGCTGGCCGCGGACGCCGCGAGGGAAGCCGTGCCGGCCAAGGTGACGCTCAAGGCGCCGCAGGATTTCCGCCTGGTCGGCAAGCATGCGCCGCGCAAGGACAGCGCGGAAAAGACCAACGGCCGCGCCATATTCACCCAGGATATCCGGCTGCCGGGCATGCTGGTGGCCGTCGTCGCGCATCCGCCGCGCTTCGGCGCCACGGTGAAGAGCTTCGATGCCGGCGCGGCGAAGCGGGTCAAGGGCGTGGTCGACGTGGTCCGGATTCCCTCGGGCGTGGCGGTGCTGGCGGCCGACACCTGGAGCGCCAAGAAGGGGCGCGACGCGCTGACGGTCGATTGGGACGAAAGCCGCGCCTTCAAGCTCGGCAGCGACGAAATCCTGGCGCGCTATCGCGAGATGGCCCAGCAGCCCGGCCTGGTGGCGCACCAGGCGGGCGACACCGACCAGGCCTTCGCCGCGGCGGCAAGAGTCGTCAAGGCCGGCTATGACTTTCCCTATCTCGCCCATGCGGCGATGGAGCCGATGAACTGCGTGATCCGCCTCGGCGCCGAAGGCTGCGAAGTCTGGAACGGCGAGCAGCTGCACACCGGCGACCAGCATCAGCTCGCCGGCATATTCGGCCTCAAGCCGGAGCAGGTGAAGATCAACATGCTCTATGCCGGCGGCAGCTTCGGCCGCCGCGCCAGCACCCAGTCCGACTATGTCGTCGAGGCCGCGCAGATCGTCAAGGCCAGCGGCGGCAAGGCGCCGATCAAGCTGGTCTGGCTGCGCGAAGACGACATGCGTGCGGGATATTACCGGCCGCTGTTCCACCACGCCCTCGAAGCCGCGCTCGATGCCAACGGCAAGCTGACCGGCTGGCGCCACCGCCTGGTCGGCCAATCGATCCTGATGGGTTCGCCCTTCGAGGCCATGATGGTCAAGAACGGCATCGACGCGGTCTCGGTCGAGGGCGCGGCCAACCTGCCCTATGCGATCCCCAATATGCGGGTGGATTTGCATACGCCGACCGACATCGCTGTCCCGGTGCTCTGGTGGCGCTCGGTGGGGTCCTCGCACACCGCCTATTCGACCGAGGTCTTCCTCGACCGGGTGGCCAAGGCGGCGGGCAAGGACCCGCTTTCCCTGCGCCTCGAACTGCTCGGCGACAAACCCCGCCACAGCGCCGTGCTGCGGCTCGCCGCCGCGAAGGCCGGCTGGGGCACGCCGCTCAAGCCGGGCGCGCCGGGCACGCGGCGCGGGCGCGGCGTTGCCGTGCACGAATCCTTCCATTCCTATGTGGCCCAGGTGGCCGAGGTGACGGTGGCCGCCGACGGCTCGCTCAAGGTCGATCGCGTCGTCTGCGCGGTCGATTGCGGCATCGCGATCAATCCCGACAACGTGCGCGCCCAGGTCGAAGGCGCGGTGGGCTTCGCCTTGTCCGCCGCGCTGCACGGCGAAATCACGCTCAAGCAGGGCGCCGTGGTGCAGGGCAATTTCGACGGCTACCCGTTGCTGCGCATCGATCAGATGCCCAGGGTCGAGGTGCATATCCTGCCCTCCACGGCCAAGCCGACCGGCATCGGCGAACCGGGTGTGCCGCCGCTGGCGCCCGCGGTGGCCAACGCCATCGGCGCCGCGACCGGAACATATCCCGGCCGCCTGCCGTTCAGCAGCGCAGAGTTGCGCGCCTGAGGCGCCGTAGCGCCAGCGCCAACTCCTGGCCGGCGCGGGTCTAGCGGGGGTCGGTAGTCGCTCCGGACGAAGGCGCTGCCTGATGCCGTCTGACGTCGGCGACATACTCGGCATCCACCGTCAGGATGTGATGGTAGAACCAGCCGTTGATCAGTTCCTCGATGCGATCCGCAATCTGGTCCAGCGTCAGGCTGCGCGCTTCGTCGAGCAGCCTGCTCAGCATCCGGCGGAACTCCTGGTGCTGCAGGCGGTGCTCGGCGAGCTTGCGGTAGGCGATTTTCTCCAGCAGCGCTTCCTCGTCCCGCAGATGCGTATTGGCGTATTCGCAGAGCATGGTCAGCGTATGCATGACGCGAATCTGGTCGCCGTTGCCGCGAAAGCTGGCCGCCAGGTCGAACAAGGCCTTGTGCTGGCTGTCGATGGCGGGCAGCCCGGTGACGATGGCCTCCGACCAGTTTGCCTTGCTGTGCGCCATGATCGTGCTCCTGTTCTCAGCCGGGCAGCGGAATCGGCATCATGGTGACGATGCCGGTGGCGGCGTAGGTGTCGCAGCGCTCGACGAATTCCCGGGTGCTCTTCGGCATCGGAACCCTGGCCCGCGTGATGTGGAAAATCAGGTCGCGGCCGTTGCAGATCAACTGGGTGCCGAAGGAAGCGACGCGCTGTTCATGCTCGCTGTCCGGATTGGACAGGAGCGGACGAAAGTTGGCCAGGCGCTCGCCGGCCGTGACCATCTCGGCCCAGATATCGAAGATGTCGCGGTCGGTGCGCAGGGTCTCGACCTTGATGCGGGCGACGCGGGCAAACTCGCGGATGGTCGGGTCGATGCCGGGGAACATCGGCGTGGCGAAGGTGCGGATCATGGCCTCGGCGAGGGTGTCGATGCCGCGCATGGCCTGGGCCATTTTCACGTAGCGCGTCGCGTAGAAGTCGGCGAGCGGAATCGAGAAGGCGCGGAAGGGCTCGCCCCACAGTTCGTCGATGCCTTCCTCGCCGCTGCGGTGCAGCACCAGGGAACACAGGGACAGCGCCTCCTGCAGGCAGCGCCCGCATTCGCGCATCAGGTCGTTGCTGGAGGAAATCTCCACGCCGGCCGATTGCAGATCCACCAGCCGGGTAAAGATGTCGGTGGCGCGGTTGAACAGGGCGCCCGCATACATGGCGCCCTTGACCCGCTTCTTGCCGGGATCGGTTTCCTCCTGATAAGCCTGCCTCGCCTCGGCCAGGCGATAGCCGGGAATGTTGAGGCCGTGCTCGGTGTGGTTGAACAGGCGCCGCGTCAGCGCCTCGATCAGCCTGCGCTTGGCCTGCAGACTGTCTTCCGGCACCGGATAGGTCTTGATCCAGTAGCCGTCCGTGTAACTGCGCTCGCGACCGTCGATGATGCGCAAGGTGCCGTTGGGAATGTCCTGGTTCATGTCGTGCGCAGCGTCCACAAGAGGTGATGTATTTTGGCGCTTATCGCGTCGATACTGCAAATGCCGTGACATGGCGGCTTGGCGCCGTGGCGCCAGCACCGACTCTTGCTTCGCGACGAAACGGCCGCAGGCCTGAGGGCACCCCCGGGCGCCGCTTCATGCGTTCCCGTCCTTGGCCTGCATCAGCGCCGGGCCGGTGCCGCACGCTCAGGCGCAGTGTGCGCGAACGTACGGAAGTGACGGACCGATCCTGCAAGCGTATGCTGCGCTTGATGGTTTTACGCGACGCGAAGGTCGGTCGCCAGCAATGAAGGTCTGCCGCTTCCCGACCGGCGTCGATGGACGCTCAGATTTCCAATCATTCGGGTGATACCTTGATGCCTACCATGCTCAGCCCCGCGACCGATCAGCTTCTAAGCCAGTTCATGGTTCGGTTCTTTTTCGTGTTCGGCATTATCGGCTTTGCCGTCGGCGTCGGGCTCGTGCTTGACCACGTGCGCATGCATCGGATGTTCGGCATCGTTAACCACTGGGTTTCAATGCGACGCAGCACAAAGTGGCTGGCCATACCGCGCGACGCAAGTGCGGCCGTGGCGCGAAACCGACACCTGATCGGCGGGATTTTCATCCTCGTCGCCACCTATTCGACACTTGTCCTGATGACGCAAGTCGACGTTGCCAGGATCGCCACCATGCTTCGCATCGATGCCCCACGCAGCCTGGTCGTGCTGATCATCGCCAGCGCACGCTGGTGTCTCGTCGCGGGCGGCGGCGTCGCGATTGCCGTCGGCATACTGCTGATCTTTTTCCCTGGTGCATTGAATGCGATCGAATCGCGTGCCAATCGCTGGTACTCGTTCCGCCAGCATGCGCCGAACGTGGACGTCATGCACATGGATTTCGACCGGTGGGCCGAAAGCCATCCGCGGTTTACCGGCTGGATTCTCGCTGGCGGAGCACTCGTGGTGACGGTCGCTTTCGGAACGCAACTGTTCGCGCACGGCTGACGATTGCGGATGCACGCCCGATAGGGCGGCGGTCCGGGTATTGCGCCACCAGCCTTACGGATTCCGCAGCGGCAGGGTGTCCGCTTGCCGTGCTGCCGCGCTCCCGTCGGCGCGCGGCCCCTGCGCCAGTCGCCCGTGGATCACCGCCCCCGAATGAATCTCGGCCACGGCGTAGGCGAGATCGCAATCGACCTGGGCCTTCGACTGCACTTTGATGAATTCGGTGGCATCGACGCGGCCCTTGATCAGGCCGTTGACGATCAGGCGCGCGACGTCGATGTCGCCCTCGATGCGCGCCTGTTCGCCGACCACCAGGGTATTCGCCTGGCCGTCGGCCGAGCGCACGTTGCCGCGGACTTCGCCGTCGATGCGCAGACCGCCGGAAAACACGATGTGGCCGGAGAGCACCGTGCCGGCGCCGATCAGGCTTGCAATCGGCTTGGCGTGCTGCTTGTCGGCCTTGCCGAACAAGGCCTTCATGCCCCCGGGACCTGGAAACGGCGGAAGCGGTCCACCGCGGATTCCGGCTCGGCCGCGACGCAGTGCGCGAAGCCGCTTTTGTCGACCGGCGCGATATCCTGAATCGTGGCGACCTGGTACATGCGTTCGATCTTGCGACGTGCCTCGGGTTCGTTCCGCGCCCAGACTTTCAGCCTGAGGATGGTCCGGTAAAACTGAACGTCGCACTTCCACCACATGGTAAGAGAATGTCGCCCCGGGGAATGGTCGATTCGGCTCGACCGAACGGAAAATCGCCTCAATATAACTATGGTTATAGTCCTGGGTCAAGCGAATCCTCGCGAACCCTAGCCGATCAACGCCACGGCCTTGATCTGCACCCAGACTTCGCGCCCCGGCGCGAGGTCGAGGCGCTGCGCCGAGCGCCGCGTCAGGCGCGCCAGCAGCTTGGTGCCGCCGACGCGCAACTGCACCAGAATGGCCGAGGGATGGTCCTCGGCGGCGTGGGCGAGGACGGTGGCCGGCAGCAGGTTGATGATGCTGACGTCGTCGTGGCGGCTGTTGGCGAGCGACACGTCGCGCGCCAGGATGCGTACCCGCACCCGGCGCCCCACGGCGACGCCGCTGTCGCGCACCCAGAGTTCGCCGCCGTCGAATTCGACGCGCGCCAGATGCCATTCGGCATCGCGCTCGGCGACTGTGGCGGCGAACACCGCGCCGGCGTCCTCGCCGAGGCGGATCGGCAGGTCGATGCGCGCCAGGGTCTCGGCCAGCGGCCCCTGCGCCACGGCACGGCCGCCATCCATGACGACCAGATGGTCGACGAGCCGGGCGACTTCGTCGGCGGCGTGGCTGACATAGATCACGGGGATGTCCAGTTCGTCGCGCAAGCGTTCCAGGTAGGGCAGGATTTCCTGCTTGCGCGCATGATCGAGCGCGGCCAGCGGCTCGTCCAGCAGCAGCAGGCGCGGTGCGGAAAGCAGGGCGCGGGCGATCGCCACGCGCTGCTGCTCGCCGCCGGAAAGCCGCTCGGGCAGGCGGTCGAGCAGGGGGCCGAGGCCCAGCAGCTCGACAATGGCGGCATCGCCCCGGGAGTTGACGCTGGCGGCCCGGCGCCGGGCGTAGTCGAGGTTGCCGCCGACATCGAGATGGGCGAACAGGCGCGCGTCCTGAAACACATAGCCCAGCGGGCGCCGGTGCGTCGGCAGGAAAACGCCGGCGTCCTGCCAGATTTCGCCATTGATCGCGAGCCGGCCGGCGCCGCGTTCCAGCCCGGCGATGCAGCGCAGCAGCGTGGTCTTGCCGCAGCCGGAGTGGCCGAACAGAGCCGTGACGCCGCGCCCCGGCAGATCGAGATCGACGTCGAGGCTGAAGCCGGGCCAGGCCAGCTTGAACTGTGCCGCTATGCTCATCGGGCCTTGCGTCCGGTAAGCGTGTACAAGGCCAGCAGCACAAGGAAGGAGAAGGCCACCATGCCGCCGGCCAGCCAGTGCGCCTGGGCATATTCCAGTGCCTCGACGTGGTCGTAGATCTGCACCGAAACGACGCGGGTCCGGTCCGGGATGTTGCCGCCTATCATCAGCACAACGCCGAATTCGCCGACGGTGTGGGCAAAGCCGAGGATCGTCGCGGTGAGGAAGCCGGGCTTGGCCAGCGGCAGCGCGACGCTGAAAAAGGCATCGAGCGGTGCGGCGCGCAAGGTCGCGGCGGCTTCCAGCGGCCGTTCGCCGATGGCCTCGAAGGCGTTCTGGATCGGCTGCACGACGAAGGGCATGGAATAGAACACCGAGGCCACCACCAGCCCCCAGAAGGTGAAGGGCAAGAGGCCGATGCCGGCCCACTCGGTGAAGCGGCCCACCGCGCCGTCGGGGCCCATCAGCAGCAACAGATAAAAGCCGATCACGGTCGGTGGCAACACGATGGGCAGCGCCACCACGGCGCCCACCGGGCCCTTCCACCAGGAGCGGGTGCGCGCCAGCCACCAGGCGATCGGCGTACCGATCAGCAGCAACAGCACGGTGGTGACAGTCGCCAGCCTGAAGGTGAGCCAGACGGCGCCGAGATCGGCAGTGAGGTTAGGTAAACTCGGCATGGAACCAATGCTAGCGCGATATCGCCCGCCAGGGCAGCCCGGCTAGATTTCGTAGCCGAAGGACTTGATGATCGCCTGCGCCCCGTTGCCTTTGAGGTAGTTGAGCCACGCCTGCGCGGCGGGCTTGCCGCGGCCTCTTGCGAGCAGCACCGCATCCTGGCGGATGGCCTGGTGCAAGCGGGCCGGCACGATCCAGACGGAGCCCGTGGCGAGGCGTCCATCCTGCATCGCCTGGGACAGGGCGACGAAGCCCAGTTCGGCATTGCCGCTGGCGACGAACTGGTGGGCCTGGGCGATGTTCTCGCCCTGGACCAATTTCGCCTGCACGGCGCCGAGCAGCTTGAGCGCGGTCAACGCCTCGATCGCGGCAGCGCCGTAGGGCGCGAGTTTCGGGTTAGCGATGGCGAGATGCTGGAAGCCGCCCCTGGCCAGCACCGCGCCCTGATCGTCCACGTAGCCGGGCCGCGCCGACCACAGCGCAAGGCGGCCGACGGCGTAGGTGCAGCGGCTGCCGGCCACGGCGGCGCCTTCGGCTTCCAGTCTGGCCGGCGTCGTGTTGTCGGCGGCCAGCAGCACCTCGAAGGGCGCGCCGTTCCTGATCTGGGCGTAGAACTTGCCGGTGCCGCCGAAGGACAGCTGGGCCTTGTGTCCGCTGTCCCTTTCGAACGCGGCGGCGAGAAGCTTGGCCGGGGCGGTGAAGTTGGCGGCGACCGCAACCTGGACTTCGTCGGCACGGGCGGTACAGGCGGCGAACAGCAGGGGAATGAAAAGTCGGCGCATGTCTCGGCTCCGAAGCAGGGCGAACGATCGCAGCAAGTGGCGCAGCCGGGGCGCGTGCGGGGCGCGTGCGGGGCGGCACCTCGGCCCATTCACCGAGCCGGCGAACGCCTCACTCGACCGTGACACTCTTTGCCAGGTTGCGCGGCTTGTCCACATCGGTGCCCTTGACCAGGGCCACGTGATAGGAAAGCAGTTGCAGCGGCACCACGTGCAGCACGGGCGAGAGCAGGCCGTAGT
>JACPUD010000016.1 GCA_016192435.1 Rhodocyclales bacterium | reverse complement strand
CTGTCGGCCTCGGGCATGTCGCCTTCCTCCTGCAGACCTTTGATCAGGTTGCGCATGTTCGGCGTGTGGCCGTCTTCCTTGTACTTCTCGCGCAGGAAATTGACGACCTTCCAGTGCTGGTCGGTCATGGTGATGCCGCAGGCGGCGGCGATCACGTGCACCGCTTCCTCGCTGAAGTCAGGCTCCAGCAGGTAGCCGTACTCGTTCACTTCCTTCTCGACGCCGTTGATGGTGTAGCTCATGGGATCTCCTCTAAAAATTTGCCCTTTGCCGTGGGGAAGGGGTCGGGGGATGGGTAGTCTTTTGAAGGTTTTATCTGCGCAAGGCTCAAGCCTTGCGCAGATAAAACTCGTGCACGCCGCGTCCGGATTCATGCGTAAACACCAAATTGGCGGCGCCGGCCTTGGCCCAGGACGTGATGTCGTCGGCCGAACCGGGGCAATCGCTGACCAGTTGCAGCACCTCGCCCGGCTGCATGCCGTCGAGCAGCTTTTTCGCCTGCACGATGGGGCCGGGACAGGACACGCCGCGCATGTCGAGGGTGACATGGGCGACCGGTGTGGCATTGGCGCCGCCGGCGCGCTGGATCAGGTAGGCGCTCTTGTGACCGCCCAGCTTTTCGCTGCCGAGCACGACATTGCCGGTCACCTTGGCCCAGGCGAACAAGTCGTCGGCGGTGCCGGGACAATCGGAAATCAGGCGCAGCGTCTGGCCGGGCTGCAGGTCGTCGATCAGTTTCTTGGCGCCCAGGAGCGGTGCCGGACAGGGCAGGCCGCATACATCGAGCGTAACGGTGGCAACTTCGGACATCAGGGTTCTCCTCGTTCGATTTGGGTCAGTTGCCGACGGCAACGACTGATTTATGTGGAATGAATAAGCCGCAGCCCAGCATGCGATGCGCGCCGAGGCCGCACTCCTGCATGGCCAGCGATTCCGCGGCGGCCAGGCCATGCAGCATCAGGCTGAAACCACGCACGACGCCCTGCGCCGTGCGCAGCTCCTGCGCCTTGCCGGTAATCAGTTGCGGCTGCAGGCCGCGCCCGGCCAGCAGCGACTTGCAGCGCGCGATAAATTCGATCTCGTCGTCGGCGCCGACACTGACCAGATGCGAGTAGACGACACCGCGCGCCGGCAGCAGCGGACGGACGCTGCCCGCACCCACGGTCAGCACCGCGCCGTCCAGATCGAGCCGGGCGCCGGCCAGAGAGTTGGCGCTGGCACTACGGTGAATCGGCAGACGCAAGGCCAACCGGCTGCGACGGCCGACGAAACACACACCATTGTTGCCGTGCGCCAGCCCGGACAGCGGCAGAATGCCGGCTTCGGCTTCCTCGTCGAACCAGGGCAGGACACGCCGTACCGCCCGCGCCAAGGCCTCGGCATGGTCGTCGCCGAATGTTCCCGCTTCGAGCGAGAACACCACGTCGACCATCGCGGCCGAAGCCTCGTCCGGCGCATGATTCACTCGTTCTCCCCGCCCGCTTCGGCACCGCCGGGCTGCGTTGCGGCCCAGGCGCAGAGCACCTTGCCCCAACGTGCGGCGGTGGCCGGATCGATGTCGAAAATGGTGAAGCGGCTGCGCTCGCGAATCCGCGTGCGCAGTAGCGGCATGCCGCCGGCCTCGAAGACGAACTGTTGCAGTTCGATCTCCTGGTTGCCGATGGGCACACGGAACTTGTCGAGCGAGGTGACGGTATCCAATGGGTTTCCAATCTCTATTGGGTGCGGACTATGGCACCAGCGACGGGTCAACAGCCATCACCGGATGGGAGTGCAAGCATATAACCCTTTGGGGTAGGTCGAATTACCTGCCGGAGGTATGGTTTGTGCACCGCACAGACTCCTAACATCGCTCCATCGAGTTACCCCCCCCGACAACGAGGAGACCAACCATGGCCAAGCCCATGCACCCAACACCGAACCTGGATCAACTGGAAAGCGGCCCCTGGCCGAGCTTCGTCACCGGCCTCAAGCGCCTGGCCAAGGACAAGGATTACGTGGTCGACATTCTCGGCCATCTGGAACATTCCTACCAGACCCGCAAGGGCTACTGGAAGGGCGGCACGGTCGGCGTGCGCGGCTACGGCGGCGGCATCATCCCGCGCTTCACCGAAATCAAGGATGACAAGGGCAACCCGGTGTTCAAGGATGCCGCCGAGTTCCACACCATCCGCGTCATGCCGCCTCCCGGCATGCACTACAACACCGCGACGCTGCGCCAGTTCTGCGACATCTGGGAAAAGCACGGCTCCGGCCTGATCGCGCTGCACGGCCAGTCGGGCGACATCATGTTCCAGGGCGCCACCACGGAAAACGTGCAAAAGGCCTTCGACGAAATCAACGATATGGGCTTCGACCTCGGCGGCGCCGGCCCGGCCGTGCGCACCTCGATGTCCTGCGTCGGCGCGGCCCGTTGCGAGCAGTCCTGCTATGACGAAGCCAAGGCCCACCGCGAAGTGCTGAATACCTTCCTCGACGACATCCATCGTCCGGCCCTGCCCTACAAGTTCAAGTTCAAGTTCTCCGGCTGCCCCAACGACTGCATGAATTCCATCCAGCGTTCGGACATGGCCGTGATCGGCACCTGGCGCGACAACATCCGCACCGACGACGCGCTGGGCAAGAAGTGGTTTGCCAAGCACGGCATGAACGAACTGGTCAATGACGTCGTCGCCCGCTGCCCGACCAAGGCGATCCAGATCAAGGAGATCAAGGACGTCCGCAAGGACAGCCACTTCTCCAGCGTCGCCATCAATGACGCCCAGGCTCTGGAAATCGACAACAAGGACTGCGTGCGCTGCATGCACTGCATCAACGTCATGACCGGCGCGCTGGCGACCGGTGTCGACAAGGGCGCCACGGTTCTGGTCGGCGGCAAGCGCACGCTGAAGATCGGCGACCTGATGGGCACCGTAGTGATTCCCTTCATGCCGCTGCAGAAGGACGAGGACTACGAGAAGCTGACCGAGCTGGGTCAGAAGATCATCGATTTCTTCGCCGAGAACGCGCTGGAGCATGAACGCACCGGCGAAATGATCGAGCGCATCGGCCTGGTCAATTTCCTCGAAGGCATCGAAGTCGACATCGACGCCAACATGGTCTCGACGCCGCGCATGAACCCCTATGTCAATACCGCCGGCTGGGACGAAGAAGTCGCCCGGATCAACGCCAAAAAAGCTGCCGCCTGAGGAGATCGAGCATGAATGCACCCACCCCACCCGCCCCGCTGCGCAAAGCCATCGAATGCGGCGTGCCGGACAACAAGCCGCACCTGCACCCGACGATGATCAAGAACTACGGCAACTGGAAGTATCACGACCGGCCCCGTCCCGGCGTGCTGCACCACGTGTCGCATAGCGGCGATGAGATCTGGACCGTGCGCGCCGGCACCCAGCGCCAGATGGACGTCTGGACCATCCGCAAGCTGTGCGACATCGCCGACCAGTTCGCCGAAGGTTTTGTCCGCTTCACGATTCGTTCCAACATCGAGTTCATGGTTGCCGACCAGAAGAAGGTCGAGCCGATGATCGCCGAACTCGAAAAGAACGGTTTCCCCGTCGGCGGCACCGGCAACTCGGTGTCGATGGTATCCCACACTCAGGGCTGGCTGCACTGCGACATCCCCGGCACCGACGCCTCGGGCGTGGTCAAGTCGATGATGGACGAGCTCTACCACGAGTTCAAGAACGAGGAAATGCCCAACCGCGTGCATATGTCCACCTCCTGCTGCGAGATCAACTGCGGCGGCCAGGCCGACATCGCCGTGATCATCCAGCACACCAAGCCGCCCAAGATCAACCACGACCTAGTCGCCAACGTTTGCGAGCGCCCGACCGTCGTCGCCCGCTGCCCGGTCGCCGCGATCCGTCCGGCACTGGTCAATGGCAAGCCTTCGCTCGAAGTCGATGAAAAGAAGTGTATCTGCTGCGGCGCCTGCTATCCCCCCTGCCCGCCGATGCAGATCAACGATCCGGAGCATTCCAAGCTGGCGATCTGGGTCGGCGGCAAGAACTCCAATGCGCGCGGCAAGCCCACCTTCATGAAGATGGTCGCTTCCGGCCTGCCCAACAACGCGCCGCGCTGGCCCGAAGTCAATGCCGTGGTGGGCAACATCCTGCGCACCTACAAGGCCGACGCCCGTCCCTGGGAGCGCCTGTCGGACTGGATCGACCGCATCGGCTGGCCGCGTTTCTTCGAGAAGACCGGTCTGCCCTTCACCAAGTACCTGATCGACGACTGGCGCGGTTCGCGTGCCAATCTCAACGCCTCGACCCACATCCGTTTCTGAGAGCAAGTGAGGAAAGTTAGCTCATGAAATTTGCAGTCACCATCAACGAAGGACCCTACCAGCACCAGGCCAGCGACTCGGCTTACCTGTTCTGCCGGGCTGCGCTGGAGAAGGGCCACGAGATTCGTCGCGTGTTCTTCTACAACGACGGCGTGAACAACGCGTCGTCGCTGACCGAGCCGCCGCAGGACGATCGCAACATCGTCACGCGCTGGTCCAAGCTCGCGGAAGACCACAAGCTCGACCTCGTGGTCTGCGTTGCCGCCGCCCTGCGGCGCGGCATTCGCGACGAGAACCTGGCACCGGGCTTCCGCATTTCGGGACTCGGCCAGCTGGTCGAAGCCGGCATCGAGGCCGACCGCCTCGTGACCTTTGGAGACTGACATGAGCGAAGGCGCCATCAAGAAGTTCATGTTCGTCAATCGCAAGGCCCCCTACGGCACCATCTATGCGCTCGAATCGCTGGAAGTGGTGCTGATCACGGCGGCCTTCGACCAGGACGTCAGCCTCGTCTTCATGGACGACGGCATATTCCAGCTGAAAAAGGGCCAGCAGACCAAGGGTATCGAGAACAAGAACTTCTCGCCGACCTACCGCGCGCTGGACGGCTACGACATCGAGAAGCTCTATGTCGAAGCCGAAGCCCTGACCGCCCGCGGCCTGACCGAAGACGACCTGCTGGTCGACGTCACCGTCATGTCGCGTGCCGAACTGGGCAAGCTGATGGACGAGATGGACGTCGTCCTCAGCTTCTAAGGGAGAAAACAATGTTGCACATCGTCAATAAATCGCCGGCCGAACGCAATGCGCTGGAATCCTGCCTGCGGGTTGCCCAGGACGGCGCTGCCATTCTGCTGATCGAGGACGCGGTCTATGCCGCCACCCGTGGCAATACGGCCGAAAACCACCTGCGCGACGCACTCTCGCGCTTCAAGATCTATGCCCTCGCGCCGGACCTGGAAGCGCGCGGCATGGGCGACCGCGTCATGGCGGGCGTTGCCACCGTGGATTACGGCGGCTTCGTCGACCTGGTCGCTGAGCACAAGAACTGCCAGTCCTGGCTGTAACAGCTTCGCTGTAAACGAAACATTTCACACCCCATACTTTTCAAGGAGACATTCATGTCCAGCATCGAAGTCAACGGCAAGTCCTACGAAACCGACGAAGAAGGCTATCTGGTCAACCTCGGCGAATGGAACGAGGACGTCGGCAACTACCTGGCGCAGACCGAAAACGTCGCCATGACCGACCAGCACTGGGAAGTCATCAATTTCCTGCGCGACTACTACAACGAGTTCCAGATCGCCCCGGCCGTGCGCGTGCTGACCAAGGCCATCGGCAAGAAGCTCGGTCCGGACAAGGGCACCAGCCAGTATCTGTACGACCTGTTCCCCTACGGTCCGGCCAAGCAGGCATGCAAGATCGCCGGCCTGCCGAAGCCGACCGGCTGCGTCTGAAGACTGGCGCGAACTGGTTGGCGATTGATTGGGGTAGGCGTCGGACTATGGTCCTCCTTGAGCCTCCGGCGCCTCTTTTTTTCCCATTCATCCTGCCTCACCCGCATTCCTTGACCCGAGCATTTTCCGACCAATGAATCTACTCTTCGCCCTGCTGTTCTACGTTGCCACGCTGATCCTGGTGGGCGGCATCGCGTACAGGGTTTACGAGTACGCGCAGGCCCCGGCGCCGCTGAAGATTCCCACCACGCCGGCACCAACCACGACGGGCGGGGTGGTCTTCCGCATGTTCCGCGAAGTGGTGTTTTTCGAGAGCCTGTTCAAGTCCAATCTGTGGATCTGGGCGCTGGGCTGGCTGTTCCATGTCGGCCTCGCGCTGGTGCTGCTGCGCCATCTGCGCTATTTCACCGAACCGGTGCATGCCATCATCGCCTTCATCCAGCCCTTCGGCATGTATGCCGGCTTCGCCATGGCCGCAGGCCTGGCCGGGCTCTGGGCGCGACGCTTCCTGGTCGAGCGCATCCGCTACATCTCGACCCCCTCCGATCATTTGATGCTGGCCCTGCTGCTCGGCATCGCCGTCACCGGCCTGCTGATGAAATTCGTCATGCACACCGACGTCGTCGCCGTGAAGACCTTCTTCCTCGGCCTGATGGTGTTCGAAATCAATCCGCTGCCGGCCCACCCCGGCCTTTACCTGCACCTGGGCATGGTCGTGCTGCTGATGATCGTGTTCCCGGTCAGCAAGCTGCTGCACGCTCCCGGCGTGTTCTTCTCGCCGACCCGCAACCAGGTCGACAACCCGCGCGAAACGCGGCATCTGGCGCCCTGGGCGGCCACTCTCGGAACGAAGAACTGATCATGGCCGACGAAACCACACCCGTCGCCGTAGCGCCAGCGCCGACTCCTGCCGCACCCGCCAAGCCGGCCGAAAAGGCCAAGGTGGTCGCGCCGGCCTACCGCGAATACCCGACCATGCCGGCCCTGCAGGTCGATGCCATGGTCGAGTCCAACCCCTATGTCTCCGCCGCCGTACACAACGAAGCCCTCGGCTTTCCCGGCGCGCTGGTCGATGGTTGGGAACAGAAGGCCGTCGCCAAGATGGGCGAACTGCTCGGCAAGTACCGCTCGCTGCGCGTCTACATGGATGCCTGCGTGCATTGCGGCGCCTGCACCGACAAGTGCCACTATTTCATCGGCACCGGCGACCCGAAGAACATGCCGGTGGCGAGGCAAGACCTGATGCGCTCGGTGTATCGCCGCTACTACACCCTGCCCGGCAAGCTGTTCCCCAAGCTGGTCGGCGCGCGCGACATGACCAAGGACGTGCTCGACGACTGGTTCCGCTACTACAACCAGTGTTCCGAGTGCCGCCGCTGCTCGGTGTTCTGCCCCTACGGCATCGACACCGCCGAAGTCACCATGGCAGCCAAGGAAATCATGGACAGCGTGGGTCTCGGCCACAAGTACGTGAACGAGATCATGGGCAAGGTGCACAAGATCGGCAACAACCTCGGCCTGCCCGGCCCGGCGCTGGAAAACACGCTGGAAGGCCTCGAAGAGGACGTGCTGGAAGACACCGGCGCCGCGGTCAAGTACCCACTCGACGTCAAGGGCGCCGAAGTGCTCCTGGTCACGCCTTCCGCCGACTTCTTCGCCGAGCCGCACGTCGATAGCCTGATCGGCTACGGCAAGGTGTTCCACGCCGCCGGCATCTCCTGGACGCTGTCCTCCAAGGCCTCGGAAGCCGGCAACTTCGGCATGTTCATCGGCAACTACGAGCAGATGCAGAAGATCGCCCTGCGCGTGCGCGAAGCCGCGCTGGAACTCGGCGTCAAGCGCATCGTGGTCGGCGAATGCGGCCACGCCTGGCGCGTCGCCTACGCCTTCTGGAACACCCTGACCGGCATCGGCGCCGGCGCCAGCGACCCGTTTGCGATCCAGCTGCAAAAGCAGCTCGACCCGAACTACAAGCAGCCCTCGCATATCTGCGAAGTGACCTGGGACCTGATCCAGGCCGGGCGCCTCAAGTTCAATAAGGAAGCCAACGATCATCGCATCATCACCTTCCACGATTCCTGCAACGTCGCGCGCGGCTCGCGCATGGGCGATTACGCCGGCGGCCAGTTCGACATCCCGCGCAACATCATCCGCGCCGTAGCCAACCACTACGTCGACATGTCGGAAGCCACCACACGCGAAAAAACCTTCTGCTGCGGCGGCGGCGGCGGTCTGCTGACCGATGAACTGCTCGACCTGCGGGTCAAGGGCGCGCTGCCGCGCATGGAAGCGCTGAACGAGATCGTGCAGCACAACGGCGTCAATTTCATGGCCACCATCTGCGCCATCTGCAAGGCCCAATTCACCAAGGTGCTGCCCTACTACGGCTTCAAGATGAGCATGGTCGGCGGCGTGCACCAACTGGTCAGCACCGCGATCGTGCTCAACAACGAGCAATGACGAACAAGACTTATCTGGAGACCCCTTATGTCCGCCACGCCTGAAACCACCACCGAGAAACTGAATTTCCGCCGCTTCAAGGAAGGCGACACGAAGTTCAAGCGCTGGCAGCAACAGATCTTCCAGGCCAGCTACTCCTACAAGTGCCCGACCTACGTCCAGTCGACGCCGCCCTGCCAGGGTTCCTGCCCGTCCGGCGAGGACATCCGCGGCTACCTCAATATCGTGCGCGGCATCGAGAAGCCCCCGGTCGGCGCCGACGGCAAGCCGACCATGACCTGGCAGGAATACGCCTGGCGCCGCCTCACCGAAGCCAACCCGCTGCCCGCCGTGATGGGCCGCGTCTGCCCCGCGCCCTGCGAAACCGGCTGCAACCGCAACCAGGTCGAAGACCACGTCGGCATCAACTCGGTCGAGCATTACCTCGGCGACTGGGCGATCAAGAACAACCTGAAGTTCACGGCGCCGGAAAAGAAGACCGGCAGGAAAATCGCCATCATCGGCGGCGGCCCGGCCGGCCTTTCCGCGGCCTACCACCTGACGCTCAAGGGCCACAGCTGCACCATATTCGATGAGCATGAATATCTCGGCGGCATGATGCGCTACGGCATCCCGGGCTATCGCACGCCGCGCGACACGCTCGACGCCGAAATCCAGCGCATCCTCGATCTCGGCGTCGAAGTGCACCTGAAGACCCGCATCGGCACCGACGTCACCCTGGATCAATTGCGCGCCAGTTTCGACGCGATCTTCCTCGGCCTCGGCGCCCAGGCCGGCCGCGCCCTGCCGCTGCCCGGCGATCCGGCTGAGCACGCCGCACCCAACGTGGTCACCGCCACGGCCTTCCTCAAGGCCTTCAACGACGGCCGCCTGAAGACCGTCGGCAAGCGCGTGGTGGTGGTCGGCGGCGGCGACACCTCGATGGACGTCGCCACCGTGGCGCGCCGCCTCGGCCACATCGACAAGGTCAATCCGACCGATTTCGAAAGCGCCATCGCCGGCCATATGGCCCAGGACGTGGCCGACGTGTCCCTGCGCCAGGGCGCGGAAGTCACGCTGACCTCCGTCTTCATGACCGCCAGCAAGCCTGAAATCGAGCATGCCGAAGCCGAAGGCATCACCATCATGGGTGGCTGGATGCCGATCGGCGTGGTCAAGGGTGCCGACGGCCGCGCCACCGCGCTGCGCGTCAAGCAGTGCGAGGCAAAGATGATTTCGGGCCGGCTCGACATCAAGCCCATCGAAGGCACGGAAAAGGAACTGCCGGCCGACCTGATCGTTTCCGCCATCGGCCAGGCCGTGGATTTCACCGGCATCGAGGAATTCAACTCAGGCAAGGGCATGGTCGCGGCCGACAAGAACTACCAGGTTGCCGGCAAGCCCGGCGTCTTCGCCGGTGGCGACGTGATCCGTCCCCACCTGCTGACCACCGCCGTCGGCCACGGCGCGATTGCCGCCGACGGCATCGACCAGTTCCTCGCCGGCCAGGAAATGGTGCGCCGGCCCAAGATCGACGTGCATGCCTTCGACCTGATGCGCAAGTACGTCGAGAAGGGCGTCCAGATGGGCGAGGTCAAGGGCGCCCTGCACGGCACCGACAAGAGCAAGGAAGTGGTGCATAACTACGAGAACCGCTCCGAGCGCTACGTGATTCCGCACGACCAGCTCTTCCTCGGTCACTTCCAATACACCGCACGCAACAAGCGCCACATTACGCACCTGAACAAGGATTCGGCGCTGGGCAATTTCGACGAGCGCATCGACGCGCTGACCGAAGCGCAAGTCATCGCCGAGGCCAAGCGCTGCATGAGCTGCGGCCAGTGCTTCGAGTGCGACAACTGCGTCGTGTATTGCCCGCAGACCGCGGTGTACAAGGTCAAGAAAACCGAGACCATGACCGGACGCTACGTCGCCACCGACTACGACAAGTGCATCGGCTGCCACATCTGCGCCGATGTCTGTCCGACCGGCTACATCCAGATGGGCCTGGGCGAGTAACTCACTCATGAAGCTGCTGCGCCTCCTCGTCACCGCCATCACGGCGTTCATCGCCGCGCTGGTCACCGTATGGCCAGCGCCAACTCTTGCCGGCGAAGGCGGCCGCACGGCCAAGCCGGTGATCGAGATCGCCAATCCCGGCAAGTGCATTGCACCGGCCGACGAAATGCGCCGCAACCACATGGAGATGCTCAAGCACCAGCGCGACCGCACGCTGCGCGCCGGCATCCGCGGCGAACCGGCCTCGCTCAACGCCTGCATCGAGTGCCATGCCAGCCAGAAGACCGGTTCGGTGCTGGGTGGCAAGGAAAACTTCTGCGAAAGCTGCCACAGCTACGTCGCGGTCAAGCTCGACTGCTTCGAGTGCCACCAGCCCAAGGCCAAGTTCAAGGCCGCAGGATTGAAGCCATGAGTAACGCCGATAACAACCCACGTCGCAAATTCATCGCCGCCGCCGGAGCAGGCGTCGCCGGTCTCGGCTTCACCGCGATTGCGCCTGGCCTGCACCTGATGGCCGTCGGCGAAGCTGCGGCCGCCACGGAAGCGCGCAAGGCCGGCACCGCGGCCTCGCCCACCGTGCGCTGGGGCCTGCTGATCGACGCCGGCAAGTGCGCACCGGGGTGCACCAAGTGCATCGACGCCTGCCACACCGAAAACGGCGTCAGCGAAAAGTTGCCCGACGCGCGGCAGAACTCGCAATGGATCCGCAAGATCGAACTGGTCGACCGCCGCGACGGCCGCAAGACCGAGCTGCCGATGATGTGCCAGCACTGCGCCAACCCGCCCTGCGTCGACGTCTGCCCCACCGGCGCCTCGATGAAGCGCGCCGACGGCATTGTGCTGGTCGACCGCCACACGTGCATCGGCTGCCGCTACTGCATGATGGCCTGCCCCTACAAGGCCCGTTCCTTCGTCCATGCGCCGCTGACCGAGCAGAACCCCGAAGTGCCGCGCGGCCAGGGCTGCGTCGAATCCTGCACGCTGTGCGTGCATCGCGTGGACAAGGGCCAGACTCCGGCCTGCGTCGAATCCTGCCCGACGGGCGCGATGACCTTCGGCGACCTCAGCGATCCGACCAGCGACATCGCCAAACGCATCGCCAGCGTACCGACCACGCAAGTTCGTAGCGATCTGCGCCTCAACCTCGGCGTCCGTTACCAGGGTATCTGACGCTCATGCCTTCGATCGCGACCCTCAAATCATGAAACGTGCGCACCATCGTCTTGCCATGAGCAGGCAAGCTCGGCCCGCCCCCCTTCGCCCCCCTCGCGGGGGGTTACTGCACGGCTCGCTTCGCTCGATATCGACAGCGACCCATCCTGTCGTTTCACGTTAAATATGGCTACCCTCAATCCCCGCCACGAAGAAGGCTTCTTCTACCTGCTCGCCGGCATCGGCGGCCTGGTCTCGGCGCTCGGTTTCGCCGCCGCGCTGTACATGGAGCATTCGGGCCATGTCGTGACCGGCATGAACAACCAGATCGTCTGGGGCCTGCCCCATGTGATCGCCATTTTCCTGATCATCGCCGCTTCCGGCGTGCTCAACGTCGCCTCGATGGGCTCGGTCTTCGGCCGCGTGCTCTACAAGCCGCGCGCGCCGCTGTCCGGCCTGCTCGCCATCGCCATGCTGAGCGGCGGCCTGTTCGTCATCATGCTCGACCTCGGCCGTGCCGACCGGCTGATGGTCGCCGCGACGCACTTCAACCCGACCTCGGTGTTCGGCTGGAACGTGATCCTCTATCCGGTGTTCTATGCCCTGGTCGGTGTCTATCTGTGGACCATGATGGAACGCCGCATGAACCCGTACTCCAAGGCGGCGGGTCTCGCGACTTTCATCTGGCGCGTGGTCCTGACCAGCGGCACCGGCTCCATCTTCGCCTTCCTCGTTGCGCGCCAGGCCTACGGCAGCGCCCTGCTGGCGCCGATGTTCATCATCATGTCCTTCTCCTGGGGCCTGGCCGTGTTCCTCGTGGTGCAGACCACCATGTACGCGTGGAACAACATGACGCTGCCGCCGCTGATCCTTCAGCGCATGAAGAACCTGCTGGCCACTTTCGTCGCCGCCGTGCTGTATTTCACCTTCATGCTGCACCTGGTCAACGCCTATTTCGCCAAAAACATCGCCTTCGAATATTTCATCCTGTTCGACAGCGAGTTCGCCAGCCAGTTCTGGATCGGCCAGGTGCTGCTCGGCAGCCTGCTGCCGCTGGTCCTGCTGTTCAGTCCGGGTACCCGCAACAAGGTACTCTGGGTCAATGTCGCGGCCCTGCTGGTGATCCTCGGCGCCTACTTTCAGCTCTATGTCTTCATCATCGGCGGCCAGGCCTTCCCGCTCGACATATTCCCCGGCTACGATGTCGCCAGCAGCTTCATGGACGGTGCCGTCGATCACTACAGCGCCCGCCTGCCGGAAATCCTGCTCGCCGTCGGCGGCTTGGGCCTGGCCTTCACCATGACCACGATCGGCGTGCGCATCCTGCACTTCCTGCCGCAGGACGATCTGGCCGAACTCGAAGCGGCGTCCGGCATCAAGGATTGATTTCGCAGTACGGCCGGCGCGCATGCATCGCTTCCTGATTTCAGCCGCGCACAAGTCCTCGGGCAAGACCACCATCAGCATCGGCCTGGCGGCGGCGCTGAGTTCCGGCAAGCACGGCCAGCGTGCGCGCTCCGTGCAGCCCTTCAAGAAAGGGCCGGACTACATCGACCCGCTCTGGCTTTCGGTCGCCGCGGGACGTCCCTGCTACAACCTGGATTTCTTCATTTCGCCCGATGCCGAGCTGCGCGAGCAATTCGCCCGCCACGGCCACGACGCCGAGGTCTGCCTGGTCGAAGGCAACAAGGGGCTCTACGACGGGCTCGACCTGCAGGGCTCCAACAGCAATGCCGCGCTGGCGCGCCTGCTCGACCTGCCGGTGGTGCTGGTGCTCGATGCGCGCGGCATGACGCGCGGCATCGCGCCGCTGATCCTCGGCTACCAGGCATTCGACCGCAACATCCGCATTGCCGGCGTAATCCTCAACCGCCTCGGCGGTCGCCGCCACGAAGCCAAGCTGCGCGCCGTGATCGAGCACTACACCGATGTCCCGGTGATCGGCGCGGTGCAGGAAGACGCCGAACTGGCGCTGGTCGAACGCCATCTGGGTCTGATGCCGGCGAACGAAACCGCCGAAGCCGAACGACACATCGCCGCCATCGGCCAGCGCATTGCCGCCCAGGTCGATCTCGACCGCCTGCTCGCCATCAGTCATACCGACGTGGCCCTGGCGCCGCCCACGCTGCCGCCGCCGAATCGCGAAAAGCCGGTACGCATCGCCATCGCCCGCGACGCGGCCTTCGGCTTCTATTACGCCGACGACCTCGATGCGCTGGCCGCGGCTGGTGCGCAGACCGTGTATTTCGATACCCTGAAAGATTCGAAACTGCCGCCCTGCGATGGCCTGCTGATCGGCGGCGGCTTTCCCGAATGCTTCCTCGACGGTCTGGAGGCCAATGCCGCACTGCGTGCCGACATCCGCCGCGCCATCGAAGGCGGCCTGCCCACTTATGCCGAATGCGGCGGCCTGATGTACCTGGCGCGCAGCATCGAGTGGCAGGGCAGGAAAGCCGAAATGGTCGGCGTGATCCCTGGTGACATTCAGATGCATGCCAAACCCGTGGGCCGCGGCTATGTAATCCTCGAAGCCAACGCCGACCATCCCTGGCGCGAATCCACTGTCGGCGCCACATCGGCCCCGCTGCATGCCCACGAATTCCACTATTCGAGCCTTAGCGGCCTGCCCGCCGACACCCGCTACGCCTACACCGTGCGCCGCGGCTATGGCGTCGACGGCAAGCACGACGGCGTGCTGCTGCACCGCCTGCTCGCCTCCTATACCCATCTGCGCGCCACCACCGGCTGCGACTGGCCGGCAAAGTTCGTCCAGCATGTGCGCGCCTGTCTCACTGCCGATACCAAGGAAGCCATCCCATGTTCACCCTGACCCCTCTCGCCGCCGAACAGATCGCGCGTGCCGCCGCCGAACAAGCCGAGAGCAAGCCGATGCTGCGCGTCGCCGCCAAGCTCGACGCAGACGATGGCGAACTGGTCTACGGCATGGGTTTCGACGAGGAGCGCGAAGACGATCTGGTGCTCGACGTCGGCGGCGGCGTCATGATCCTGATCGCGCCGCCCAGCCAGCCCCTGCTGGAGAACACCACGCTGGACTTTACCGAGGTCCAGCCGGGGGAATTCCAGTTCATTTTCCGCGGCGGCTGCAGCAGCCCGACCGCCAAGAGCGGCTGCGGAAGTTGCGGTGGCGGTTGTTCCTGATCAAGCAGCAAGCGTAAAAGCTGCGCTAGCATTCAACCCCATGAAACCAATTCCTGCCCAAGCCGGCTGGGTCTATCTGGTCGGTGCCGGTCCCGGCGACCCCGAGTTGCTGACCCTGAAAGCCGCACGCCTGATCGGCGAAGCCGATGTCCTGGTCTACGACAACCTGGTCTCGAAAGCCGTGCTCGACCTCGCCCGTCCCGATGCCGAGCGCATCTATGCCGGCAAGGAACGAGGCAACCACGCCATTCCCCAGGAGCAGATCAACCAGCTGCTGGTGCGCCTGGCCAGGACCGGCAAGCGCGTGGTCAGGCTCAAGGGCGGCGACCCGTACATCTTCGGCCGCGGCGGCGAGGAAGTCGAAACCCTCCACGCCGACGGCATCAATTTCGAGGTGGTGCCCGGCATCACCGCCGCGGCCGGCGTCGCCTCCTACGCCGGCATCCCGCTGACCCACCGCAACCACGCCCAGGCCTGCGTCTTCGTCACCGGCCACCTCAAGGACGGCAGCATGAACCTGGACTGGCCCGGCCTCGCCCGGCGGCGCCAGACGGTGGTCATCTACATGGGCCTGTCGGGCCTGCCGCATCTGTGCGCCAAGCTCATGGAACACGGCCTGCCCGCAGACTGGCCGGCCGCCATCGTGCAGCATGGCACCCAGCCCAGCCAGCGCACCGTCACCGGCACCCTGACCACCCTGCCCGCCCTGGCCGAAGCCGCCAATCTGCGCGCCCCGACCCTGATCATCGTCGGCGAAGTCGTCACCCTGCGCGACAAGCTGCGCTGGTTCGAGGAAGGCAGCGACTAAGCCCAGCGCAAGAGTTGGCGCTGACGGTACGGCGACATGGCGCCCGAGCGGCTTGGCTCAGGGCCCGGCATGGAGGCTGGCGGCGCAAGGCAGGTGCACCTGCTCACCGGCAATCGCCAGCCGGATTACCATCGGGGCTTCGCAAGCGATGCTGCGCCTGCCTGGCATTCCCCGAATGAGCGCAAACACTTTCTGGAAATACAGCTTCTGGACCAGCGCCGCAGCGGTCCTGGTGCTCTCGCTGGCGCCCACCACCGCCGAACTTCCGACCACCGGCTGGGACAAGAGCAACCATTTCATCGGCTTCTTCGCGCTCGCGGTTTTCGGACTGCGCGGCTATCCGAAGCACAGCATCGCGCTCTTGGCCGGTCTGGCGATGTTCGGCGGCCTGATCGAGATACTTCAATCCTTCACGACCTACCGCCGCGCCGATTGGGCCGACTGGATCGCCGATGACCTTGGGGTCGTGGCCGGGTACGCACTGAGCTGGGCCTCGCACCGCATCGCGCCGGCCAAACCAGAGGACGGCGAGCTCCCGCCCTGACCGGGTGCCGCAAGAGTTGGCGCTGATGACACGGCGAGAAACGGGTACCGCTGCGCAATCCGGTCCTCGAGCGCATGCCCGCCACATTATTGGCCTAAACTAGCCTCTGCCTTTGCAACGCGCCTGGCCGACGCCGGCGCCTCGTTCACACCGGATTTGAACCGTTGAAATCATCGGACACCATGGCCGCGCAGACTCCTTCATCGACGAAAAAAGTGCGGGCCAAGTCCGCCGCGAAAAAAAACGCCTCGCGTCCTGCCGCCGCTCCCGACGGACAGCCTGCAGACACTTGGGATCAGGCCAGTTGCGACGCCATTATCGGACAGCTATGGACCTTGCGCGGCAAATTGCTGGCCTACGAAAATAGCTTGGCGCCGCACCTGGAGAATCTCGACCCCGGCTATCGGATCAGCGCCCGCAATTTCGCCCATTACCTGCGCTTGCGCCAGAGCGACCGCCGCCCCTTGCAGGAATCGCTGGCACGGGTGGGCCTGTCCTCGCTCGGACGGGCCGAATCCCATGTCCTGGCCAATCT
The DNA here is from genome assembly GCA_016192435.1 of Rhodocyclales bacterium. Taxonomy (GTDB): domain Bacteria; phylum Pseudomonadota; class Gammaproteobacteria; order Burkholderiales; family Rhodocyclaceae; genus Sulfuritalea. The sequence continues at coordinate 24,995 of JACPUD010000016.1, read as the reverse complement.
CGACAAGGTGCTCGGCATCCTGCACCGGATGACCGGCAAGCCCTGGCGGCCGCCGCTGGAAGATGAACCGGTGGGCATGGAGAGCAGCCGGAAACTGCTCGAACGGCACACCGACGAACTGCTCGGCGCGCCGCCGGCGGAAAGAGCCGTGCGCATCATGGTCACCTTGTCCACGGAGGCCGCCGCAGACTATGGCCTGGTCAGGCAACTGGTGCAGTCCGGGATGGATATCGCCCGCATCAATTGCGCCCACGACACCGCCGACCAGTGGCGCGCCATGGCCGCCAACGTGCGCCGCGCGGCGAAGGCGGAACGGCGCCCGGTGCGCATCCTGATGGATGTCGGCGGGCCGAAGCTGCGCACCGGCGCGCTTCCCGCGGGCGACCCGGTACTCAAGCTGCGGCCCCTGCGCGACGAGTTCGGCCGGGTGTTGATGCCCTGCCTGGTCGGCTTGCGCGCCAATGGGGCAAGCACCCCGGTGAGCGGCGCGTCGGCCCACGTCGGCGTCGACGCGGCATGGCTGGCACAACTGGAGCTGGGCGACCACATCGACCTGACCGACGCGCGCGGCGCCAAACGCAGTCTTCATGTGGTGCTGCGCGAAGATGCCGGCGTTCTCGCGGAATGCGTCCGCACCGCCTACCTGGTCGCCGCTACCCGCCTCAAGCGACGCCGCAAAGGCGCTCGTCCGCGATCCAGCGCCGTGTCCGACCTGCCGCGCGCGGAGGGATTGTTGCACCTGGCGCGCGGCGATATCCTGCACCTGACGCGCGCCGCGAATCACGCGCCGGTCTTCAAAGCGAAAAAGAAGCAGCAGCAACCCGTTGCTGCCGTCGCGTGTACGCTGCCCGAGATTTTCAAGGACGTCTGCGTCGGCGAACGCATCTGGTTCGATGACGGCCGCATCGGTGGGGTGATCCGGGGCATCGAAAAGAACTGGCTGGAGGTGGAAATCACCCACGCCCGGGACTGCGGCGAAAAGCTCGCCAGCGACAAGGGCATCAACCTGCCGGACAGCCAGCTCAAACTGCCCGCCCTGACCGGCAAGGACCTCGAAGACCTGGCCGTCGTGGCCCAGGAGGCGGACCTCGTGGGTCTGTCCTTCGTGCAGCGCGCCAGCGACATAGCGACATTGCGCACCGGTTTGCGCCAGCTCGGCAAGCCCGATCTCGGCATCGTGCTCAAGATAGAGACGCGACGGGCTTTCGAGAATCTTCCGGAACTGCTTTTCTCGGCGATGGCGAGCCAGGCGGCAGGGATCATGATCGCGCGCGGCGACCTCGCCGTCGAGTGCGGCTACGAACGCCTGGCCGAGGTCCAGGAAGAGATCCTCTGGGCCGCGGAAGCCGCGCACATGCCGGTGATCTGGGCCACCCAGGTGCTGGAGACGCTGGCCAAGACCGGCCTGCCGTCGCGCGCCGAAATCACCGACGCCGCCATGGGCGAGCGGGCGGAATGCGTGATGCTCAACAAGGGGCCGCACATCGCCGAGGCCATGCGCACCCTGGACGACATCCTGCGCCGCATGCAGGCGCATCAGGCCAAGAAGCGATCGCTGCTGCGCGCGCTGCGGGCATGGACTCTGCCCGCGGATATCCAGAGCCAGTAGCGCGGCGCGGCTCTGCCGCAACGACGGGCCGTCGGCGACTGGCGGCGCAGGCCGGATTCACCGGCGCACATGCAGGGCTGCGGCAACCCGGCCGCTTAGGGTGCAAGCTTCGAATTGACCTGGCTGTAGCCCCGCCGGCATAGACATTTGCCGCCCTTGACGAGTTGGTTTCCATCGCGTTGATCGCAGAAAAAGTCCGGCGGTATGGCAATCACGAATGACACTATCGCGCCCCCCAGGACATCGCCGCCCAGGGCCCTGGCGAGGAACGGGGCTGTTCTGTTGCCTGCATCGACGAAGCAGCTGATGTATTTCCCGTACTGTTGGCTGCAAAAGCATTTCACGGTCACCATATCAAGTCGGGCATTGGTCGCCACCAGCCTGGCGATGTCATCCGGCGCTTTTATGGCATGGAAGTCATTCATCTGAACTGGACCCGGTTGTTTCGCCGGTGGTCGGTCGTGCTTGCCACACAGCAGGTGCCTGGCATCAGACCGAATGCGGAACCGGTACTGATGATGTGGCTACGAACTGGATTTTGAGCTGGATTTTGCTGTTGTCAATCCCGCTAGCTTTATGTTTATATGTGGATTTATTGCAAAAGTAGTATGCCTGCCGGTCTCCCGGCAGCACGCGCATACAGGACATTCCGGTAGCCAATCAACATGTTGCGGCGCAGACAAAACGTCCGGCGCTGGCGCATATCAAATTATTCGATACGAAAGAAATAGCGTCGATTCGCCGACCCGAATCCCTGGCTACAAGACCGACACCGCAGCGACTTCCGCGCAGGAGTCAAGCCGTGGTTGCAGGTAATGCTGAAGCCGTTTCCGGCATGTTGCGCTGGCGCATGAATGCCAGCGCCTCGGCCGCAACAACGGGCTTGCTGAACAGGTAGCCTTGCAGGAAGTCGCAGCCGTGACCAGCGAGGAAGCGGTGCTGTGCTTCCGTCTCGACGCCCTCGCCAACCACCGTCAGTCCGAGATTGTGGGCCAGGGCGATGGTGGCGGTGCAGATCGCGACGTCGTTGGGGTCGCTCTCGATGTCCCGCACGAAGGACTGGTCGAGCTTCAGCGTGTGTATCGGCAGCAGCTTGAGGTAGCTGAGCGATGAATAGCCGGTGCCGAAGTCGTCGATCGACAGCTTGACGCCGAGTTCGCGCAAGGCGTTAAGTCTGCCTATGCTGGCAGCGGGGTCGTCCATCACTGCCGATTCGGTTATTTCGAGTTCCAGATCGGCGCCGGTCAAGCCGTGGCGTACCAGGGTTTCCCGGACGAAGCCGAGCAAGCTGGGCGACCCCAGTTGGTGAGCCGACAGGTTAACCGCCATGGTCGCGCCCGCGATGCCTGCATCCCGCCAGGCGCGCAGCTGCCGGCAGGCTTCGTCCAGCACCCATTCGCCCAGCGGCAGGATCAAGCCGGTTTCCTCGGCCACGGGAATGAATTTCAGCGGCGAGATCAGTCCGTCGCGCGGATGACGCCAGCGCACCAGCGCTTCGACCCCGACCACGCGGCAGATGCGATCGTCGCAGGCATCGCAACTCTCGGAGTTGGCGCAGGCTTCCAGCTTGGGTTGGTAATGCAGTTCAAACTGGCCCTGCTCCAGCGCCACCCGCAAGTCATGGTCCAGGCGCAGCCGCTCGATCGCCGCCTGGTTCATCGCCGCGGTGAAGAACTGGACGTTGTTGCGTCCCTGGGACTTGGCGTGATACATCGCCGTATCGGCGCTCTTCAACAGGGTTTCGCCGTCTTCGCCGTCAATCGGGAAGAAAGCGACGCCGATGCTGGGCGTCGAGTGCAATTGGTGCTCGCGAATCCGGTAGGGCTGCCCCAGCACGCGCAGCAGTTTGTCCGCCACCCGGGCCGCCGCGTTGGCCCCTTCGACATCGGTCAGCACCACGACAAAATCGTCGCCGCCAAGACGCGCCACGATATCGCTGTCGCGCACTTCGTCGCGCAGGCGTCGGGCCACTTCCAACAGCATCTCGTCGCCCACCGCGTGTCCCAGGGAATCGTTGATGGCCTTGAAACGATCCATATCGATGAACAGCACCGCCAGGGCGCGATGCTCCCGCCTCACCGTCGCCAGGGCCTGCTCCAGTCTTTCCTTCAGGCTGAGCCGATTGAAAAGGCCGGTCAGGGCGTCATGGTTGGCCAAGTGCGTGATGCGCTGTTCGGCCACCTTGCGCTCGGAGAGGTCGGCAAAGCTGCCGATGTAATGGGTGATCTGGCCGGCGGCGTCGCGCACCACCGACAGCGACAGCCATTTCGGATAGACCGTGCCGTCCTTGCGTCGATCCCAGATCTCGCCCTGCCAGGAGCCGCTCTCCTTGAGCGCGGTCCACATTTCGCGGTAGATTGTCGCAGGAGTCTGCCCGGTGGCGAGGAAACCCGGATTCCTGCCGACTGCCTCGTCGCTGGCATAGCCCGTCAACAGGGTAAATGCAGCATTCACGGCCAGGATGCGATTGTCGGCGTCGCTGATCACGATGGCTTCGGCGCTGTGCTCGAACACGCTGGCATAAAGCTGGATCGCGGCCTCGGCCTGTTTCTTCGCCGTAATGTTGTCGTGGGTCACGACGACGTTGCCGCTGTCGCCATGGAAGCGCGTCACCCTGGCGATGAACCAGCGGCGTTCATCCGGGCCATGACAGGGATATTCGATGGTGAATGCCTCACACTCGCCGCTGATCACCCGGCGTATGCCCTCCGCCATCTGCTCGGCATTTTCCGCGCCGGGGCCGGTGGCGGCAGTGCAGGTCTGCAGATAATCGGCGCCGAGGAAATAATTCAGGCCCTGGGCCGGCGCCGGGTTGTTCTCGTAGAACTCTCGCCACGCCTGATTGACCGCCATGATCCGCCCGTTTCGGTCGAGCACGCACATGTGGGCCGGGATCGCATCGATGGTCTCCTTGGCAAACAATTCCGAGGCAAGCAGAGCCTGCTCGGCGCGCTTGCGCTCGGTGATGTCCTGTACCGTTCCGAGCGAGCGCAGCGCCTTGCCCTGTTCGTCGTATTCGGATTCGCAGCGTTCGTTCACCCACTTGATGCGCCCATCCGCCATCAGCAGACGATGGGTGATTTCATAGGGCGTGCGGGCCGCCAGCGAGTCCGCATAGGCCCGGCTGACGGGGTCCCGGTCCTGCGGATGAACCACGTTGAGGAAGGCCTCGTAGGTGGCGCTGAAATTCTTGCGCTCGATTTCGAAGATGCGGAATATCTCGTCCGACCAAAGCAGTTTGCCGCTGACCAGATCGAGTTCCCACGACCCTACCTCGGCAATGCGCTGCGCTTCGTCGAGCTTCGACAGACTCGCCTGCAGTTGGTGATTCGCTTCGGCCAACTCGGCCGTGCGTGCCAGCACCCGGGCTTCGAGGTCGACGCGGGCCGCCACCAGCTCATCCGTCATGTGGTTGAAGGCGTCAGCCAGCCGTCCCAGTTCGTCGCCGCCGCCACTGGGCGCGCGGCGGGACAGATTGCCGCCGGCGATCTCTTCGGCAATCGCCGTCAGCCGCCGCACCGGACGCGACAGCGAACGTCCGAGCCACACCGCGGCGACTGCGGAAAACAACAGGAACAGCCCCAGCGCGAGATAGCTCAAGCGGTGCAAGCGCGCCACCGGCGCCAGCGCCTCCGCGGCATCGGTCTTCACCACCATGCCCCAGCCCAGCGATGGCAGGTAACGCCAGGCCGCCACGCTTTCGACGCCGTTGAAATCCTGGACCATCCCCGTGTCGCGGCTGCCAGCCAGCGCCTGCTGCATCGGGTAGGGTGTCGCCGTCAAGGCCAGCCGGAAGCGATAGGCGGCGTCGGGCTTCATGTTGAGGGGTGCGGTGAACAGGACGCCGTCACCGTCGCGTTGAGCCAGCGCGACTTCGCCGGAAGCGCCCAGGCCGCTACGGTCGGTAACCACCGCTTGGAGCCGCTCCAGATCCACCTGCAAGGCCAGCGCTCCCACCAGTACGCCTTCGCTGAGCACCGGCGACACCAGAAAGGCCGCCGCGCGCTGCCCCGAGGGCGGATAGGGCTTGAAGCGGGTGAGATGGGTCTGCAGCGTGCCCAGCGCCAGTTCGAACCCCTGTGCCAGCTGGGTGTCGCGCCAGGGGCCGGTTCTCAGGTTGGTGCCCAGATCCTGTTCGCCCGCCGTGGAGAACACCACGTCGCCGGCGGCATCGATCAACAGCAGGTCGTGGTAATCCGCCCCTTGCATGCCGGCCAGCATCTCGCGCAGGCGGAGTTCGGCGGCCAGATAGTCGGGTGCGCGCAGCCCGCCCCGGCGGAAGGCCGGTCCGAAGCTGGCGATCGCCTCCCTGACCGTGGCGCTGTGGCTGGCCTGCTGCGCATCGCTCATGCGCTCGCCTATGTAGGTTTCGATCTTGTCGACTTTCTTGTCGGCAATGACGGCCAGGCTCTGCAGCACGGTCTTGCGCAGCGCAGCCTCGAACGAGACCTGGTAATACAGGGCCAGACCGGCCAGCGGCAGAACCGCCACCAGCAGGTAGCTGATCGACAGGCGGGCGACGATCATCAGCGGCGGCAGCTTTTTCATGGCGCCAACTGCACCTGCTGCCAGGCGACGTGCGAACGATAGTCGGGGAAAGGCATCGGCCGCAGCGCGACGCCCGAATCCCACACCAGGTCGAAGCCCCGGTCGGCGCGCTCCTTGCCGATGCGCACCGGTCGCCACATGTGGCGCGTCGAGCGGTCGACGGCGAACAGTCCGGACGGCGCCGCGATGCTCTGCTGCTGCACCAGGAGATTGACCAGGCCGGGTTTCTCGCTGCCGGCATCGCGCACCGCCTGCGCCCAGAGCTTGATGCTGACATAGGCCGCCTCGATCGGACCGCTGGTTACCCGATCCGTACCGTAGCGTGCCTGGAAGGCGGCAACGAAACGCCGGTTGGCCTCCCCCGGCAGGCTGCCGAAGTAGCTCCATACGGCATAGTGATTGGGATGTGCTTTGGCCAGCCCCATCGCCCGCAACTCGCCCTCCGCGATGCTGAAGGACATCACCGGCAAGGCGTCCAGTCCGGCGGCATGCAGGGCGCGGAAGAAATGCAGATTGCTGTCGCCGTTCAGGGTATTGAGCACCACGTCAGGTTTCAGGTCCTGCAGTTCGGCGACGATCTCATCGAAGCTGGCGTCGCCCAGCGGCCGGTAGCGCTCGGCCAACAGCTCGCCGCCGCCGACTTGCGCCAGGTCGCGGATGATGCGGTTCGCGGTGCGTGGGAAAATGTAGTCGGAACCCAGCAGATAGATTTTCCTGCCAAGATGGTCCAGGGCCCAGCGCGTCCCGGGCAGGATCTGCTGGTTGGGCGCAAGGCCCGTATAGAAAATATTCGGCGACTGTTCCAGGCCTTCATACTGGAGCGGAAAGAACATCAAATGGCGATGCCGCTCCACCACTGGCAGCAGCGCCTTGCGGCAGGCCGAGGTCCAGCAGGCAAACAATGCGCTGACGCCTTCCGCCACGATCAGCCGTTCGGCTTCGGCTGCCGCCGCAGCCGGATCGGAACGGCTGTCGGCAACCAGGATTTCGACCGGCCGGCCGAGCAAACCGCCGGCGGCATTGATTTCCTCCACCGCCAGTCGTGCCGCATCCACCAGCGGCCGCTCACTGGCCGCCATGGTACCGGTCAGGGAATGCAGCACGCCGATGCGCAGCGGCGGCAGCGATGCGGATCGCTGGGTGGTCAGCACGCCCGCCAAGGCAATCAATACTATGACGATGGCAACGCCGAGGCGGCGGGTAGTGTCCATGCCTGGATTCTACCTGCAGCTAATTTCAAAAGTCGAACGGCATTGTCGCGGGGCAGCCCGCGCAATTCGACCGGTATGCGGGAACGGCATCAGGCTGCCGGCACCTGGTTCAGCCGTCGCCCCTCGTCGAGTTGCTCGACATGGATTGCGCAATTGCGTCCGGCCGCCTTTGCAGCATACAGCGCGCGGTCGGCGGCCGCTACCAGATCCTTCGCTTCGAGCGTGCGATCGGGCACCACGGTGGCCGCACCGAGGCTGACCGAGACATGGCCGACGCGATTGTTGCCGGGATGCGGCAGCTTCAGCGCCGCAATCTCGGCGCCGATGCGCCGGGCTACCGTAAGCGCGCCGTCGACCGTGGTGCCGGGCAGGATGGCGGCGAATTCCTCGCCGCCGTAGCGCGCGATCAGATCGACCGAACGCAGGCAGGACGTCACCATCGCGGCGGCAAGCGCCTTCAGGCAGGCATCCCCGCCCTGATGGCCGAAAATGTCGTTGTAGCCCTTGAAGTGGTCGACGTCGAGCAGGACCAGCGAAAGCGGCTTGCCATCCCGCGTACCGCGCGCCCATTCTGCCTGCAGGGTTTCATCCAGGCAGCGCCGGTTGGCCACCCCGGTCAGGCCGTCGCGGTTGGCCAGGCGCTGCAGCGCCGCCTGCGCTTCCTTCTGCGCCGTCATGTCGCGCAGGGTCTCCACCACGGCAATCAGCTTGCCGGTTTCGTCGAAGATGGGACCGGAATCGATGGCGAGATAAAGCCGCGTGCCCAACTGCGGCATGACGCACCAGTTCTCCGCGCGGCGGCCGTGGGCCGGCACGGCATCGGTCGCCGCGTGATCGTGATCGACGTAGAGCGCGTCGATCTCCTCGGTGCGGCCCTGGGCGATCAGGTCGGCCAGACAGGGGCGCGGCTCGTTGTAGAAGCCGCGCCAGTGTTCGCGGCTACCGATGACCTCGCCTGCCTTGATGCCGGTCAGACGTTCGCAGGCACGGTTCCAGATGATGACCCGGCAGTCGGCATCCAGCACGAACGTCGGCACGACCAGGTGTTCCATCAGCCGCACCGACAGTTCCAGCTCACGATCGTGATGATTGTTCATTTGAATAGTTTGGATAAAAGCCCGCCGACCTTGTACTTTAGACATAGTAACTGATGTCCATCGATGGCGGCCTGCGTATCGCCTCGATCACCCCGTAGCCGCGCCCGTGCCAATTTTCCGCATCGCACCGGCCGCGGCCGGCGTATGATTTCACCATGAGATATGCCTGTGCGATTCTATGCGGCGTGTTGCTGGCGATCGGTCCCGCCCGCGCCCAGACGGCTGAAGTCACGCAGTCGGACATCGGCTTCGACTGCTGGATCGGCGGCGAGGGCACGCAGATCTATACGCATTACATCCGTTGCATCGCAGACCGCGACCTGGCGCATCCGGAATTGATCGATCCGCAGTCTGAAGCCGTGCTGAAGCTGCTGCATAGCGAGCTGCACCGCTCGGGTGCCGATGCGGAAAAAGCCTTCAAGGCGAACATCCAACTGGTGCGCGAAGCCGGCGCGGTCTGGCATATCCGCATCTACTCCTACCCGTCCGACTCGTCCTGGCAGGAAGGCATGCCGGAACGGCTGGTACGCGCCGTGCTGTGCCCCAGGCAGGTTCACTGCGCGGTGACGCTACGCCCGCGCTGAAGACGGGTCCGCCACCTTCAGTACAGCACTTCGCTCCAGCGTCCGCTGCTGCGCAGTTTGTCGTGCACCGCCACCCAGTCCCGGGCCGAGCCGGCCAGTTCGACCATGGCCTGGTCGAGCATGGCCAGCGTGTTCCCGGTGCCGGCGATGAAAACCCGCGTATCCCGGCGCTGCATCATGTCCCAGACTTCCGCCGCGTTCTGTGCCAGGGCCTGGTCCAGCGCCACCGGCGCGTCGAAATGCGGGCGCGGGCTAACGGCCTGGAAGGCCTTGAAGGTCGGCTGGTCGTAGTAATTGGCGAGATCGTTGTTCTCGTCGTTCATGTAGAGCATTTCCAGCGGGCTCCTGGCGCCGTAGAACAGCCTGACCCTGCCCTTCCAGCCGCCGATCTTTTCGTAGATCTGGCGGATCAGGGTACGGAAGGGTGCAATCCCGGTGCCCATGCCCAGCATCAGGATATCGGCATTCTTGTTATCCGGAATCACGAAGGGATAGCCGACCGGGCCGGCGAACTCGATGACGTCGTCGACACGCAGGTCGCACAAGTAGTTGGAGGCGATGCCCGGGTATTGCTCACCGTTGAAATCGTCGATGTAGGTACAGCGCCGCACGCAGATGGCGAACTCGGTGGCATCGCCGCGCCGCTCCAGGTCCATCAGCGAATACAGGCGCGTGTGGTGCCGGTTGCCGAACTGTCCCGGCGCCAGGACGCGGATGCAATTGCCGGGCGCCGCATCGAAGGACAGGTTGCCGATATGGAACAGCAGATGGCGCACTTCCTCGCGCGAGTCGAGCGGCGTGATGCGGCGCGACTCGGCAAGGACGGCGGACCAGATCCTGGCGGGGGGAGGCACGGGGGGCTTGGCTAGCGGCATGGCATTGGCTCCGGAAATGACAGATCAGTGACGAGGCGGCGCCTCCGGTTCCGCACAGGACCCGTCGCTGCAGCCGCTGCCGGCCGCGCAGCAGCCGCACTTGCTGCTGTCGCGGAAGGGGCCGAGCTGCGGGTTCTTCGCGGCGAAGCGGCGGTAGAGGCGCTCGACGGCGATGCCGCCGAGCATGATGGCGAAGATCAGGCCGACAGTGAGCAGGTAAGTGCCCATCAGCCGCCCAGTCCGGCAAAGCCCATGAAGGACAGCGACAGAATGCCCGCCAGTATCAAGGACAGGGCCGTGCCCTGCGCCAGGTCGGGCACGTTGGACAGCGTCAGGCGCTCACGCACGCTGGCCATCAGCACCAGCGCCAGGGTGAAGCCGGCGCCGCCGCCGACGCTGAAGGTGACGGACTGGGCGAAGTCGTATTCGCGCGCGGTCTGGAACAGCGCGACGCCGAGCACGGCGCAGTTGGTGGTGATCAGCGGCAGGTAGATGCCCAGCGCGCGAAACAGCTTCGGGCTGTACTTTTTCAGCACCATTTCGACCAGCTGCACCGCCGAAGCGATGATCACGATGTAGGAAATCAGGCGCAGGAATTCGAGGTGGAAGGCCGACAGCAGCAGGTTCAGGCCGTAGGCGCAAAGCGAAGCCACCAGCATCACGAAAGTGGTCGCCACACCCATCGGAAAGGCCGTGTCGAGCTTGCCCGAAACGCCGAGGAAAGGACACAGGCCGAGGAACATCGCCAGCACGAAATTGTTGGCGAGCAACGCATTGATGAAAATCTGGAAGGCGGATTCATGCATTCTGGGTTGCCTCCAGCGGCGCACCGCGCTGCTTGCGCAGCTTGCGCCGCGCGATCCACGAGAACAGCAGCAGCCAGGCGCCGAGCACGAAGAAGCCGCCGGGCGGCAGCACCATGATCACCCAGGGCTGGAACTGGGCGCCGAACAGCGCCGCGCCGAACAGCGTGCCGGCACCGAGGATCTCGCGCACCGTGCCCAGCGCCAGAAGACCGATGGTGAAGCCGACACCCATGCCCGCGGCATTGATCATGGCCGGCAGCGGAGGATTCTTCGCGGCATGCGCCTCGGCGCGGCCGAGGATGATGCAGTTCACCACGATCAACTGGATGAAGGCGCCGAGCGCGTCGTAAAGCGTCAGGCTGATGGCCTGGATCGCATAATCGACCACCGTGACGAAGGTGGCTATGATCACGATGTAGACGGCGATGCGCACTTCCTTCGGCGTGATATTGCGCATCATCGACACGAGGCCGCAGGAGGCGATCAGCACCAGCATCGTAGACACCCCCATCGACAGCGCATTCACCACCGAGACCGTGACCGCCAAGGTCGGGCACATGCCCAGCACCATGACGAACACCGGGTTCTGGCGCCAGACGCCTTCCATGAATTCATCCCAGGTCACTGCGGTGGACGAATTCATGATTTGCTCCTGAGCTTGTCGAGATTGGGAACCAGGCGCGGCAGCAAGACCTGCGCCGAATCGTTGATCGCCTTGCCCACCGCGCGCGAGGTGATCGTGGCGCCGGCAATCGCGTCGATCTGCCACGGATTGATCTTGGCGCCGTGCTTGACCGCCTTGACCTCGTTGGCCAGCGCCGAGAGGTCGGCCTTGAGCTTGACGTCGAGCGCGTTGAAGTTGGCGAGGAAGTTCTTGTCGGTGATGATCTTGTCGCCGATGCCCGGCGTCTCGCGCATGGCGACCACGCCGATGCCGACCACGCACTGGCAGTCCGGCGAGTAGCCGAACATGATGCGCACGGTGTCGGCGTAGCCCTTGGCGCCGCCTTCGGCGGCGATGCCGGCGAGCTTGCCGCCGGCGTCGTAGGCGGCGAAGAATTTCACGCCGCCGGGCGCCGTGTCGCCAGCGCCAACTCTTGGCGCAATGCCGCCACCCGGCAGCGCGACGTATTCGGCAATCGACTGCGCCGCCGGTATCACCTTGAACACGGCGCGCTCGGTAGCGATGCGCTTGTTGGCGGCGACCGCGTCATAGGTGCCCTGGTAGGCGCCGACGATGATCAGGCCGCAGATGGCGGAGACCAGGCCCAGGGTGCGGATCATCGCGGCGGTGGGCGACGTCGGCGAGACGACCGCAGGCTGGACGACCGCGATGGGTATCACACGCGCACCGTCCTCGGCCTTCGCCGACGCGGCCCCGCCGCCGGGCCGCCCCAAGGCGGGGCCAGCTACGAACCCGGAAGCCGCGCCAGCGGCTGAACCGTTGTCACCCCCTTTCGTGGAAAGGGGGCCGGGGGGATTGTCGTTCTTGGTCATTTTTTCGGCTTCTTGGGCAGGAAGCGCTTCTTCGGCGTCACCGCGCCGGCTTCCTCGCGCGAAATGTAGCCGGGGTTCAGCGGATAGGTGGCGCGCTTGTGGCGGTTGAGCACGCCGCGGCCGAAGGGCACCGGCTGGGTGATCCTCTCGATCAGCGGCGAAGCGGCATTGGCGATCAGGATCGCGTACATGACGCCTTCCGGCAGGCCGCTGTAGTAGCGGATCACCACGGTAAGCAAGCCGATCAGCGCGCCATAGACCCACATGCCCTTGGGCGTCACCGGCGAGGTCGCCATGTCGGTCGCCATATACACGGCGCCGAGGATCAGGCCGCCGGAGAACAGCATGAAAAAGGGATTCGGGTAGCGCACCGGGTCGAAGGCGAACAGCAGCCAGGCGGTCAGCGCGGCGCTGCCGATGATCGCCAGCGGGATGCGCCAGTCCATGAAGCGGCGCAGCGCCAGATAGGCGCCGCAGACCAGGATCAGCAGCGGCGCCGGACCCACCGCCATGTTGCCGGAGAGCGAAGTCAGCAGGTCGCCGGCATTGGCCAGCACGCCGTCGAACTTCCATTTCGCCAGTGGCGTGGCGCCGGCCAGGGCATCGAGATTCTTCGCCTTGAGCCAGGTCGCCGCGTCGGCCGGAATCATCAGCGGCCAGGCCAGCGACGAGGGAATGAACTCGGTGAAGCGTCCGGCCAGAAAGGACGGCGTATAGGTCGCGATGGCGGTGGGGAACGCCGCCTGGACGAAGGCGCGGCCAACCAGCGCCGGGTTGAAGACGTTGAAGCCGATGCCGCCAAACAGCGCCTTGCCCAGCGCGATCGCGACCAGACCGGCGACGGCCCCCATCCACAGCGGGAAGCCCGGCGGCAGGGTCAGCGCCAGCAGCAGCCCGGTGATGACGGCCGAGTAGTCCGAGAGGCGTCCGGCCTGGGTGCCGGTGCGCACGAAGTAGCGCTCGGCAAGCAGACAGGCGGCGGTGACGACGAGGATCGAAGCCAGCGCCGAGATGCCGTACTGGAAGACATAGAAGGCGCAGATCGGCAGCAGCGAATACACCACATGCCGCATGATGGTCTCGACGCTCTTCGGCCCCTGCACGTGCGGTGCGGAGCGGATTTCGATGGGCGCTGGATTCATGCGAAGCACCTCGAATCAGTCCGCAGATTTCGCAGATTGCGCAGATTTGACAAACCAACGGCCGGCGCCAAAGGCTCGGCGGGCACGTAACGGACCCGGAGCCTTTTTTCATCTGCGAAAATCTGCGAAATCTGCGGACCAAATGCCTTTTGCAATTTCATGCTGCGGCCTTCTCGCGCAGGATCTGCTTGGCGACGCGGAACTGCTGCACCAGCGGAATGTTGGACGGGCAGACATAGGTGCAGCAGCCGCACTCGAAGCAGTCGCCGAGGAAATAACGCTCGCCCATCTGGTCGTATTCGCGCTTGGCAGCGAGCATGCCCAGGGTCGAGGGATTGAGGCCCATCGGGCAGGACTCGACGCACTCGCCGCACTTGATGCAGGGATAGGTCTGGCGCGCTTCGCGCTCGACCATGTCCTCGTGGCGGAACACCAGCACGCCGGAAACGCCCTTGGTGATCGGTACGTCGAGCGAGCCGATGGCCTGGCCCATCATCGGCCCGCCGAGGATTACCTGGCGCGCGTCGAGCGCATCGACCGCCGGCACGCCGGCGTAGTCGAGCACGAACTTGAGCGGCGTGCCGAGGATCACGCGATAGTCGCCCGGCCGCGCCACGCCGGGGCCGGTGATGGTCACCACGCGCTCGGTGAGGCCGCGCCCGGCCGGCAGCAAAGCCCCCAGCGCAGCCAGCGTGCCGACGTTGCTGACCACCATGCCGAGCGCGATGGGCAGGCCGCCAGCCGGCATCTCGGTGCCGAACAAGGCCATGATCAGCATGCGCTCGGCACCCTGCGGGTACTTGGTCGGCACCGCCTCGACATGGATCGTGCCCTCGGGAAACGCGCCGCCGGCGCCGGCCCAGGCGATGGCCTGGCGCAGCACCGCGACGGCGTCGGGCTTGTTGTCCTCGACGCCGATGATGGCGCGCACCGCGCCGGTGGCGCGCATGGCATAGCGGATGCCGTGGATCAGGTCCTGCGCATGCTCGACCATGACGCGGTGATCGCAGGTCAGGTAGGGCTCGCACTCACAGCCATTCACCACCAGGGTATGCACCTTGGCCTGCTTCGGCACCGAGAGCTTGGCGTGGGTCGGAAAGGCGGCGCCGCCGAGGCCGACCATGCCGGTATCCCAGATCGCCTGCAGGATATCCTGGCCGCTGGCCTGCGACAGATCGCGCGGCCGGCCCCAGAGATCTTCCTGCGTCGCGCCGGGATGGGCGCGAATGACGATGGATTCGACCCAGGCGCCACGCATGCCCGGACGCAGGCCGATGAACTCGACCACGCCGGACAGCGGCGCATGATGCGGCACCGACAGCCACTCGTCGCTCCTGGCGATCGGCTGGCCGCGCAGCACCTCCTGGCCGACGCGCACGATGGGCCGCGGCACCTTGCCGATATGCTGCGACAGCGGCACCGTGACCTTCGGCGGAAACGGCAGACGGCGAATCTTGCCGGCGGCCGTCAGCTTGCACGACGGCGGATGCACGCCGCGCTGGAAGGCCTCGCCGCGGAAATAGGAGACCAGCTTCATGACGGATCAGTTGAACTTCGCGGCGCGCGCCATGAGCTTTTCCACACCAGGCTCGGCCATGTTCCACGGCGTGCCGGGATGGATGCAGGCGGCCGTGCATTTCTCGGCGGCCTTGACGATGTCGGCGAACTTGGCGCCCTTCGGATTGATCACCACGGCAAGCTTCTGCTCGTTGTAGGCGAATACTTTCGGCGCCAGCGTGGTGCACTCGTCGCAGGCCGTGCATTCGGGCGTCTCGATCCATACCGGCTCGAAGCCGCCGGCATTGGCTGCCGCCACCGTGTCGCCAGCGCCAACTCTTGCCGGCGCGACATCGGCAACGCCGCCCAGGCCGAGGCTGGCGCTGATCTTCGCCAGCAGTTCGCTGCGCACGCGCTCGGCCACCTCGCCGGCATCCGAAGCCACGGCGTCGAGCCCGGCGATGCCGCGCAACTGGCGCCAGAAGTGCAGCCTTTCCTCGGTCGAGCGCACCAGATCCTCGGTCAGCAGCAGGCGCGTCAGGCGGTTCTTCTTGTCCACCGCCCAGATGAAGGGGAAATGCCCTTCGCGTTCATCCTTGTCGAGCTGGATGAACTCGGCCACCGGCAGCATGTTTTCGTTCCAGGTTTCCGGCGGCGCCTTCTTGAACTGCTTGAGGAAGCGCGCCTCGGTCGCGGCGAAATCGGCGAAGGTCATCGGCAGCGTCATGGTCTGCTCGGCGCCGGCCTCGTCCACGTACTTGAGGCTGTAGGTCGGCCAGTCGGTATCGAGCGAAGGGTTGCCGTCCAGGCTGACGCATTCCTTGAAGGTGGTGCCGGCATCGGGATCGAAGCGGAACAGCGGATAGGCGCGGCCTTCCACCGCCAGCTTGCTCTGATCCACGCTCTTGTCGTCGCCGACGCCGTGTTCCGGCGGACACACGGCATAGATGTTGAACAGCGCCGGACGCCGGCTGTTCAAGCCATCGACATAGGATTCGAGCAGATGATTGACGTGCGCGATGGTGCCCGACATGACGTAGGAAGTGCGGTGCGCCATGCCGATCAGCGAGATTTCCTTGCGCGTTTCCTGCTTGCCGCGCGAGGCGCTGCCGAACGGCGCCATGTCCGAGACCTGGCTGATGAAGCCCGAGGTGCAGGCCTGGCCGCCGGTGTTCGAATACACCTGGGTATCGACCACCAGGACCTTGATCGGCATGCCCGACATCAGCGCGCGCGACAGGTTCTGGAAGCCGATGTCATACATCGCGCCGTCGCCGCCGATCGCCACCACGGGCGGACAGAGCAGCCACTCGTCTGCCGAGAACTTGTTCCAGTTGAAGCGGCGATAGAAATCCTCGTCGCGATCCGGCAGGTAGTCGCCGGCCAGTTCCTGTTCGGCCATGCGCACGGCCTTGAAGCCCTCGGCCATCTTCGCCATGTGGCCTTCGAACAGACCCATCGCCACCGAGGGCGAATCCTGGAACAGGTGCGAGGTCCAGGGGAAGGGGTAGGGATGGAAGGGATAGGTCGAACCCCAGACCGAGGTGCAGCCCGTCGAATTGACGATGCCCATCTCGGCGCGGCCGCGCTTGCTCGGGCCTTCGACGTAGCGCCACTTGAGGTCCTTGAGCTTTTCCAGCAGTTGCGCGGTGTTCTTGACCCAGGCCGGGTCGAGCAGTTGCGAGGGCTTGTCGGCGTTGAGCTTGGTCGCCAGGCTGGACAGGGTCAGATCGTGGCGGCCGGTCGAGTCGACCGCGCGCACCACGGCGCCGGTGTCGGACAGGTCGACCGCCGAGGCCAGCTTGACGCGCATGTGCTGTTCCAGGCGCGCGATCAACCCGTCGAGCTTTTCGATGAAGGCCGCAACGCGCGGCTGCATCAGCGCCGTCACGGTCGAGGTGAACAAGTGGATCGCGGTCTTCTCGCCGCAGCCGAGGCAGGCGCCGTCGCCGCAGGCCATCGAGTTGTAGTTCTGCTTGTCCAGCAGCAGGGTCTCCAGCGCGCCGATCTTTTCGTCGAGACTGTCGATGCGGCTGTATTCCTTGGGCGTGGTCGGCAGTTCCAGCCAGGTGTTCCAGTCGCGGCGCAGGCGATCGACCGATTCCTCGGTCTGCGTCACCATTTCCAGCGCGTTGTCCTCGCAGACCGTCACGCACAGCGCGCAGCCCTTGCAGGTGTACGGGTTGACGGTGATCGAGAAGAGCCCGCCGCTGCCCTTGGCCTTCTTCTCCATCTGGCCCCAGTAGGGCTTGGTGGTGCCGAACTGGAAGCCGCCGAGCTGGATCTGCAACTGGGTGAACTCGGCCGCCAGGCCGGCGCGATCCGCGTCGGGCGCCTCGGCGATGACCTCGTCGATGGCGATGTCGAACAGCGGACGCACGGCACCGCCGTGGTGGTCCACCAGCGCCCGCAGCTTCTTCTCGACGCTGCGCACGGCGCGGCGCAGGAAGCGCGTCGGCGTGCCCGAGGTTTCGATGCGGTTCAAGGCCGTCGCCAGCACGTCGGAGACCGAACTGACCAGGCCCGGAATCGCCGAGTCCGGACATTCCGTGTAGCAGTTGCCGCAGGCCGTGCAGTTCTCCGCGATCCATTTCGGGTGCTCGAAGCGGATGCCCGTCATGTCGCGATAGACGCCGGTGGCGGCCGGCACCAGCGACATGCCGATGAAGGGATCGACCAGGTTGTCGTTGCCGCGGCCGGTCAGGTAGAAGTTGCCGGTCTGTTCCCAGAAGCGGTGGATGTCGGCGATCTTGCCGTCGCTGGCCGGCATCTGCTGCAGCATCACCGGCAGGCCGGCATCCTTCTTGACGAAAGTCTTGCGCGTGACGCCGACTTCCTTCTCGGTGATCTCGGTCAGCTCGGTGTAGCCGCGGCGCACCACGCGCAGGTTGTCGGCCACCACGCGCGCGCCCTTGCCGCCGAACTTGGCCTGCAGCTGCGCCTCGATCGCCGTGAACAGCGCATCCTCGGTCAGCCCGGCGTTGGCCATGGTCGGACTGGCGGCGAAGAAGGCGCCCTGGAAGGCGATGCCCTGCATGCGCAACTGCAGTTCCGCCGCGCCGGCCTCGTCGCGGGCGATCTGGAAGGCATCGAGGTAGAACACGCGAATCTCGTTGTCGACGATGAACTTCTGCGCCCAGAGCGGGAAGCTGGCCCAGGTCTCGCCGCCGAGATTGGACTGGATGATGAAGAAGCCGCCCTTTTTCAGACCCGAAAGCGGATTGCTGTGGCCGAACACCGCCGGGTCGGGCGAGAGCACGACATCGACATAGGTGTATTCGCAGTTGATGCGGATCGGTTCCGGCGCCGCCGAGAGGTAGTAGGTGGTCGGCTGGCCCTTCTTCTCCGAACCGTACTTGGGATTGGCCTTGATGTCCCAGCCGAGCAGTTCGAACAAGGTCATCGCCAGGTTCTTGCCGGTGGTGATGGCGCCCCAGCCGCCGACCGAGTGCATGCGCACGGTGATCGCGCCCTTGGGCAAGAGGTTGGGATTCTCCGAGCCGCGCACGCCCAGTTCGCGGATGCGCGGATACTTGTCGGCGATATCCTGCTGATGTACCTCGTCCTTGGGATTGATCGGATCGCGGGCGAAATCGACCGAAAGGTAGAAGAACTTGCGCTGCGCTCCATCCGGCAGCATGTTCTCCACCGTGCCGATCAACGCCTCGGGCTGCAGGTCGCGCGAACCGAGGCCGTAACAGCCCGAATACAGGCGCGGCAGCTCGCCCGCGCCGTAGCTGGCATATCCGGGGAATGGCAGTTCGCCGCCCTGGCCCTGGGTCGCCGCCATGCCATTTTCGACGCACTTCATCAGCACCGCGCGCAGTTCGCGGATCACCGGCAGGTCTTCGGCCAGCGGCTGGTCGGTGCGCTCCAGCACCGCCACACCCTTTTTGCCGCGCAGCACATGCCCCAGCAGGTCGCCGGGGAAGGGACGGAACATGGTCAGGTCGACCACGCCGACCTTGAGCTTGCGCGTCTCGCGCAGATAGTCGGCGACCGCTTCGGCCTGCACGATCATGCTGCCCATGCCGAGGATGATGTAATCGGCATCGTCGACCTTGAATCCGGCGACGCGCTGGTAGCGGCGCCCGGTCAGTGCGGCGAACTGGTCCATGCAGCCGTCGGCAAGGGCTTCGATGTGGTCGAAGAAATACGGGCGCTGGCCCGCCGTGGCCTGCATGTAGGCGTCCTGGTTCTGCACCGTGCCCGATACCACCGGGCTGTCCACGTCCCAGATCGCTGGCACGCGGCGGCGCTTCGGCCCGAACAGCATCTGCTGCGCCGGCGTCGGCGTGTCGATCAGGTCATCGGGCTTGCCCAGATACTCGGCCACCAGTTCGCGCTCGGGCAGCAGCGCCGATTCGATCAGGTGGGTGGTGAGGAAGCCGTCCTGGCCGATGATCGCCGGCGTCAGCGACAGCTCGGCGAGCTTGCGCGCGATCAGGTTGAGGTCGGCGGCCGCGGTGGCGTTCTTGGCCATGACCTGGATGAAGCCGGTGTCGTCGATGCAGTGATAGTCGTCGTGGCCGGCATGGACGTTGAGCGAGACCTTGGTGATGGCGCGACAGCCCATGTTGAGCACATAGGGCAGGCGCTTGCCGACCGCGGCGTAGAGCGACTCGTGCATGAAGGCAACGCCCTGGCCGGACGAGAAATTGACCGCGCGCAGGCCGGTCATGGCCATGCCGGCGGTAACGCCGGCGGCGGCGTGCTCGGATTCGGGCTCGATGAAAATCAGCGGCCGGTCGGAAATGTTCAGATGCCCGGCGGCGACCTCCTCCGCCCAGTACTCGCCCATCTGCGTCGAAGGCGTGATCGGGTAGGCGCCGGCGGCGTCGGACGCCTCGCGCTCGACATGGATCACGGCGGTGTTGCCGTCGACCGCGTCGCGCAGGCCGGGGTACTTGACCGACTTTGCATCGACGCCGGCGCTGCCGGACTCAAGCAGCGTGGAGGAGAAGATTTTCTTGATCAGCGTGATGGGCATGGCAGCTTCCTAACAATGCGAATTCAATAATGCAGGGGCAACGGATCGTTGCGCAGGATTTTCTTGGCGGCGGCGCCCTTGACCGGCCGGTCGGGGGTTTCGAACCAGACGATGGCGCCGGTCGGGCAGCGTTCGATGGGTGCGCGCGTGGCGCGGTCGTTCCAGTCGTAATTGACCACGGCCAGTTGGCCGACCAGTTGCATCAGCTTCTGCGGCGCATCGGCGACGCACTTGCCGCAGGCGGTGCAGGCCACCTCGCAGGAAGCCTCGGCGGTGTCGCCGTCGGCCTGGTTCTTGCACGCCACCCAGAGGCGGTGGCTGACCGGTTCCAGGCTGAACAGGCCCTTGGGACAGACCTCGACGCAGTCGTTGCAGGCCGAACACTTCTCGCTATCGACCACCGGCAGGCCGTGGCCATCCATGGCGATGGCATCGAAGGTGCAGGCTGTGGCGCAGTCGGCCAGGCCGAGGCAACCCCAGGCGCACTCCTTGCCGCCGCCGGAGACCACGGCCGCCGCGCGGCAGGTCTTGAGGCCCTCGTAGCGCGCGCGCAGGAAGGCCACATGACGGCCGCCACCGCAGGCCAGGCGCGCCACTTTTTTCTCCATGGTGCCGGCGGCGACGCCGAGCAGGTCGGCAATGCCCTGGCGCTGCTGCGGCGTACTGACCGTGCACTGCGCGGGAATGATGTCGCCGCCGACCACCTTCTCGGCGAAATCGCGGCAGCCGGCCTGGCCGCAGGCCCCGCAATTCGACTTCGGCAGCAGGTCCTCAACCTCGCCGATGCGCGGGTCTTCATAGACGTAAAGCTTCTTGTTGGCAAAGGCCAGCAGCAGCGCCAGGACCACGCCCAGCCCCGCCATGAAAGCGCCTGCAACTGCCAGATTGGACAACGACTCCACTACTCCCTGCTCCCTCGCCTGTGCGGCGCGGCGTTTCTTCAAGCGAGAAACAAAGCCGCGCCAAGATCATGGATTTCATCTCGCGCCTCGAACGGCCAACGCGCCACTTGTCGTGGCATGCGCCTGCCGTGGAGAGACAACGAAGAAAACCGGGTCGGCCGATCCTAGCCTTGAGGGCAGAATCCACCGACCCCATCACAGTGCAGCCGGGAGTTGCTCCCGATCCGCAGGGAGAGCAGGCGCTTTGGCACCGGCTCGGGAAAACACGCGAAGCAGGGTTTCGCCCCGTGTGTTCGTGATAGGTTAACTATAAGACTAAAAACCCAACTCTTGAAGTGGTTTGTTTTATTTCCCCATTTGGCGAGTTCATCCTCCGGTCGCCACCAGCTTGCGGACCTCGCGCAACTTGGCTTTGACCCTGGCGGCGTTGTCGTTGCCCATCCGGATCATGATCTTCTGGCCGGCGGAGCGCGCTTCCAGCGCGGGATCGGCGAACTCGTAATGCAGCAGCGGCCGCACCAGTTTGACCGGTCCGGCAAGTTCCGGCGCAGCCAGCAGGTCGTCGATGGCTGCGACCAGGCGATCGTTGAAATAGGCCTTCGGGTTCCCCAACTCCTCGTAGGCCTTCTGGAACAGCGGATAGAAGCGCACATACACCGCGACCAGTTTCGCCGCATCGAGCGCGGCAACGACCGACACATAGGCGGCATAGCGAGCAGAATTGCGCGCGCCGATCGCCAGTGAATCGCCCTTGCCCGTCGTGACGAAAGCCTTGGGTACGCGCTTGAACGGCATCACATCGGCCGGCAGGCGCTGGCGCGGAAGATTATCCACGGTGGCGACGATGCGCCGGACCACACTTTCGGGGAAGTAATAGGCCCGCCATTTCTTGCCCAGCAATTCGTCCAGCGCCTGCAGCAGGGGCGCATCGCTCTGCTCCAGATCGGGCAGACCCGTGGCCGTTACGCCGGCGAGCGGATGGCGTATGGTCGGCGCCACAACCGGCGCAGGCGCCGCCCGCACCGGATCGCGCGCAATTTTTGGCGCTGGAGCCGGCGGCGGCGGCTCATCCTGCAGGAAATAATAGGCTGCCGCACCAGCGCCGATCAGCACGGCGGCTGCCGCCCCCCATAGTGTTGTTTTTTGCATGATGCGATCTCCTTCAATGGTTGCAGGACAAGCCAGGCGTAGCGGCCCCGAAGGCCCCTTTAACGTGAAACGCACCAATGAGTGCGCCCTGCAACATTCGAGCGCAGCGAGCCAACCAGGAACCCCCCGCGAGGGGGGCGAAGGGGGGCGGGTGTTCAATTCGCATTTGCGTTATTTCATCGTCGGAAGTGCAGTCATTGGCAGCATAAGCGTTAATACAACCATAGTTCATCGGACGTTGCGCGGCGAATGGCAAGCTCCGGCGCCGGGCCAGAATCGCAACGCCAATGATCTAATCGCTCTTCGGGGTATGCGCCCGCACCCAGTCCAGCAGCTCCGCCGCCACGTCCTCGCGGTCCAGGTCGTTGAGCGTCTCGTGGCGGCTGCCGGACCACAGCCGCAGGCTGCGGTCCGCGCCGCCCCACAGGTCGAAAATTTCCCGGCTGCCGGCCGGGTCGGTGAGCCGGTCGGCATCGCCGTGAAACAGGTACACCGGCGCATCGAGCCCCGGCGCCGATGCGCGATTGGCCGCCATGATCCGCAGCAACTCGGCCCCGGTGCGCGCCGGCGGCGCCTGTAGGCTGACCAGCGGGTCATCGACATAGGCCGCCACCGCCGCCGCATCGCGGCTGATCAGCGTCGGATCGAGGCGGCTGCCGCGCAGGTGCGGCAGCCAGCGCGACAGCAGCGGCGCCAGCGCCACCAGCAGGCGCGGCACGTCGCCGCCGATCTTCAGCGCGGCGGACGACAGAATCACCCCCGCCAGCGGCTGCCGGCGCAGCGCCAGCCAGCGCAGGGCAATCGCGCCACCCATGCTGTGCCCCATGAGGAACAGCGGGCGGCCCGCGGCAAATTCCTGCGCCGTTGTCAGCAGTGCATCGACGTCCAGCAGATAGTCGTCGAAGCGTTCGACATAGGAACGCTCGCCCGGCGAGCGGCCATGGCCGCGCAAATCCACCGAGACCACGCCTATGCCCTGGCGATTGGCCCTTGCCGCGAGAAAGGCATAGCGACCCGAATGCTCGGCGATGCCATGCACCACCGCGATCACCGCCAGCGGCTGGGGCGGCAGCCAGGCCTGGCCCGCCAGGGTTACGCCGTCGGCGCTGCGCAGTTCGAAAGCCAGGTTTTCTGCGCTCATGTTCATGCCGGGTGCTCCGCGCTGGCAGGCCGGGGAACTACCGGCGTTCCCTGACAACGAAAGGTTCGACCAGAGCCTCCTGCACCGAATCGCTGCGGTTCAGCGCCCGGTCGAAGCTGGCGTTCCAGACATCGGCATTGGCCAGGTCGGCATCCTGCATGTCGGCATTGAAGAATACCGCCTGGCGCAGGGTGGCGCCCTTGAGCCGCGTCTGCCTGAGCCGGGCATCCGTGAAGTCGGCCTGCTCCATCGCGGCGCCGGTCAGGTCGGCCCCGGACAGATCGGTGCCGACCAGGCGGGCACCGGAAAACACGCCGCGAAACGCATAGCAGTTGCGGATCGAGCCGCCCGAGAGGTCGATCCCCTCCATCAGCACGTCCTTCAGGTAGGCGCCGGAAAAATCGGCCCGCGGCGCCCGGGTGTTGATCAGGTTGGCGCCGAACAGGTTGGCGCCGGCGAGATTCGCGCCGCTCAGATCGCCGTCGTCGAAGGTCGCATGAAACAGGTCGGCATTGCGCAGGGCCGCGCCGGCAAGATTGGCGCCGGTGAACTTGGCCCATTTGGCATTGCTGCCGCTGAGGTCGGCGGCGGACAGGTTGGCTTTGCTGAAATCCGTGCCTTCCAGCTTGGCGCCGGCCAGCCGCGCGCCGTGCAAATCCCTGCCCGCCAGTTTCTTGCGCGAAAAATCGCAACGGGAAAGATCCGTCGCCGCCTGCGGCGCAGCGCAGTTGCCCGCCGGCAAATCGGCCGCGGCGACTTCAATGGCGAATAGCGCCGGCAGCAGGGCGACGATGGCGCGCGATGTCATGTTTGTGTTTCCGACGCCTGATGCTTTTCCGGATGACGGTACACGTGGAAAGGCGCACCGGCGAATTCGATCTCGCGTTCGAGCACGGCGCCGACCGCCAGCGCGAGCCGGATCGAGGCCTCGTTGCGGCTGTCGATCAGACTGATCAGACGCAGGTGCGGCAGGCAGTCCTGCGCCATGCGCTGCACCGCGCGCACCGCCTCGCTGGCGTAGCCCTGGCCCCAGTGCCGCCGCGCCAGCGACCACTTGATTTCCGGCTCCGGCCATTCGATCGGATACCAGGCCCCGACCGTGCCCAGCACGGTACCCGAGGACTTTTCCTCGACCGCGTAGGGTCCATAGCCGCGCAGCAGCCAGTGCCCGGCCATGCTGGCCATGGCGCGCCAGGTCGCGGCTTCCGTCAAAGCACGGCGAAAGGTGAAGCGCGTGCATTCCGGATCGGCGTAATGCTCGTGCAGTCCGCGCCAGTCGTCGTCGCGGAACATCCGCAGCCGCAACCGCCGGGTCTCCAGTTCTTGCGGGATCGCGAAATTCGCTGGCTCAGTCCCCTGATTCATTCCTGATTGCTCCCTTGGCAATTTCATAACAGGCGTCGACATGCGAGTTGCCCAGATACATCATCGCCGTCACGCTGAGGGCCACGGCAGCGGCCTGCCCGGCGACGGGGAGGTACTTGAGCACCTGCCTGGTGGCGAGGCGCACGCCGACTTTCTTCATAGCCGCAACCGCGAGTTGCCGGGTGATCGCCCGCCCCGCCAGGTCGCTGCCGACCTTTTTCAGCATGGCATAGATCAGCACCTTGTGCCGCGGATCGAGCTCGTCGATCTGCTCCGGCGTCAGACCGAATTTACGGTTGATCGCCGGAATCAGTTCGAGCAGCAGACCGATGTCGCCGGCGATGTCCACGCCCGGAATCGGGATCAGCGACATGCCGCCGGAAGTCGCGGCGCGGCGCCTGACCATGGCCTTGCAGAAAACGCGGGTCTTCTGCAGTTCCGTCAGCGAGTTCGGCGGCACAGGCACCTCCTGCCCTCAGGGCTTGCGCCCGGCGAAGCGCGGATGCGCATCGCCGACATCCCACCAGGATGCCTTCGAGTCGACGAAGATGTGGAAAACATTGTCGCAGGCGATGGGTGTAT
>JACPUD010000015.1 GCA_016192435.1 Rhodocyclales bacterium | reverse complement strand
GACGACGCCGACATTCGCGCCACGCTCGATCATGCCGTCGATACCAGCTTCGCCTGAAGAGTCGGCGCTGCTGATACGGCGATAAGCGGCGCGAACCGGCCTCAAGCAGAGATACCAAATGGTCACGGGCGTGCGACAGGTGCCGGATGCGCGCAGCCGCAGTTACTCGCATCCGCAGGTGCAAGCAGCCTGGCAGGCGCTGGACTGCGGCCTTGCGCCCGTTGCCGAAGTTTTTGAAGAGTGCATCTACGCTGCGCTTGCCAGCTTCAGCAAGCCGCAGCTCGATGCCTATCTCGAGGCCGCGCGTGTCATCGGCAAGCTCGGCCGCGGCGCCGAACCGCTGCTGGCCTTTCTCGAGGAGTGGCCGACCGTGGTCGCTGCCGCCAGCGGCGACCAGGAACCCCTACTGCCGCAAGTGATGGGCGTCATCCGCGCCATGCAGAAATCGCCCAACAGCAAGGCCATCACGCCCTTCCTGCAGACCCTGGCCGCCGTCGCCCGGCGCCTGCAATCGGCCGAACAGATCGAGGTCTATCTCGACATCACGCTGAACCTGATGGCGCGCACCACGGGTTCGATCCACGGTCACCACACCACTTTTCCTAGCCCCGGCCTGCCGCATTTCCTCGAGCAGGCGCCGCGCCTGCTGGGTCTCTTGTCCACCGCCGGGCTGAGGAACTGGACCGACTACGGCATCCGCAACTACGCCAATCACCCTGAGCGCCAAATCGATTATTTCAGCCTGCAGTCGGCCGATAGCCATGCCGTGCTGCAGCGCGAACGCCACGGCACCCTGTTTGCCGACGTCGAACGCAAGCTCGATCTTTACCTGCGGGCGCTTTGGCGCGATACCGAGCAACTGGTGCCCTACTCGACGGCCTTCGACGAGCTGCGCAAGCCGATCCCCTACTTCGACAAGCTCGGCATGCGCGTACCGGATGTGTTCGACGATGTGCAGGGCCCCCGCGGAGCAGTCGGCGGCCTCGAGCGCTACCGCGCGGTACTGGCGCATATGGCCGGCCACCGCCGCTGGAGCAGCTCGATCATCGCCGACAACTACAGTCCCTTCCAGCGCATGGCGGTGGAGTTCTTCGAGGACTGTCGCGTCGAGACCCTGCTGATCCGCGAATACCCCGGCCTGCGGCGCATCTTCCTGGCCCTGCACCCCTTCCCCGGCGAGGCAGAGTGCGACCCGGAGACGACTTCCTGCCTGCGCCACCGTCTCGCCATGATGTCCTATGCGCTGCTCGACCCGCAGCACCCCTACACCAATCCGCAATTGCTCGAATTCACCGCGCGCTTTCACGAGACCCTGAGCGACCGCGTTTCCAGCACGCAAGAGATGGCCGATCTGGCGCTGTCCTACGTCGCCCGCACGCGGCGCCAGAGCGATCAGTTGGCCAGGGTCCATTTCGCCAACACGGTCATCGATTACCGTGACGACAACCGCCATCTGTGGCAGTACATCGAGGACAGCGACGACGAAGAGTTCTTCGACGATCCCGACAAGCAGAACAAGAAACCGGCCGAGGTCCAGTCCCTGCCGCCGCGCCGCTACCCGGAATGGGATTACCAGTCGCAAACCTACCGGCCAGACTGGGTCAGCGTCTATGAGGCGCTGCACCCTTCGGGAAATTCCGCGGACATCGACCGCCTGCTGGAAAAGCACGCCGCGCTGGCGAAGCGGCTCAAGCGCCTGCTCGACTTGCTCAAGCCGCAGGACAAGGTGCGCATCCGCTACCAGGAGGAGGGCAGCGACCTCGACCTCGACATCGCGATCGGTTCGCTGATCGACTACAAGAGTGGGGCCACACCGGATCCGCGCATCAACATGAGTCACCGTACCGACGGCCGCAACATCGAAGTGCTGCTGCTGCTCGACTTGTCGGCATCGCTCAATGAGAGAGTTGGTGCTGGCGGCACGGCGAACGGACAGACGGTTCTCGAACTATCGCAGGAAGCCGTGTCGCTGCTGGCCTGGGCCATCGACCACCTCGGCGATGCGTATGCGATTGCCGGCTTTCATTCCAATACCCGCCACGAAGTGCGCTACCAGCACATCAAGGGCTTTTCCGAACGCTGGGACGACACGGTCAAGGCTCGCCTGGCAGCAATGGAAGCGGGATGGTCGACACGCATGGGAGCCGCGCTGCGTCACGCCGGCCACTACCTGCAGCATCGCAAGGCCGACAAGAAGATCCTGCTGCTGCTGACCGATGGCGAGCCTGCCGACATCGATGTCACCGATCCCGGCCACCTGCGCAGCGATGCGCGCAAGGCGGTCGAGGAACTGGCTGCCCAGGGCGTCACGAGTTTCTGCCTGAGCCTCGATCCGAAAGCCGACGAGTACGTACGCGAGATCTTCGGCAAGCGCTGGCGCGTGCTCGACCGCATCGAGCGCCTGCCCGAGGCGCTGCCCAGTCTGTACCTGGAACTGACGCGCTAGAGGCGATCGCCGCAGGCTTTGCGCTGACCCTCCTGGGAAAACAGCGGGCTTATTTGAAGGATAAGAAAAAGTGAATGGTGCTTATAGATCGATACGATTACATTGGCCGCTAAGCAAGCGGGGATACGCGGGCCGGCAGCGGCTTGCGGATACTTCGACAAAACTTTAGGGAGTGGGGCTCATGCACCAGAAGCGCATCACGTTGACGCGTTACACCATCGAGGCGGAACACAAGCATCCGGGTGCCTCTGGAGAGTTCTCCGGCCTGCTCAATTCGCTGGCCACGGCCATCAAGGTTATTTCCAACCAGGTGAACAAGGGTGCCCTGGTGGGCGCCCTGGGCAATGCCGGCGAGGACGGGGCGATGGTCAACGTCCAGGGCGAGGTGCAGAAGAAGCTCGACGTCATCAGCAACGAAGTCATGCTGCAGGAAAACGAATGGACCGGCTATCTCAGCGGCATGGCCTCCGAGGAAATGGAAGACGTCTACAAGATTCCCGACCACTGCCGGCGCGGCAAGTACCTGCTGGTCTTCGATCCGCTCGACGGCAGTTCCAACATCGACGTCAATCTGACGGTGGGCAGCATCTTTTCGATCCTGCGCGCACCGAACCCCGGCAACCATGCCAGTCTCGATGATTTCCTGCAGCCGGGCACCGAGCAGGTCTGTGCCGGACTTGCGCTCTACGGGCCGGCGACCATGCTGGTGCTGACCACCGGCGACGGCGTCGACGGCTTTACGCTGGACCGCGACATCGGTGCCTTCATCCTGACCCATCCGCAGATGCGCATTCCGGCCGATGCGCGCGAGTTCGCCATCAACGCCTCGAACGAGCGCTTCTGGGAACCGCCCGTGAAGCGTTATGTGGAAGAGTGCCTGGCCGGCAAGACGGGCCCCCGCGGCAAGGACTTCAACATGCGCTGGGTGGCCTCGCTGGTGGCGGAAACCTTCCGCATCCTGACCCGCGGCGGCATTTTCATGTATCCGAAGGACAGCCGGGATCCCTCCAAGCCGGGTCGCTTGCGCTTGATGTATGAAGCCAATCCGATCGCCTTCATGATCGAGCAGGCCGGCGGCGCAGCGACCACCGGCCGCGAGCGGGTGATGGACCTGACGCCGACCGATCTGCACCAGCGCGTGCCGCTGGTCTTCGGGTCGAAGAACGAGGTCGAGCGCCTTACCCACTATCATGACGAGTATGCCCGCGGCAAGGAGCCGGATACCTTGAAGTCACCGCTGTTTTCCACGCGCTCGTTGTTCAGGACCCAATAAACCAGGAGGTTCGCATGTCGGTCAAGCATCCCATTGTCGCCATCACCGGATCATCCGGCGCCGGCACGTCCACGGTCACCAAATCCTTCGATCTGGTGTTTCGCCGTGAAGGCATCAAGGCGGCCATCGTCGAGGGCGATTCCTTTCATCGCTACGACCGCAAGGCCATGAAAGTGGCGATGGAGGACGCACGCCTGCAGGGCAACAACCATTTCAGCCATTTCGGTCCGGAAGCCAACCTGCTCGAGGAACTGGCGGGGCTGTTCAAGACCTATGGCGAAACCGGCATGGGCAAGGTGCGGAAGTATTTGCACAATGCCGAAGAGGCGGCGCCGTATGGTCAGCAGTCGGGTGAATTCACCCCCTGGGAAGACATTCCCGGAGACACCGACCTGATGTTCTACGAGGGCCTGCACGGCGCGGCGGTGACCGACAAGGTCAATGTCGCCCAACAAGCCGACCTGCTGGTCGGCGTGGTGCCGATCATCAACCTGGAGTGGATCCAGAAGCTCCAGCGCGACAAGCATCAGCGCGGCTATTCGACCGAGGCGGTGGTGGATACCGTGCTGCGCCGCATGCCCGACTACGTCAATTACATCACGCCGCAGTTCTCGCGCACCCATATCAATTTTCAGCGGGTGCCGACCGTCGACACCTCGAATCCCTTCATCGCCCGCGATATTCCGACGGCTGACGAGAGCTTCGTGGTGATTCGCTTCGCCAACCCGAAGGGCATCGATTTTCCCTACCTGCTGTCGATGGTGGCGGGTTCCTTCATGTCGCGGCCGAACATCATCGTGGTGCCCGGCGGCAAGATGGAACTGGCGATGCAACTGATCTTCACGCCCCTGATTCTGCGCCTGATGGAAAATCGCAAGCGGGCATGAGCATCAGCGAATCAAGCACCTAGCTGTCTACCTAGCGCGATCCGCCCGGTTTCGCCGATAATACCGGGCTACCTGGACGGAGCTCATCCCGTCAACCAATCTAGTGAAGCCGCCATGACAAATCTGTCGATCGTCTCCGCACCTGCCGCTGCTCCCGTGGGCTCGGTTCTCTCCAACGCCATCCGCGCCCTCGCCATGGACGGAGTGCAAAAGGCCAATTCGGGACACCCTGGAGCACCCATGGGCATGGCGGAAATCGCCGAAGTGGTTTGGAACCGCCATCTGCGCCACAATCCGCGCAATCCGCACTGGGCCGATCGCGACCGCTTCGTGCTGTCCAACGGTCACGGCTCCATGCTGCTCTACTCGCTGCTGCATCTGACCGGCTACGACCTGTCGATCGATGACCTCAAGCAATTCCGCCAGTTGCACAGCAAGACCCCGGGTCACCCCGAATACGGCTATACGGCGGGTGTCGAGACCACCACCGGTCCGCTCGGGCAGGGCATCACCAATGCCGTGGGCATGGCCATGACGGAAAAGCTGCTGGCCAACGAGTTCAACCGGCCCGGCCACGAAATCGTCGATCACCGCACCTACGTCTTCCTCGGCGACGGCTGCCTGATGGAAGGCATCTCGCACGAAGCCTGTTCGCTGGCGGGGACCTGGGGCCTGGGCAAGCTGACCGCCTTCTGGGACGACAACGGCATTTCGATCGACGGCCACGTCGAAGGCTGGTTCACCGACAACACGCCGAAGCGCTTCGAGGCCTACGGCTGGCACGTGGTGCCCAACGTCGACGGCCATGATCCGGCCGCCATCCATGCCGCCATCGAGGCCGCCAAGGCCGTTACCGACAAGCCTTCGCTGATCTGCTGCAAGACGGTGATCGGCCTCGGTTCGCCCAACAAGGCCGGCACTCACGATGTTCATGGCGCGCCCTTGGGCGACGCCGAAATCAGTGCCGCCCGCACGCACATCGGCTGGGCACATGCCCCGTTCGAGATTCCGCAGGACGTCTATGCCGGATGGGATGCGAAAAAGACAGGTGCCGCACGCGAAGACGACTGGAATCGCAAGTTCGAGGCCTACTCCAAGGCCTTCCCGGTCGAAGCCGCCGAGTTCAAGCGGCGCATGGCCAATCAGCTGCCGGCCAACTGGGCCGAACACGCCAGGAAGGCCATCGAGGCGGTCAATGCCAAGGCCGAAACGGTCGCCACGCGCAAGGCTTCGCAGATCGCCATCAATGCCCTGGCCCAGGCGCTGCCCGAGTTTCTCGGCGGCTCGGCCGACCTGACCGGCTCCAACCTGACCAACTGGACGGGTTGCAAGGCCGTTTCCGGCAAGACGCCCGGCAACTACATCTCCTACGGCGTACGCGAATTCGGCATGGCCGCGATCATGAACGGCATGGCGCTGCATGGCGGCGTGCTGCCCTTCGGCGGCACCTTCCTGATGTTCTCGGAATACGCCCGCAATGCCCTGCGCATGGCCGCGCTGATGAAGCAGCGCGTGATCTACGTGTTCACCCACGACTCGATCGGCCTCGGCGAGGACGGCCCGACCCACCAGCCGGTGGAGCAGACCGCCACGCTGCGCATGATTCCCAACATGGACGTCTGGCGCCCCTGCGACACCGTGGAAACCATGGTGGCGTGGACTTCTGCTGTGGAAAAACTGACCGGCCCGACTTCGCTGTGCCTGTCGCGCCAGAACCTGCCCTTCGTGCCGCGCGACGCGGCGACCATCGCCGGCATCGCGCGCGGCGGCTATGTCATTTCGGAGGCGAAGAACGGCAAGCCCAAGGCGGTCATCATCGCCACCGGCTCCGAGATCGATGTCGCGCTCAAGGCGCAGGCCGCGATGGAAGCCGAGATTCCGGTACGCGTGGTATCGATGCCCTGCACCAACGTGTTCGACCGGCAGGATGCCGCCTACCGCGAGTCGGTGCTGCCGCGCGGCGTGCCGCGCGTCGCCATCGAAGCCGGCGTCAGCGACGGCTGGTACAAGTACGTCGGCCTCGACGGCGTCGTGATCGGCCTCGACCGCTTCGGCGAGTCGGCACCCGCCGGGCAATTGTTCAAGGAATTCGGCTTCACGGCAGCAAATGTCGTGAAGGCAGTCGAGCAACTCATTTAATCACTACCTGGAGATCATCCAAATGGCTATCAAAGTCGGTATCAACGGTTTCGGTCGCATTGGCCGCATGGTGTTTCGCGCCGTTGCCAAGGAAGCGGAATTCTCGGACATCGAGATCGTCGGCATCAATGACCTGCTGGAGCCCGACTACCTGGCCTACATGCTCAAGTACGACTCGGTGCATGGCAACTTCAAGGGCGACATCGTCGTCGACGGCAGCAACCTGATCGTCAACGGCAAGAAGATTCGCCTGACGGCGGTCAAGGATCCGGCCGAACTGAAGTGGAACGAAATCGGCGCCGACCTGGTGATCGAATCCACCGGCCTGTTCCTGACCAAGGAAAGCTGCGAAAAGCACATCGCCGCCGGCGCCAAGAAGGTGGTGCAGTCCGCGCCTTCCAAGGACGACACGCCGATGTTCGTGTTCGGCGTGAACCACGCCAAGTACGCGGGCGAGAAGATCGTCTCCGCCGCTTCCTGCACCACCAATTGCCTGGCTCCGGTGGCCAAGGTGCTCAACGACAACTGGGGTATCAAGCGCGGCCTGATGACCACGGTGCATGCCGCCACGGCGACGCAGAAGACCGTCGACGGCCCGTCCAACAAGGACTGGCGCGGCGGCCGCGGCATCCTCGAGAACATCATCCCGTCCTCGACCGGCGCCGCCAAGGCCGTCGGCGTGGTGATTCCCGAACTCAACAAGAAGCTGACCGGCATGGCCTTCCGCGTGCCGACCTCCGACGTTTCGGTGGTCGACCTGACCGTGGAACTGAGCAAGGAAGCTTCCTACGCCGATATCTGCGCCGCCATGAAGGCCGCCTCGCAGGGCGCCATGAAGGGCGTCCTGGGCTATACAGAAGAGAAGGTCGTCGCCACCGATTTCCGCGGCTGCTCGATGCCCTCAATCTTCGACGCCGAAGCCGGCATTGCGCTCGACAGCACCTTCGTCAAGGTCGTCTCGTGGTACGACAACGAGTACGGCTACACCTGCAACATGCTGCGCTTCGTCAAGCACGTCGCCAAGTAAGACCTCAGGGAGATACGCATGACGTTCAAGCGTCTTTCTGATTTCGACCTGGCCGGCAAGCGCGTCTTCATTCGCGCCGACCTGAATGTCCCGGTCAAGGACGGCAAGGTCACCTCGGACGCGCGCATCACGGCGTCGATGCCGACCATCGAGTTGTGCCTCAGGGCCGGCGCCAGGGTGATGGTGACTTCGCACCTTGGTCGTCCGGAAGAGGGCGTGTTTGCCGAGGAAAACTCGCTCAAGCCGGTGGCCGAAGTCATGGCCAAAAAGCTGGGCAAGCCGGTACGCGTGATCCGCGACTGGGTCGACGGCGGTTCATGGGTAAATGAGGTCGCGGCCGGCGAAGTGGTGCTGCTGGAAAACTGCCGCTTCAACAAGGGCGAGAAGAAGAACATCGAGGCGACGGCAAGGAAATACGCCGCGCTTTGCGATCTGTTTGTCATGGATGCCTTCGGTACCGCGCACCGTGCCGAGGCATCGACTTACGGCGTGGCGGAGTTCGCGCCGGCGGCCTGCGCCGGCCTGCTGGTGGCCGAGGAACTTGAAGCGCTGACCAAGGCGCTGGCGACTCCGGCGCGGCCGATGGTGGCCATCGTCGGCGGCTCCAAGGTGTCGACCAAGCTGACCGTGCTCGAGTCGCTGTCCGAAAAAGTCGACCAGATGGTGGTCGGCGGCGGCATCGCCAATACCTTCCTCAAGGCCACCGGCAAAAACGTCGGCAAGTCGCTGTGCGAGGATGACCTGGTGCCTACCGCCCAGGCGCTGATGCAGAAGATGACGGCGCGCGGCGCCAAGATTCCGATCGCGGTCGACGTGGTCTGCGGCAAGAAGTTCGATGCCGCAGAACCGGCGGTGGCCAAGGATGCCGGCGCCGTGGCCGACGACGACATGATTTTCGACATCGGCCCGAAATCGGCCCAGGAACTGGTCGACATCATCATGAAGGCCGGCACCGTGGTGTGGAACGGCCCGGTCGGCGTGTTCGAATTCGATCAGTTCGGCGCCGGTACCAAGGCCATCGCCATGGCCATCGCCGAGACCAAGGCGTTCACGCTGGCCGGCGGCGGCGACACCATCGCCGCGATCCAGAAGTACGACATCTACGACAAGGTGTCCTACATTTCCACGGCTGGTGGGGCCTTTCTCGAGTTCCTCGAAGGCAAGAAGCTGCCGGCGATCGAGATGCTCGAACAGCGGGCGGCTGGATGACGGCATCGCTTCAGCGCTCGACCAAGATCGTAGCCACGCTCGGTCCTGCGTCGAGCAGTTCGGAGCGCATGCTGGCTCTGGTTGCGGCCGGGGTCGATGTAGTTCGAATCAACTTTTCCCACGGCACGGCCGACGACCATCGCCAGCGTGTCGAGGCCTTGCGGACAGCGGCGCACGACGCCGGACGCACCGTGGGTGTCATGGCAGACCTGCAGGGGCCCAAGATACGCATCGGCAAGTTTGCCGCCGGTCCGGTGCAGATCAAGGCCGATCAGGAATTCATCCTCGATGCCGCCTGTACCCTCGGTGACGAGGGACGGGTGGGGCTCGACTATCCGGATCTGGTGAAGGACGTGCGCGCCGGCGACGTGTTGTTGCTCGATGACGGACGCACCGTGTTCGACGTGCTGCAGGTGCAGGGCAAGGAAATCCGCTGCCGCAACCGCCACGACGGCGAACTCTCCAACAACAAGGGCATCAACAAACAGGGCGGCGGGCTCACGGCGCCGGCGCTGACCGGCAAGGACATGGAGGACATCCGCACCGCGGCCAGCATCGGCATCGACTATGTCGCGGTGTCTTTCCCCAAGTCGGGCGACGACATGCGCCTGGCACGGGCGCTGCTGACGGCGGCCGGCTCGAATGCGCTGCTGGTGGCCAAGATCGAGCGCGTCGAGGCGATCGAGAATCTCAACAACATCCTCGAAGCCACCGACGGTGTGATGGTCGCGCGCGGCGACCTGGCAGTCGAAGTCGGCGATGCGGCGGTGCCGGCCCTGCAAAAGCGCATCATCCGCACTGCGCGCGAGTTCAACAAGTTCGTCATCACCGCGACGCAGATGATGGAGTCGATGATCCACAGCCCGGTACCGACCCGTGCCGAAGTGTCGGACGTGGCCAATGCCGTGCTCGACGGCACCGACGCGGTGATGCTCTCGGCGGAAACCGCGACCGGCGACTATCCGGTGCAGACCGTCGAGGCCATGTCGCGCATTTGCGTCGAAGCCGAAAAGTCCTCCGACTTTCCGCTCGACACGCATTTCCTGCATCGCGTATTCACGCGTATCGACCAGTCGATCGCCATGGCCGCGCTGTTCGCCGCGCATCACCTGAAGGTCAAGGCCATCGCCGCGCTGACCGAATCCGGTTCCACCGCGCTGTGGATGTCGCGCCTCAACACGGGCATCCCGATCTATGCCCTGACCCAGGAAGTGCGGACCCGCTACAAGGTCAGCATTTTCAAGGGGGTGTTTCCGGTCATGATGGGTCAGAGCGGCCAGGATCGCGACCAGGTGCTGCTCG
This sequence comes from Rhodocyclales bacterium, assembly GCA_016192435.1. Classification (GTDB taxonomy): domain Bacteria; phylum Pseudomonadota; class Gammaproteobacteria; order Burkholderiales; family Rhodocyclaceae; genus Sulfuritalea. Next base: position 5,935 of record JACPUD010000015.1, on the reverse strand, counting down.
ATGCGGAGGAAGCCCTGATTGCGGCGGGTGCCGTCGAGGTCGGCGACCTGATCGTGCTGACCATCGGCGAACCGATCGGCAAGCCCGGCGGCACCAACACCATGAAGATCGTCAAGGTGGGTGAGCATCGCTCGAACCAATAAGCCGTAATACCAGTCACAACGAATTCATTCTGAGGAGATTGCCATGCCCCTAGTATCCATGCGCCAATTGCTCGACCACGCCGCCGAAAACGGCTATGGTCTGCCGGCCTTCAACGTCAATAACCTGGAGCAGATCCAGGCCATCATGGAAGCCGCCGAGGAGACCAACAGCCCGGTCATCATGCAAGGCTCGGCCGGCGCCCGCAAGTATGCCGGCGAACCCTACCTGCGCCACCTGATCGAAGCCGCGATCGAGACCCATCCCGACATCCCGATCGTGATGCACCAGGACCACGGCGCCAGCCCGGCGATCTGCATCCAGTCGATGCGCTCGGGCTTTTCCAGCGTGATGATGGACGGTTCGCTGATGGAAGATGCCAAGACTCCGGCCAGCTTCGAGTACAACACGCGCGTCAGCCGCCACGTGGTCGATATCGCCCACGCCATCGGCGTGTCGGTCGAAGGCGAACTGGGTTGCCTGGGTTCGCTGGAAACCGGCATGGGCGAGAAGGAGGACGGCCACGGCGCCGAGGGTGCGCTGTCGCACGACCAGTTGCTGACCGATCCCAACGAGGCCGCCGAATTCGTCAAGGCCACCGGCGTCGACGCGCTCGCTATCGCCATCGGCACCTCGCATGGCGCCTACAAATTCACCCGGCCGCCCACCGGCGCCGTGCTGCGCATCGACCGCATCAAGGAAATCCACGCCCGCATCCCGAATACCCATCTGGTTATGCACGGTTCTTCCTCGGTGCCCCAGGACTGGCTCAAGATCATCAACCAGTACGGCGGCACCATGGGCGAAACCTATGGCGTGCCGGTCTCTGAAATCGTCGAGGGCATCAAGCACGGCGTGCGCAAGATCAACATCGACACCGACCTGCGCATGGCCTCCACCGGCGCGGTGCGCAAATACCTGGCGGAGAACACCAAGGACTTCGATCCGCGCAAGTACCTGGCCGCCGCGCGCAAGGCCATGAAGGAAATCTGCATTGCCCGCTACACGGCCTTCGGCTGCGCCGGTCAGGCCGGCAAGATCAAGCCGATCTCAATGGAAAAGATGGCCGAGCGCTACAAGAAGGGCGAACTCAACGCGATCGTGAAGTAAGCGGCGATTTGCGGTAAATTAAGGGGCCGCCCCGCTCGGGCGGCCTTTCCTTTTCTGGCATGAACATCCAATCCCACACCTTCGATCGGCTGCGCAAATTCTTCAGCAGTGGTCTCGACCTGGTCGAGTATGCCGGTCTGCTGGTGATTGCCTTCGCCACCACCGTCGCCATGTACCAGGAGGCGCTGGTGATGATCGAGTCGCACCGGGTGGCCCTGGCGGATCTCTTGCTGATGTTCCTCTACCTCGAGGTGCTGGCCATGATCGGCCAGTATTTCAGGTCGGGGCAATTGCCGGTGCGCTTCCCGCTCTACATCGGCATGGTGGCGCTGGCGCGCTACCTGATCCTCGACCTCAAGGACATGAGCGAGTGGCGCATGCTGGCGGTCACGGCTGCGATATTCCTGCTGACGGTTGCCGTGCTGGCGATCCGTTACGGCCATGTACGCTATCCCTATCGCGAAGATGCCGATGAAAGTCGCGGCAAAGCCTACGTTCGCGAATAATTTTTTTCGAGCACATTCATGCCCATCACGACCCCGCCACTGTTCGAGTCGACCATCAAGAGCCTGCCGCTGCTGGGGCGCGGCAAGGTGCGCGACATCTATGCCGTCGGCGAGGACCGGCTGCTGATTGTCACTACCGACCGCCTTTCGGCCTTCGACGTCATCCTGCCCGACCCGATTCCGGGCAAGGGCGCGGTGCTCACGGCCATGGCCAATTTCTGGTTCGGCAAGCTGGCCCATGTGGTGCCCAACCAGCTTACCGGCATCGATCCCGAAACCGTGGTGGCCGATGAAGTGGAGCGAAGCCAGGTGCGCGCGCGCGCCCTGGTGGTCAAGCGCCTCAAGCCGCTGCCGATCGAGGCCGTGGCGCGCGGCTATCTGATCGGCTCGGGCTGGAAGGACTACCGGGCCACCGGTGCCGTATGCGGCATCGCGCTGCCGCCCAACCTGCAGATGGCCCAGCAACTGCCCTCGCCGCTATTCACGCCGGCGACCAAGGCCGAGATGGGCGACCATGACGAGAACATCGACTATGCGGCGGTCGAGAAGCTGATCGGCGTCGATCTGGCCAAGACCGTCAGGGAAACCACGCTGCGGCTTTACCGTGAGGCGGCCGCCTATGCGCGCGTGGTAGGCATCATCATCGCCGACACCAAGTTCGAATTCGGTCAGGATGCCGACGGCCGGCTGTACCTGATCGACGAAGTGCTGACGCCCGATTCCTCGCGCTTCTGGCCGGCCGACCGATACAAGGTAGGCATCAGCCCGCCCAGCTTCGACAAGCAGTTCGTCCGCGATTACCTGGAAACCCTGGACTGGAACAAGCAGGCGCCGGGACCGAAGCTGCCGCAGGACATCATCGACAAGACCGCGGCCAATTATCTCGAAGCGCTGACACGCCTGACCGGCACGCGGACGATCTGAAGTCGACGACCGCAATTGGCCGATGAACGACTCCGTCGCGGTCCCGCCAGCGCCAACTGCAGGGGGTAGCGGTCCCGGCTCCGCCGGAAACACGCCGCTGCCCCCGGTGCGCCAGATAGGTATAACCGCGCCATTTTCATGGTTGCAGCGGGGCTGGACCGACCTCTGGCGGCAGCCCGCGGCCAGCCTGTTCTATGGCCTCGCCGTGGCCGTGACCGGCGCCGTGATCCTGGGCGTGACGGCTAGCCTGCCTTACCTGTTCGGCGCCGCCATCACCGGCTTTCTGCTGGTGGCACCGATGCTGGCCGCGGGACTGTATGAGCTTTCGCGTCGCTATCTGGGCGGCGAGCCGGCCACGCTGTTCGATTCGATGCGGGCTTGGCGGCGCAACCCGTCGGCGCTGATCAGTTTCGGCCTGTTGTCGATGCTGGCTGGCACGGTGTGGCAGTTGGTCTCGGCGGTGATCGTGGCGGTGTACTACAAGGGCCCGGCCCTGGCGCCGCTGGACATGATGATCGAGGTGCTGGTCAACCCGCAGCACTACCTGATGTTCTTTATCTACCTGGGTGTCGGCGGCGTGCTTGCCGCGCTGGTATTCGCCCTCAGCGTGGTTTCGATGCCGATGCTGGTCGACCGCCGCTGCGACCTGCTTTGCGCGCTGGTGACCAGCCTCAACGCGGTGGCCGCGAACCCGCTGCCGCTGGCCTTGTGGGCGCTGATCATCATGCTGCTGACGGGTCTCGGTTTCGCCACGGCCCTGGTCGGGATGATCCTGGTCATGCCCTGGCTCGGCCACGCCAGTTTTCACGCCTACAAAGACCTCGTCGAAGAGACTTGATGGGGCATTGAAGCCCCATTTTCTGCCCCCATCTCGAAACCATGAATCCCTTGCTCGATTTCAGCGGCCTGCCCCGCTTCGATGCTGTTCAGCCCGAACACGTCACCCCCGCCATCCGCCAGTTGCTGGACGAGAACCGTGCCTTGATCGACCGCCTGATCGAGCCCGGAACTGCTGCGACCTGGGATGGCTTCGTGCAGCCGATGGTCGATGCAGGCGAGCGCCTGTCGCGCGCCTGGGGCATCGTCGGCCATCTGCACTCGGTCAATGACGTGCCGCCCTGGCGCGAGGCCTACAACGCGATGCTGCCCGAGGTGTCGAGTTTCTATGCCGATCTTGGGCAGAATCTGGCCCTGTTCGCCAAGTTCAAGCTGCTTGCCGCCGGACCGGAGTTCGCCGCGCTGTCGCCGGCCCGGCGCCGCATCATCGAGAACGAGTTGCGCGATTTCCGGCTGTCCGGCGCCGAACTGCCCGAAGAGCGCAAGCCGCGCTTCAAGGAAATCCAGGAAGAACTGTCGGCGCTGGGTGCGAAGTTTTCCGAGAATCTGCTGGATGCGACCAACGCCCATGCCGAGTGGATCACCGACGAGGCCGAACTTGCCGGCCTGCCCGAGGATGCGAAGTCGGCGGCGCGGGCCGCCGCGGACAAGGACGGCGAGTTTGCCAAACGCGCGGGCTGGAAATTCACCCTGCATGCGCCGTCCTACATGCCGGTGCTGCAGTTCTGCGACAACCGCCCCCTGCGCGCGCGCATGTATCGCGCCTCTGCCACGCGCGCATCCGAGTTCGGCCCGGAGGGCTGGAACAACGGTCCGCTGATCGAATGCCTGCTCGCGCTGCGCCACGAAGAAGCGACGATGCTCGGTTATGCCAGCTTCGCCGAAGTGTCGCTGGCTACCAAGATGGCCGACACGCCGGCGCAGGTGGCCGCCTTCCAGCGCGACATGGCGAAGAAGGCGCGCCCCTTCGCCGAACGCGACGTCGCCGAGCTGCGCGATTTCGCCCACCAGGAACTCGGCATGGACAGGCTGGAAAGCTGGGATCTGGCCTGGGCCGCGGAAAAACTCAAGCAGCAGCGCTACAGCTTCTCCGACGACGAAGTGAAGCAATACTTTCCCGAGCCCCAGGTGCTGGCCGGGCTGTTCCGCGTCATCGAGTCCCTGTTCGCCGTCAAGCTGGCACCCGATGCCGCACCGGCCTGGCATCCGGCCGTGCGCTTGTTCCGCATCGAGCGTGACGGCAAGCTGATAGGCCAGTTCTACCTCGACCTCTATGCGCGTGAAACCAAGCGCGGCGGCGCCTGGATGGACGACGCGATCACCCGCCGTCGCGTCGCCGGTGGCGTGCAGACGCCGGTGGCCTACCTCAACTGCAATTTTCCGGCGCCGGTCGGTGACAAGTTCGCCACCTTCAGCCACGACGACGTGATCACCCTGTTCCATGAATGCGGCCACGGCCTGCATCATTTGCTGACGCAGGTGGACGAGCTGCCGGTGTCGGGCATCCACGGCGTCGAATGGGATGCCGTCGAACTGCCAAGCCAGTTCATGGAAAACTTCTGCTGGGAATGGGATGTGCTCTCCGGCATGACGGCGCACGCCGAAACCGGCGCGCCGCTGCCGCGCGCGCTTTACGACAAGATGATCGCGGCGAAGAATTTCCAGAGCGGCTTGCAGATCCTGCGCCAGATCGAATTCGGCCTGTTCGACCTGTTGCTGCACAGCGAGTTCGTGCCCGGCGGCGGCAGCAGCTTCATGGATTTACTGGCCGAGGTGCGCCGCGAAGTGGCGGTGCTGGTGCCGCCCGAGTGGAACCGCTTTCCGCACAGCTTTTCGCACATCTTCGGCGGCGGCTATGCGGCCGGCTACTACAGCTACAAATGGGCCGAGGTGCTTTCCGCCGATGCCTACGAGGCATTCGAAGAGGCGGCCAGGACCGGTGGCAGCACGCTCGATGCGGCGACCGGCGAGCGCTTCTGGCGCGAGATCCTCGCCGTCGGCGGTTCGCGGCCGGCACTCGATTCCTTCAGGGCCTTCCGCGGCCGCGAGCCACGGCCCGATGCCTTGTTGCGGCATCACGGGATGGCCGTAGTTGGGTAACGTGGTTGGGTAACGTGGTTGGGTAACGTGGTTGGGTAACGTAGTTGGGTAACTTGCCTGGGTGAATCGTCGCTTGCGTAGATCGGCGGCCTGAATCACCGGGGCGCCAGCGCCAACTTTGTTTGGCCAGCCGCCGTGTCGCGTCAGCCCTCCCTGACCAGGCTGGCGAGTTCCCGATCGAGAATCGCCGGATCGCCGCTGTTGAGTTCCACCAGCCGGCGCAGGTGGGTGATGCTGTCGAGATCGATGCTGGTGCAGCGCAAACCGACATGCGATCCTTCCACGTGCATCACCTGGGTGCACATGTTGATGGTGAT
>JACPUD010000014.1 GCA_016192435.1 Rhodocyclales bacterium | reverse complement strand
ATCGCCAGCAGCATCACGATCTTGCGTTTCATGATTGTCTCCAGGAGTGGAAAAGTGTCGGGTTGCCGAAGATTGTAGTCCTTCGACACCCGCCGTTCATGGCAGATAAAAGTCGCGTATCGGCACATAACCGGCCTCACTGGACGGCGCAATCCCTGCGCCGCCGGGCCTTCCCCCCGGGGGCGCTCAGAGCGGCCGCCGCACCCAGTCGAGCAGCGGCTGCCACTGCTCGATATCCTTTTCCGCACGACTGGCGGCCAGCTCGAAAATGCTCATGCCATGGGCAGCGGCCTGCACGTAGTTCTGCGTGTCGCGCAGGTGGGCCACCACCGGCAGGCCGGTAGCGGCAAGAAAGCGTTCCAGTTCCGCCGCGGCGCGGGTACGCGCATCGACGCGCATGGCGACGATGGCGACGAAGGCCTCGTGCTTGCGGATTTCCTTTTCCTCGGCCAGGGCGTCGAGAAAATGCCGCGTCGCGAGAATGTCGAATATCGACGGCTGCAGCGGCACGATCACGCGCCGCACCAGTTTCAGCACCTGGCCCAGCTTCTTGCCGTGCAGGCCGGCCGGCGTATCGAGCACCACGTGCGTGGTGTCCTTCGGCGGCCGCGCCGGCTGGTCGGGCTCGATCTCCCAGGTGGCGATGTGCGGCAGTCCCGGCGCACGCAGCTTCAGCCATTCGCGCGAGGACTGCTGGCGGTCGATGTCGCCGAGCATGACGCGCTTGCCCTGGTGGGCGAAAAATGCCGCCAGATTGGTCGCCAGTGTCGTTTTGCCCACCCCTCCCTTGGGATTGGCGATCAGATAGGACTCCATGAGCGTGGACTCTACCACCTGCGGCAAAGACCCTGATCCTGATATGGATCAATTACAGAACGGTTTTGCGCGCCTAGCGTGCACCACGACATAAATCTTGAGGGAAACATCATGTTCCTATTCGACCTGTTGTTCGGCAACAAGAAAACTGCCGCGCCCCCTGCCCGCGAGCCGGTCATCGTGCATGTTCCCCCGCCTGCGCCGGAGAAAAAGACCGCCAATGCACCCGGCACGCACATCAACCACGACGCCAAGCTGATCGCTTCGCTCAAGGACGACCACCAGAAGCTGCTCAAAACCTTTCAGGATATCGGCGCCGCCAGTTTCGCCGGCGAGATGGCCAAGGTGCAGGGCCTGCTGGGCCAGTTCCAGACCATGATCATGGATCACCTGCTCAAGGAAAACGTGCGTCTCTACGTCTACCTCGAACATCTGCTGGCGAACGACGCGGTCAGCCACCAGATGATGCACGGCTTCCGCCACGAAATGGACGGCATCGGCCGCGTGGTGGTGGGCTTCCTCGATAAATACAAGGCAATCGGCGAACATCCGGAGCTGGGCGAGGCCTTCGTCACCGACCTGCGCGGCATCGGCGAGGCGCTGGTGGCGCGCATCAAGCGCGAGGAAGACATCCTTTACCCGATGTACTCGCCGCCGGCCTGAATTAGCGTGAAATACACAAAGGTGGGCGTCCTGTGACATTCGAGCGCAGCGAGCCAACCAGGAACCCCCCGCGAGGGGAGCGAAGGGGGGCGGGCGTTTGAGAAGGCCTGACTTTCATGATGCGGGGTGATGTTTCCCGCATCATGAAAGTTAGGGCAGCAGCACCGTCGAACCGGTGGTCTTGCGCGCCACCAGGTCGATCTGCGCCTGTGCCGCATCCTTCAGCGCATAGCTCTGGTTGACCTCGATCCTGACCTTGCCGGCGGTGACGACGTCGAACAGTTCACCGGAAATCGCCAGCAGGTCGCTGCGCTGCGCGATGTAGGTGAACAGCGTGGGCCGGGTGAAGAACAGCGAGCCGCGCTTGGCCAGTTCGCCGCTGTCGAGCAGCGGCGCCGGACCCGACGCGGCGCCGAACAGCACCATCATGCCCAGCGGCCGCAGGCAGTCGAGCGAGCCCATGAAGGTATCCTTGGCGATCGAGTCGTAGACCACTCTGACGCCACGGCCAGAGGTGATTTCCTTGACCCGCTCGACGAAGTTTTCGCGCGTGTAGACGATGGCGTGGTCGCAGCCGTGGGCTTTTGCCAGCGCCGCCTTCGCGTCCGAACCGACCGTGCCGATCACCGTCGCGCCCAGCGCCTTGGCCCACTGGCAGACGATAAGGCCGACGCCGCCGGCCGCGGCATGGATCAGGATGGTGTCGCCGGGCTCCACCCTGCAGGTGCGGCGCAGCAGGTACTGCGCGGTCATGCCCTGCAGCATCATCGCCGCGCCGGTCTTGAAGTCGATCGCGTCGGGCAGCTTGACCAGGCGGTCGGCCGGCATGTTGCGCAGTTCCGCATAGGCGCCGATCGGGCCGCCGGCATAGGCGACGCGATCGCCGGCCCGAATTCCCGTGGCATCGGTCACCGCGCTGCCGACCGCCTCGACCACGCCCGCGCCTTCGAGGCCGATGCCGGAAGGCAGCGGCACCGGGTAGGCACCGCTGCGATGATAGATGTCGATGTAATTGAGGCCGACGGCGTGATGCCGCACGCGCGCCTCGTTCGGCGCCGGGTCGCCAACGGCAACTTCTTCCCAGCGCAGGACTTCGGGACCGCCGGGGGCGTGAAAGCGGATGGCATGGCTCATGGGTATCTCCCTGGTTAGGCCAATTCGAATGGCAAGGCACGCAAGCTACCCCGGCCGCGCCGAAATTTCAACCATGGCGGCCGAGATGCCAAGGTGCTGCCAGGACCCGGCTGCTCGCCGGAATGGCCTTGCCAAAGCCTGCGGCCGACGACAAACTGCCGCCTTTCCCGCGCCGCGAAAGGCAGTCCACTCGTGATTTCCCGCATCCTCGCCAATACGCCCGCATGGGTCTGGGGCCTGCTGCTGGCCTTGCTCCTGCTCGGCATCAGCCAGGCCAGGGCGCGGCGCCTGACGCCGCCGCGCCTGCTGATCCTGCCGCTGCTCATGTGCCTGCTGTCGCTTGCCGGCACCTGGTCTTCCTTCGGCCCGGCGCCCGCCGTGACCCTGGCCTGGGCGGCCGCCGCAGCCGCCGTCGGCGGCCTCGCGAGCCGGCTGCCGGCGCCGCGCGGCAGCGGCTTCGATAGCGCCGCCGGCCAGTTCCTGTTGCCCGGAAGCTGGCTGCCGATGGCGCTGATTCTCGCCATCTTCGTCCTCCGCTATGCCCTCGGGGTGATGCTGGCGATCGACCCGGAGCTGGCACGCGAGCAGCCCTTTGCCCTGTCCGTCGCCAGCCTGTACGGCGCGCTGGCCGGCGCCTTCCTGGCCCGCGCCGGACGGCTGTGGCGCCTGCGCGGCACACCCGGCCAGCTTGCGGCGATGCCGGCGTGGGCGCCGCTTTCCGGCCTGATCGGCGTCGCCCTCGGCACCCTGGCCGCGGCGCTGCTGGCCGTCGCCGCGATGATCGCCTGCGGCGCCGCCAGCCCGCCGCCGCCGCTGGCCGCCGTCAGCCGCGCCGTGACCGGGATCGACCACCGGGACCTGCCGGCGCTCGGCCACTACACCGCGCGCGACGGCACGACGCTGGCCTACCGCGCCTATCCGGCGCCCGCTGCGCAGCGCGTCGCGGTGCTGATCCACGGCTCCGCGGGCGACAGCCACGCGATGCATGCGGTCGGCCTCGCGCTGGCGCGCGCCGGCATCGCCGCCTATGCGCTGGACATGCGCGGCCACGGCGCCTCGGGACGGCGCGGCGACATCGATCATGTCGGCCAGCTCGACGACGACCTGGCCGATTTCGTCGCCGGTTTGCGCGCCGCCCATCCCGGCGCGCAGTTGAGCCTGGTCGGCCACTCCTCAGGCGGCGGCTTCGCCCTGCGCATCGCCGGCGGACCGCTGGGCGCGCTGTTCGACCGCTACCTGCTGCTGGCGCCGCTGCTGCACCAGCAGGCGCCGACCACGCGACCGCAGGCCGGCGGCTGGGTCAGGGTTTTCGTGCCGCGCATGATCGGCCTCGGCCTGCTCGATGCGCTCGGCCTGCCCTGGTTCCAGCAACTGCCGGTACTCGCCTTCGCCCTGCCGGCGGAGGCCGCCGCGAAGACCACGCCGACCTATTCCTACCGCCTGCAGCGCAACTTCCGCCCGCGCGAGGACTATCTGGCCGACGTTCGGGCGATCGTGCGGCCGACGCGGGTGCTGGTCGGCGGCGCCGACGAGCTGTTCGTCGCCGAACGCTACGCGCCACTGCTCGAAGCGCAGCAGCCGCGGCTGCGCGTGACGCTGCTGCCCGGCGTTTCCCACATCGGCCTGGTGGTCGATCCGCCCGCGCTGGCGGCGCTGGTCGCCGCCCTCTGATCAGAGCGCCAGGCCAAGAGTTGGCGTTGGCGCCGCGGCGTTCAGCCGGCGGCCTTGTCGCTCAGGTGGTTGGCATCGACCACCGCCAGCGCGGTCATGTTCACCAGGCGGCGCACGGTCGCGGTGGCGGTCAGGATATGCACCGGCTGCGCCGCGCCGAGCAGCACCGGGCCGACCGTGATGCCGTCGCCCGAGGTGGCCTTGATCAGGTTGAAGGAAATGTTGGCGGCATCGACATTGGGCATGATCAGCAGATTGGCCTCGCCCTTGAGGCGGCAATCCGGGTAGAGCTTTTCGCGGATGGCCTGCGACAGGGCCGCGTCGCCGTGCATTTCGCCATCGACTTCGAGGCCCGGCTCGCGCGCCTCGATGATGGCCCGCGCCGCGGCCATCTTCAGGGCCGAGGCAGAGCGCAGGCTGCCGAAGTTGGAATGCGACAGCAGCGCCACCTTGGGTTCGAGGCCGAAGCGGCGCACTTCCCGCGCCGCCATCAGCGCGATCTCGGCGATCTGTTCGGCAGACGGGTCTTCATTGACGTAGGTGTCGCAGAGGAACAGCGTATGCCGCGCCAGCAGCAACATGTTCATCGCGGCGAAGCAATGCGCGTCGGCGGCGAGGCCGATCACGTCATTGACATGCTTGAGGTGCTGCGCGTGACGGCCGACCACGCCGCACAGCATGGCATCGACATAGCCGCGCTTGAGCAGCATGGCGCCGATCAGCGTCGGATCGGAGCGCAGCGCCTGTTTGGCGATGCCGGGGGTCACGCCCTGGCGGCCCATGAGCTCGTGATAGCCCTGCCACAGGTCCTTGTAGCGCGGATCGGAATTCGGATTCACCACCTCGAAGTCGCGCCCCGCCACCACGCGCAGCCCGGCCTGCTCGATGCGCTTGTCGATCACCTCGGGACGGCCGATCAGCACCGGCTGCGCCAGGCCTTCGTCCCTCACCGCCTGCACCGCGCGCAGCACGCGCTCGTCCTCACCCTCGCAGTAGATGACCCGGCGCGGCGCCTTCTTCGCGGCGGCAAACACCGGCTTCATGACGAAGCCGGAGTGATAGACGAAGCTGTTGAGCTTGTCGCGGTAGGCGTCGAAATCGGCGATCGGCCGCGTCGCCACGCCCGACTCCGCCGCAGCCTTGGCCACGGCCGGCGCGATCTTGACGATCAGGCGCGGATCGAAGGGGCGCGGGATCAGGTATTCGCGGCCGAAGGCCAGGCTCTCGCCGCCATAGGCCTGGGCCACCACGTCGGAGGCCTCGGCCTGGGCCAGCTCGGCGATGGCACGCACCGCGGCGAGCTTCATCAGTTCGGTGATGGTCGTCGCGCCCGCATCCAGCGCACCGCGGAAAATGAAGGGGAAGCACAGCACGTTATTGACCTGGTTCGGGTAGTCCGAACGGCCCGTGGCGATGATCGCGTCGTCGCGCACCGACTTGACTTCCTCGGGCGTGATTTCCGGCGTCGGGTTGGCCAGCGCCAGGATCAGCGGATTGGCGGCCATCTTCGCCACCATCGCCGGCTTGACCACTCCGCCGGCCGAAAGGCCGAGGAACACGTCGGCGTCCGCCATGATGTCGGACAGCGTGCGCGCCTCGGTCTGCTTGGCGTAGCGGTCCTTGATCGGGTCCATCAGCTTGGTGCGGCCCTGGTACACCACACCTTCGATATCGGTGACCCAGATGTTCTCCACCTTGACGCCGAGATTCACCAGCAGGTCGAGGCAGGCCAGCGCCGCGGCGCCGGCGCCCGAGGTGACCAGCTTGACCTCCTCGATCTTCTTGCCGACCAGGGTCAGGCCGTTGAGGATGAAGGCGCCGACCACGATCGCGGTGCCGTGCTGGTCGTCGTGGAACACCGGGATCTTCATGCGCTCGCGCAGTTTCGACTCGATGTAGAAGCACTCCGGCGCCTTGATGTCTTCGAGGTTGATGCCGCCGAAGGTCGGCTCCATGGCCGCGATCATGTCGATCAGCTTGTCGGCGTCGGGCTCCTGCAGTTCGATGTCGAAGACGTCGATGCCGGCGAACTTCTTGAACAGCACGCCCTTGCCTTCCATCACCGGCTTGGCCGCCAGCGGCCCGATGTTGCCGAGGCCCAGCACCGCCGTGCCGTTGGTCACGACGCCGACCAGGTTGGCGCGCGAGGTGAGGCGGCTGGCCATGTTCGGGTCATCGACGATGGCGTTGCAGGCCGCGGCCACGCCCGGCGAATAGGCCAGGGCCAGGTCGCGCTGGTTGGTGAGGCCCTTGGTCGGCACCACCGCGATCTTTCCCGGGGTGGGCCATTCGTGGTATTCGAGGGCGGCGGCGGAGAGATTCTCTTGTTCGTTGGACATCGCGGCGATCCGGCAGTCGGGGAGACCGGGGATTTTAGACCTCCGAGGCTGACAGCACCATTACGGAAATCCACGAGGGCCCTGCGCCCCGGTAGCCGCACAAGGGATACCGTCCCCGACGAGGACGTCGGGGACATAAAATACCGCCAACTCATTTGAAGGGGGCATCATGAAGCGCGTCGTATTCAACCAGAAGGGCGGTGTCGGCAAAAGCACCATCACCTGCAACCTCGCCGCCATTTCCGCCGCGCGCGGCGCGCGCACCCTGGTGATCGACCTCGATCCGCAGGCCAATTCGACGCAATACCTGCTCGGCGCCGCCGCCAACGAGCTGGCACTCACGGCCAACGAGTTCTTCGACCAGATGCTCTCCTTCAAGCTGCGCCCGCTGCCGACCGAAGACTTCATCGCCGCGACGCCCTTCGACAACCTCTCCATCCTGCCCTCCGGCCCGGCGCTGGAGGAACTGCAGGCCAAGCTCGAATCGCGCTACAAGATCTACAAGCTGCGCGAAGCCCTGGCCGCGCTGGAAGGCTACGACGAAATCTGGATCGACACGCCGCCGGCGCTGCACTTCTACACCCGCTCCGCGCTGATCGCCGCCGACGCCTGCCTGATCCCCTTCGACTGCGACGAATTCGCCCGCCGCGCGCTCTACAGCCTGCTCGACAACGTCAATGAAATCCGCGCCGACCACAACGCCGACCTCGAAATCGAAGGCATCGTCATCAACCAGTTCCAGGCCCGCGCCAGCCTGCCGCAGCAGATCATCGACGAGCTGCGCGAGGAAGGCCTGCCGGTACTGGGCTCCTTCCTCTCGTCATCGGTCAAGATCAAGGAATCGCACCAGCAGGCCAAGCCGATGATCCACCTCGACCGCAACCACAAGCTGGCGCTGGAATTCGGCGCGCTGTTCGACGAACTCGAAGCGGCGAAGAAGGCGCGGGCCAAGGCGGCAGCGAAGAAACGGGCTTAAACCGCCGTAGCGCCAGCGCCAACTTTCAGGTTCTTGGTTTTTGAAAGGATTGCCGGGGCGAGTCCCGGCATCTCCCTTCAGACAAAAACCGCAAGAGTTGGCGCTGGCGATACGGCGCCAAAGTCGCTCAGGCGGCTTACGTAAAATGCCGCCCACGGTAAGCAACAAGGAGGCAGCGATGGTGGTTCGAATTGTCAGGCTCGGCACTGCCCGCAACAAGGACGAAGGCATCCGCATCGGCACCGTGCGGCGTCCGCCGCGGGGTGTGCCGAAATCCGAATTCGCCTCGGGCAACTGGTACGACGTCTGGTATCCCAACCTGGCGCCGAGCGTCGAGACCATGAAGCTCGGGCAGGAGGCCGCGACGCCGGGCGAATGGGCCGCCTTTGCCAAGAAGTATCGCAGCGAGATGGCCGCGCCCGACGCCAGCCGCAGCATCGAACTGCTCGCCGCGCTTTCGCAGCACAGCAATTTTTCGGTCGGCTGCTACTGCGCGGACGAAGCCCACTGCCATCGCTCGGTGTTGCGCGCACTGCTTGCCGAGAAGGGCGCCAGGCTCGAATAGGCGACGCTGCCGCGCCGGTGTCGCGACGAAAGCCCTCAGCGATACTTTTCCGCGCACTGCATGATTGCCTGGTCGGTCGGCTGCCTGAGACAGGCGCGGGCGTCGAGATGGGCGCGCGACGGCCTCCTTGCCGCGGCAACGGGAGCCGGCGCGGCCTCGGACTTGGCGGGTGCGGCGGCAGCAGGCAACGGGCCGACCTTGCGCGCGATGACCACCTGCGGCGCGGCTTCCTCGGCCGCCTTGGCGGTGGCCGGCGCGACCGGCTTGGCCGGTTGGGCGATCGGCGGCGGCTTCTGGTTCGACCAGCCCCAACTGGCGACCTTCCACGCCTCGCCTTCCTTCCTGAAGCTCGCCGTCAGGTAAGCCTCGGCGCGAGTCTGGAATTCGCTGACGCCGGTGCCGCGCAGCGTCGCGCTCTTGCCGTCGGGGGCGATGGATTTTTCGGTGATGGCGTAGGTTTTGGGTGCCGCCTGCGCCAAGCTGCGCAGCAGCGCGTCGCGTTCCGCCGGCGGCTTGGCGGCAAGCTCGGCCTTGGTCGCCGCGGTGCTGTAGCCCATCACTTCCTCGGCCTTGCCGGCCAGCATGGCGCCGTGGAGCCTGGCATAGACGGCCTCAGGGTCTTCCTGCGCGATGGCTCCCGTGCAACCCAGGACGAACAAGGCGCATCCGCACAGTGCATGACGCAATCGCATGGCGACCTCCCCAAAAGCCTCAGTGTAACGCCGTCACCGGCATCGATGCGAAGGTCCCGGCTCAGGCGAGCCGATCCAGTACGTCGGCGAGCGTCGCCACGGTGCGCTCGACATTGCCCAGCTTGTCGAGGCCGAAGAGGCCGATGCGGAAACTGCGGAAATCGGACCCCTCGTCGCATTGCAGGGGCACGCCGGCCGCCGCCTGCAGCCCCAGGTCGAGGAACTTT
>JACPUD010000013.1 GCA_016192435.1 Rhodocyclales bacterium | reverse complement strand
GACTTCTGCACGTCCTGCTCGGCCGCCGAGGTGGTAAGCACCACCACCGGGATGTGCTTGAGGCGCGCATCGGCCTTGACCGCGGCGAGCACTTCACGTCCATCCATGCGCGGCAGATTGAGATCGAGCAGGATCAGGTCGGGCAGCGGCCGGTCGCGGTAGCCGCCCTCCTGGCGCAGGTAGGCCAGCGCCTCGACGCCGTCCCTGACGACATCCATCGGGTTGTCCACCTTGCCGTCCTTGAAGGCTTCCACGGTCAGGCGCACATCGCCCGGATTATCTTCGACCAGCAGGATCCTGATCGGATGGGTGCGAGGATTCATGAGGGATCTCTTCTCGGTCGGGCAGGGTGAAGCAAAAGCTGGAACCGCGTCCGGGTTCGGAACTGACCCAGATGCGTCCGCCGTGACGCTCGACTATCCGCTTGCAGATGGCCAGCCCGATGCCGGTTCCCGGATAGTCGGCGGTCGTGTGCAGGCGCTGGAAAATAACGAATATCCTATCGGCGTATTGCGGATCGATGCCGATGCCCTGGTCCGACACCGCGACCTGCCATGCGCCGTCCTCGCGCTGCGCCGCGATGTGGATCGTCGGCGGTGCTGCGCCGCGGAACTTTATGGCGTTGCTCACGAGGTTTTGCAGCAGGAGTTCCATCTGGGTTGCGTCGGCCCAGACGATAGGCAGCTTATCGACGCGTATCGCCGCGCGGCTTTCGTCGATGCCGGCTTTCAGGTTAGTCAGCACGCGCTGCATCACCGTCGCCAGGGATGTCGGCTGCAGTTCACCGCCGCGCGTGCCGACGCGGGAAAACGCCAGCAGGTCGTTGATCAACCTTTGCATGCGCAGGGCGCCGTCTACGATGAAGTTCAGGAAGTCGTCGGCATCCGCGTCGATGCGGCCGCGATAGCGCTTGACCAGCAACTGCGTGTAGCTGGCAACCATGCGCAGGGGTTCCTGCAGGTCGTGCGAGGCGACGTAGGCAAACTGTTCGAGGTCGGCATTGGAGCGGGCCAGTTCCCGCGCTTGCTGCGCCAGACGGCGGTTGGAGTCGCGCAATTCGGCCGTGCGCTCCCGCACGCGGATTTCCAGTTCGTCGTGAGCGCGCTGCAAGGCTGCCTCCGCGGCCTTGCGCGCGGTGACGTCGCGCAGGATGACGGTGAACACCAGGCCCGTGTCGAGTATCAGCTTGGCGATCGAGGCTTCGGCCGGGAACTCGCTGCCGTCCTTGCGGCGACCGTAGATTTCGCGGCGTTCGGCCATGACGCGGGCCGCATCCGGCGCCACGGCAAAGCCCTGGATCAGGCCGCGATGGTGGTTGCGGAACCGGTCCGGCAACAGGGTTTCGAGCGGCCGGCCGAGCGCCTCTTCAACCTTGTAGCCGAAAATACGCTCGGCGCCGCGGTTGAACAGGGTGATCGACTGCGCGGCGTTCACCGTGATGATGGCGTCATCGGCGATTTCGAGGATTTCGGCAAAGTGCGGATCGGCTGTCGCGGCGCAGCCCGGACTTGCCGCGTCGCTCGGCGCAACGGCTGGCCTGCCGCCCGCCGTCGCTGCCACACCGCCAGCGCCTTTCTCGCCGCCAAGGTCCGTTTTCAAGACTTGCTCCATCACCCGGCCATGAAAACCACAATGCACCTGATGAGCGCCAATATCAACCACAAGCACATCAGGGTGGAAGCGCCGCCGCGGGGGGCGGAGCGCCGGCGCTCTAGCTGCGCGTGAGGATCGCCTTGAGCCGGTTCGGCGTGCGCACCAGGTCGGCCAGCGTGTATTCGTCCAGCGTCGCATACAGCGCCTCGAAGGCGCGCGTCAGCACCGCCGCCAGGCGGCAGGCCGGCGCGATGCGACAGCTTGAGGTGTCTTCCGACAGGCATTCGACGATCGGCGCGCCGCCCTCGCTGGCGCGCACGATCTGCCCCAGGCGGATTTCCTCGGGCGGGCGCGCCAGGCGGATGCCGCCGCCCTTGCCGCGCACCGATTCGATGACCCCGGCGCGCGCCAGTTGATGCACCACCTTCATCAGATGGTTTTCGGAAATCTCGTAGGCCGCGGCAATCTCCGGAATGGTAGCCAGCCGCTCGCGACTGAGCGCGAGGAACATCAGCACGCGCAGGGTGTAATCTGAAAAAGTGGTGAGTCTCATGACTTCGGGTCCGCGCTTATAAGCTGCATCCATTATATTGCTTTTAAAAAAGCGCAGTGTTAGGATTAAGCTGTATTTTATTTACTGCTTTGGAGCAGACCATGGCCAACGACATAGACACAGCCAAGCCGGTACCCGATGAAGCCGCGATCCGGGTGCTGCTGCGCCAGGTGATCGACCCCGAGATCGGCATGAACATCGTCGACCTCGGCCTGCTGTATCGCGTCGATGCCGGGCCGCAAGGCGTCCTGGTCGAAATGACCATGACTTCGCCGGCCTGCCCGATGGGTGAAATGATTCTCGACGAGGTCAAGGATGTGCTCGCCCATGCGCTGCCGCAATCTTGCGCGACGGATGTCCGCCTGGTCTGGGAACCGCCCTGGACGCCGGAAATGATGGACGCGGCGGCCAAGCAGCATTTCGGCTGGGAGCCCTAGATTCCGCCCCCCAATCCTCCATTACACCCTCAACCCGCAGCATTCAACATTAAACAGGAGCAAGCCCATGAGCAGCACACCAAACTTCAAATCCACCGTCGATGTCCGCAGCATCCCCCCGCGCGAGCGCCACCCGCTGATTTTCGGCACTTTCGATGCACTCGCCGCCGGCGAGTCGCTGTTGCTGGTCAACGACCACGATCCGAAACCGCTGTTCTACCAATTCCAGGCCGAATCGAAGGGCGAGTTCACCTGGGACTACCTGGAGTCCGGCCCCGAAGTCTGGCAGGTGAAGATCGGCAAGCCCGCCACCGGCGCCGCGCCGGTCGCGGTCGGCGGCTGCGGCTGCGCGCACTGACGACAATCGCGATGGCCGACCTGCGCCCCGCCGCCCGCCTGCCGCTCCTGGTGCTGGGCATGCTGTCCCTGGTCGGCGGCGTGCTGGCCGGCCTGGCGCGGCTGGACTGGACCATGCCGCCGGTGGCGACAGGTGCCGCCGGCTGGCACGGGGCGCTGATGATTTCGGCCTTTCTCGGCACCGTGATCAGTCTCGAACGGGCCGTGGCGCTGGGCCGCGGCTGGGCCTACCTGGCGCCGGCGGCTGCCGGCATCGGCGGCGTCGCCCTGCTGGCCGGCGCACCGCTGTTGCTGACGCAACTGCTGGCAATCGCCGCGGCCGCGACCCTGGTCGCCGCCAGCGCCCAGGTGCTGCGCAGACTGGTGGCGCCCTTCACCGTGATCCTGGCGATCGGCGCGCTGTGCTGGCTGATCGGCAACCTGGCCTGGCTGGGCGGCGGCGCACTGGCCGCGGCGATACCCTGGTGGCTGGCCTTCCTGGTGCTGACGATCGCCGGCGAGCGGCTCGAACTGACCCGCTTCCTGCCCACGCCGGCGCGCGCGCAAAGGCTTTTCTTCGCCATCGTCGGCGCCATCCTGGCCGGCGCCACGACCTGCTTCTGGTACCTCGATGCCGGCCTCGGCCTGTTTGCCGGCGGCCTGCTGGCGCTGGCCGCCTGGCTGCTGCGCTACGACCTGGCGCGGCGCAACGCCCGGCAACAGGGTCTGACCCGCTTCATCGCGCTGTGCCTGCTCTCCGGCTACGCCTGGCTGGTCCTGGCCGGCCTGCTCGGGATCAGTGGGGCCTTCCTGCCGGGCCATCCCTGGCGCGATGCGGCGCTGCATGCGGTCGGCCTCGGTTTCGTGTTTTCGATGATCTTCGGCCACGCGCCGATCATCTTTCCCGCAGTGATGCGGGTCAAGATACCCTATCATCCGGTCTTCTACCTGCCGCTGCTGGTGCTGCACGTTTCGCTGGCGCTGCGGGTTTTCGGCGGCCTCAGCGGCGAATTCGCGCTGCGCAGCGAAGGCGGCCTGATCAACGCCATCGCCCTGCTGCTGTTCATCGCCACCCTGCTGACCAGCGTGCTGCGCGGCCGGCGCGACGCGACGCCGGTGCAGGCCCACGGCCACGCGCCGCCCTGAAGCCGCACCCACCTCGACCTGGAGCTGCCATGTTCTTCAGCAAACTCAAAACCCGCCTCGCCGCAGCCGAAGCCGACCAGGCCCGGCTGCAGGCGGAGAACGCCGCGCTGCAGCAGCGCATCGGCCAGATCGAGTCCGCGCACGCGGCCTTGAGCGGCGAAACCGGCGGCCTGCGCCGCGACCGTGCCCATCTCGATGGCGTCTTCGCCAGCCTCGGCAGTTTCAGTGAATCCCTCGGCGGCGTCAGCCAGTCCTTTCTCGGCCTGGCCACCACGCTCAACCGCGAAAAGGCCTCGGCCCTGGAAGCCGCGACCCAGTCCGACGCCAACCGCCTGAGCTTCGAGAAGACCGCCGACAACCTGAATGCCATGTTCAGGAAAATGACCGATGCCTCGCGCAATGTAGACAGCCTGAATCAGCGCGCCGCCGAAATCGGCGGCATCGTCGGCCTGATCAAGGAGATCGCCGACCAGACCAATCTGCTGGCGCTCAACGCCGCGATCGAGGCGGCCAGGGCCGGCGAAGCCGGACGCGGCTTCGCCGTGGTCGCCGACGAAGTGCGCAAGCTGGCGGAGCGCACGGCCAACGCCACCACCGAGATTTCCGGCCTGGTCGGCGCCATCCAGCAGGAGACCGGCACCGCCAAGGCGGCGATGGAAGTGGGCGCCGGGGAAGCCAGCCGTTATTCGGTCGAAAGCGAGCAGGCGATGCACAGCATGCAGCGCCTGCACGAACTGTCGCGGCACATGGAAGGCGCCATCGCCTCGTCCGCCCTGCTGTCGAACGTCGAGCTGGCCAATCTCGAAGAACTGATGCTGAAGCTGGAGGTGTACAAGGTGTTTCTCGGCATCTCGCACCTGCGCCCCGAGGACATCCCGGACGAGACGCAATGCCGCCTCGGCCAGTGGTACGCCGGCGAGGGCCGTGAGCGCTTTGCCGGCCTGCGCGGCTACGCCGACCTGGAAACCCCGCACCGCGCCGTGCATCAACACGCGCGCCGCGCCGTGGAGCTCTACTATGCCAGCGGCCTGGAGGCGGGCCTGACTGAGCTCAAGGCGATGGAGCAGTCCAACCTGGTGGTGATGTCCGGCATGAGCCGGATGCTCGGCGCATTGGCCGGATCATGAGTGCGAACCCTGCCGTGGAGAAATACACCGTCGAACGGGTGCTCTCGATCCACGCCTGGACCCCGACCCTGCTGACCTTCCGCACCACGCGGCCGGCCGGCTTCCGCTTCAGCGCGGGGCACTACACGCGCCTCGGTCTCGGCGCCGACGAGACAGTGGTCTGGCGCCCCTATTCGATGGCCTCGGCGCCGCAGGAGGCATTCCTCGAATTCATCGCCGTGCTGGTGCCCGGCGGCGCCTTCTCGGAACAGTTGCAGACGCTGCGCGTCGGCGACAGCCTGCGCGTGGACAAGGCCAGCTACGGCTTTCTCACCGTGAATCAACTGGCGCCGGGCCGGGATCTCTGGCTGCTCGCCAGCGGCACCGGGCTCGGCCCCTTCGTCTCCATCCTGCGCGACGCGGCGGTGTGGCAGTCCCACCAACGCCTGATCCTGGTGCACAGCGTGCGCCGGTCGGCCGAACTCGCCTGGCGCGACGAGATCGCCGCCCTGCCCGCAAGGCACGGCGAGACACGAGCCCGGCTCAGCTACATGCCCATCGTCACCCGCGAACCGGGCGCCACGGCGCTGGCCGCGCGCATCCCGCTGCTGCTCGCCGACGGCCGCCTCGAAGCCGCGGCGGACAGCCCCCTGAGCCTCGCCGATTCGCGCCTGATGGTCTGCGGCAATCCCGACCTGGCGCGCGAACTGCGCGAGTTCCTCGGCGCGCGCGGCTACGCCACCAACCGGCGTGGCGTACCGGGGCAGATGGCCTTCGAAAAATACTGGTAAGCGCGATGCCGCCGCGATGAAGCGCCATCCCCAACTGCAGGACCTCTCGCGCGAACATCACGGCGCGCTGAAGCTTGCGCGCGCCGCGCGCCAGACCGCCGAGGCAGGCGCGGCAGACAAACTCGCGACAATCGCCGAGCGCGTGGTGCGCCTGTTCGCCGCCGAACTCGATCCGCATTTCCGCGTCGAGGAGCAAGGCCTCCTGCTAACCCTCACGCAGGCCGGCGAGCACGCTCTGGTGCGGCGCACCCTGGACGAACACGCCGAACTGCGCCGCCTCGTCGCGGCTCTGTCCGCACCCGATGCCGCCACGCTCTTGCGCTTCGCCGATCTGCTCGCCGCGCACGTACGCTTCGAGGAGCGCGAACTGTTCGAGACGGCGCAAGGCCACCTCGCGACCGGCCCGGCCCGCACCGATCCGGCGCCGATGCCGCCTGCCCGGCCATGACGAAGAAATTCCCCTTGCATCCCAGGCATCCCGAGCGGATTTGCTGGGGCTGCGACAAATACTGCCCGGTCGACGCGCTCGAATGCGGCAACGGCGCGGAGCGCACCCCGCATCCGGCGGAACTGCTCGGCGACGACTGGCTCGACCATGGCGACTGGGGTATCGACGCGGAACCGGCTCCGGCCGTCGTCGATGCCGATCGGGGCACGGCTGCGGATTAGTTTCGGCGGATTGCGCAGCGCCAAGAGTTGGCGCTGGCGGGACGGCGGATCGGCTCGAGCTGCGGCTTGGCAGCCGCCGCGGCAACTCAGCGCGCGGCCTCCAGCACGATGTCGAAGCGCAGGGTATTCGCCGCCCCGGGCTCGGGCAGCCCGAGCAGCGCGCGCCGCGCCGCGGGGTCGCGGATCGCCAGGAACAGGCCGTCACGCGCGTTGGCGGCGGCCGCGCCGGGCAAGTACATCTGGGTCACCAGCAGTTCGCGCTTGCCGCGGCTGGCGCGGAAATGCACATGCGGCGTGCGCCCCGGATACTCGACCGGCTCGATCGTGAGGAAGCGGTAGCTGCCGTCGGCGCCGGTCGTGGCGCGGCCATAGCCGCGGAACTGCGGGTCGAGCGGCTGCGGGCTGTCGTCGTGCGGGTGGTGGTAGCGGCCGTGCGCGTTGGTCTGCCAGATTTCGAGCAGCACGCCCGGCTGCGGGCGACCGGCGCGATCGAGCACACGGCCGACGACGGTCAGCGGCTTGCCCTGGGCGCGGCCCTTGCCGTCCACGGTGGCGAGGTCGTTGCCGGTCCCCGGGTCGGGGCGCAGCGGGTAGAAGGGGCCCAGCATCTGGCTCGGCGTCGCCACCAGGCCCGACGCGGCGCCGGCGGCGCGCGGCAGCAAGACGCGCAGCGGCGACAGCAGCAGCAGGCGGCGGCGCCGGTGCGTAGCGGCGGCCGACGGTGCAAGAGTTGGCGCTGGCGATACGGCGCGGCGAATCCTCATGGCTTCATTCTCCCGCTCACATGGTCACGGTCACATGGTCAGGGTCAAACCGCCATCGACCACGAAAATGTGCCCTGTGGCATAGCGGCTGCGCAGCAGGCCCAGCGTCGCCTCGACGCAGTCGTCCGGAACGGCCGAGCGCTGCAGCGGTGCCCGCGCCTTGACCGCCTCGTGCTGCGCCTGCCAGTCCTTGGTCCACGGCGTTGCCACCAGGCCGGGGGCGACGGCATTGACCCGCACCGGCGCGCAGGACTTGGCCAGGAGGCGCGTCATCTGGTTCAGCGCGGCCTTGGCCATCGAATAGGCGATCGAGCTGCCGACCGGGCGCAGGCCGGCGATCGAGGTGATGTTGATGACATTGCCGTCCGCGCTTTGCTTGAGGTAAGGCATCGCCGCCTTGGTCAGCAGCCAGGTGCCGGTGACGTTGATGTCGAAGGTCCTGGCGAAGATCTCGTCGGTCAGCGCGGCGAGGTCGTGATGCGGCACCGCCGTGGTCCAGCCGGCGTTGTTCACCAGGATGTCGAGCTTGCCGAAGCGCTCGATCGTGGCGGCCAGCAGCCGCTCGCCGGCGGCCTTGTCGCTGATGTCGGCCTGCACGTAGCAGGCGTCCTGGCCGAGTTCCGCGGCGATGCGGCGGCCGGCTTCGGCCGAGCGCGCCGAGTTGATCACGACCGAGGCGCCAAGGGCGGAAAGCCGCCGCGCGATGGCCTCGCCGATGCCGCTGGAAGACCCCGTGACCAGGGCCACCCTGTCGGAAAACTCGCTCATCTGCTCCTCCTGTTATGCGGCGGCCCGTAGGGCGGACCGTAGGGCGGACTTCAGTCCGCCATCGTAAATCGGCCGACTGAAGTCGGCCCTACAGCGCCATCGTAAATCGGCCGACTGAAGTCGGCCCTACAGCGCCATCGTAAACCGACCGATCGAAGTCGGCCCTACAAAACCATCCACTCCGGGCCGACCGAAGCCGGCCCGACTCCGGCCCCGTGGGCGACAGGATAGCCCAGGCTCAGCCGGTCAGCTTGCGGTAGATCTCGGCGATTTTCTGCGGCAGCTTCTGCGCGTCGTCGATCACCGCATAATGCGCGGGGCCGTAGAGCTGCGGCAGGTAGTCGGCGCCGTGGCGGTCGATGGTCACGCAGTAGCTGCGGATGCCCTTCTCGCGGGCTTCGAGCAGCGCGCGGCGGGTATCCTCGATGCCGTAGCGGCCGCGGTATTCGTCGCCGTAGTCGTCGGGACGGCCGTCGGAGAGCGTCACCAGCAGCTTGTGGCGGGTGTTCTGGCGGGCCAGCAGGCCGCAGAGGTGGCGCACCGCGACGCCCATGCGCGTGTAGTCCCTGGCCTCGATGCCGGCGATGCGGCTGCGCGTGGCGGCGTCGTAGCGGTCGCTGAAGCGCTTGACCGGATAGATGTCGCAATGCGTGCGCGTCCACCCGGAAAAGCCGTAGATGGCGTAGCTGTCGCCCAGCGCTTCGATGGCCTCGCACAGCAGCACCAGCGATTCGCGTTCGGCATCATTGACCCAACCCTTGGTCGAACCACTCATGTCCACCATGAACATCACGGAGAGCGAACGCTCGACGCGGCGGCGGTGGATGAACAGGCGCGGCGAGGGTTCGCCGCCGCTCTTGCGGTCGGCGCGCGCCTCGACCTGGGCGTCGAGGTCGATTTCCTCGCCGTCGAACTGGCGCCGCTGCGGCTTGTCCTCGCCGCGCAGGGCCTCGAAGCGGCGGCGGATGCTGCGGATCAGGTGGGCGTGGCGGGTACGCACCTCATCGACCCACGCGTGGTCGCCGACCGGCGCCCGCATTTCATAGAGATGGCACCAGCCATGGCGCCAGGCCGCGCGCCGGTAATCCCACTCGTCATAGAAGGCGTCGGGCTGGGTGGTGACGCCGGGCGCCGCGGCACTGTCGATGCCATCGACCGGCTGCCACGCGCCCGGCCCCGCGGCCTGCAGGACTTCCGGCGGAATCTCGCCCAGATCCTGCTGCAGCGAGCGCGCGGCGGCGCGCGCCGGCGGCGGCAGGGCGAGGAATTCTGCCTGCGGATCGAGCTGCTGGGTCTGGCCTTCGGCCGCCAGCGGCGGGTAGTCGGGATGGTCCTCGCCGCCGGCGCTCGGATCGACGGCGCGCAGCAGGTTCAGCGCCTGCCGCAGCGTCGCCGTATCGCGCGCGATGCGGACAGCGCGCACGCGACGCGCGGCGAGCGGATCGAGCGCGCCGACATGGGGGAAATTCGGCGGGTCGCCAGCGCCAACTCTGCGCAGCTCGGCCAGGCAGGCCAGGCTGTCGGCTGCGCTCGCAGCGGCTTGCGCCAGCGCCGCCGCGCTGGACGCAAGCTGTGCCGGCCACGGCCCGCGCAAGCCGGCGATGTCGGCGGCAAGTCCGGGCAGTTCGCGCGCCAGGCAGGCTTCGAGGCGCATCGCCTCGAACAGCGCGAACCAGCGCAATGCGGCCTCGGGCGCGGGCCACTGCGCCAGTTCGGGTTCGGGGTCGACGTTGAAGGTGCCGAAGCGCGTCTGCGCCCACAGCAGCGCCGCGATGGCCTTGTACAGGCGGCGGTTGCCGGCGGCATCCGGCGCCGCGTCGAGGCGTTCCGGCAGCCACAGGGTTTCGCTGTCGGTCCAAGCCCGGGGGCCGCCGGCCAGCTTCAGCGGCCGGCCTTCGAGCGCATGCAGGAAGCGCGACAGGCGCCCCTCGATGGCGCCGAAGGCTACGCCCTCCTGCGATTCGAAGGCGCCGGCCCGGTGCGCCGCGGCGTAGTCGTTGAGGGCGCGACGGGTGGCCGCCAGGCCGCTGCGATCGTAGGCGTCGAGCCCGGCGCGCGCCCAGTCGTCGAGCTGCGCGCCGAGGCTGGC
The DNA here is from genome assembly GCA_016192435.1 of Rhodocyclales bacterium. GTDB lineage: Bacteria > Pseudomonadota > Gammaproteobacteria > Burkholderiales > Rhodocyclaceae > Sulfuritalea. The sequence goes on along the minus strand of JACPUD010000013.1, from coordinate 25,962 downwards.
GGCCTGCTCCGCGGCGCGCGAGGCGATCAGCCAGCCCAGGTCGTCCGAGGTCTGCGCGGCGACGCCGGCCCAGTGCAGCACGCGTTCCTGCAGTTGGCGCGGCAGGGCTTCGAGCAGTGCCGCGGGCTCCGCCGCGGAGCGCTGGCGCAGGGACAGCAGCAGCAGTTCGTCGAGCCGCGCTTCGAGTTCGTGAGCGAAGAGCTTGCGTTCGCTCATCGCCGCCTAGAAAACTGCCCGGATCAGGTCGTCGAGCGCGTCGCGCGTATCGGTTTCGTCGGCCAGCGGGCGGGCAATGGCGGCGGTACAGGCGATCGCCGGGTTCATGCCGTTGGCAATCAACTGCGCGGCATGCACCAGGAGGCGCGTGCCGGCGCCTTCGTCGAGCCCGGCGCCCTTCAGCTTGCGCGTGAGGCCGCCCAGCTTGACCAGGCGTCTGGCCGTTTCATCATCGACGCCGCCTTCGTGGGCGACGATGCGCGCCTCGGTCGCGGCCTCGGGGTAATCGAAATCCAGCGCGACGAAACGCTGCCGCGTGGAGGGCTTCATTTCCTTGAGCACGCTCTGGTAGCCGGGGTTGTAGGAAATCACCAGCATGAAGTCCGGCGGCGCCTCGATGTACTCGCCGCGTTTTTCGACCGGCAGCGCACGCCGCGAATCCGTCAGCGGATGGATCACCACCGTGGTGTCCTTGCGCGCCTCGACGATCTCGTCGAGATAGCAGATGGCGCCGGCGCGCACCGCGGCGGTCAGCGGGCCGTCCATCCAGACGGTCTCGTCGCCGACGATCAGGTAGCGGCCGACGAGATCCGCAGTGGTCAGGTCGTCATGGCAGGCCACGGTCACCAGCGGGCGCTTGAGGCGCCAGGCCATGTGCTCGACGAAGCGCGTCTTGCCGCAACCCGTCGGGCCTTTCAGCATCACCGGCAGACGGCTTTGCGCCGCCGCGGCGAATACCGCCAGTTCGTCGCCGGTGGCGTGGTAGTAGGGTTCGCTGTCGAGATGCACCAGCGGCGTGGCCAGCGCGCGCGGCGCCGGGTTTCTGGCAGGGTTCATCGCGGTACCTATTTGCCCTTGGCTTCCTTGGCCTGCTTGGCCTCGTCGGCCACACGTTTCTTCAGTTCGCGCAGCCGCGAATCCACCTGCGACTGTTCGTAGAAATTGCCGTCGCCGGCCTTTTGCGCCAGTTCCAGCTGCTCCACGGCCTGCGCCAGCTGGCCCAGCAGCGCATAGCTTTCGGCCTGGGCGCGATGCTGCTGCAGGCGCTTGCCGAGCAGCGACCAGGTCTGCGCCTGCAGGGCGTGCATCTTGGCGTCCGAGGGATAGTTCAGCAGTTCGTCCTCGGTGACCTTGATCGCCTGCTGCGGCTGGCGCGCCGCCAGAAGGGATTCGACCAGGCCGTAGGCGATCGCGCGCTCCTGCGGAAAGCGCGGCTGCGCCTCGCGCAGCAGCTTCACCGCACCGGCCGCGTCGCCCTGCTTCAGGCGCAGTTGTGCGGCGAGCGTTTCGATCATCGGCGACACCGCCTTGAGGCGGCGCAACTCGCCCACCTGTTTTTCCGCCGCCGCGAGATTGCGCTCGCGCAACTGCGCCTGGGCCAGGCCGTAGCGCACGGCGGCCTCGCTGCCGGCGAAGCTGCGATCCTTGAGCCGGGTTTCGAACTCCGTCACCGCGTCGCGCGGCGTGCCGTCCTGCGCGCGCAGCTTGGCGCGCACCAACTGGAATTCGAGCGAATCCGCCACCTGCCGGTAAGGCCGCGACTGGATCCGGTTGCCCATGTCGGCCAGACGCTCGGTGGTCAGCGGGTGGGTCCGCAGATAGCCCGGCGCATTGTTTTCATACAGGCGCCCGAACTTTTGCAGGCGCTCGAAAAAACTGCTCATGCCGCGAATATCGAAGCCGGAACGCTCCAGCACGCCGAGGCCGAAACGGTCCGCCTCGCGCTCGAAATCGCGCGAGTAGTTCAACTGGTTCTGGACCGCTGCGCCCTGCCCGGCCATCATCGCGCCCATCGCCAGATCCGGGCTGCTGCGCGCCGCGAGGATCGCCACCGCGAGCGCCAGCAGGCTGGTCACCTGCCCCTGCCCCGACTTGTTGACCAGACGCGCCAGATGGCGCTGGGTGACGTGGGAAATCTCGTGCGCCAGCACCGAGGCCAGTTCCGATTCGGAGGCGGCGGCGAGGATCAGCCCGGTATGCACGCCGATGAAGCCGCCGGGCATGGCGAAGGCATTGAGCGTGGTGTCGCGCAGGGCGAAGAATTCGAATTCCTGGCGCGCTTCCATGCTCTGCGCCGCCAGCCGGTTGCCCAGCCGGTTGAGGTAGCTATTGACTTCGGGGTCGTCGAGCCAGGCCGGATCGCGCCGAATATCGAGCATCACCGATTCGCCGATGCGCCTTTCCATGGCCGGCGAGAACTCGGCCTGCGCCGCTTCGCCGAGGTCGGGCAGGCCTTCGGCCACCGACAAGGCCGGTGCCGAAAGAATGCCGAAACCGAGAATCAGGGTGCTGGCAAGCGGATAAAATTTCATACCGCTATGATAGCGGCTCCGCAAAAACCAGTTGTGACAGCGTATTTCATGAAGCCACCGCACAAACCTTCCGCACCGCCCCCACAGCCCGATCGCAACGCCTCTGTCAGCCCGCTGACCCACTTCGATGCCGCCGGCCAGGCGCACATGGTCGACGTCGGCGCCAAGAACGAAACCACGCGCGTGGCGCGTGCCCGCGGCCACATCCGCATGGCGCCGGCCACCTTCGCCCTGATCGCAAGCGGCTCGGCCAAGAAGGGCGACGTGCTGGGCATCGCCCGCATCGCCGCGATCCAGGGTTCCAAGCGCACCGCCGAGCTGATCCCGCTGTGCCACCCGCTGGCGCTGACGCGCGTCGCCGCCGAGTTCACGCTCGACGCCGCACGCCAGCGCGTGACGCTGGAAGTGACGGCGGAAACCGTGGGCCGCACCGGCGTCGAAATGGAGGCGCTGACCGCGGTGTCGGTCGGCCTGCTGACCATTTACGACATGTGCAAGGCGGCCGACCGCGGCATGGTCATCGAAGACATCCGCCTGCTGGAGAAGGCCGGCGGCAAATCCGGACACTGGCTGGCAGACGACAAATGAACTCAAGCAATCAACAACGCGCCGTGGCCTGGTGGCTGTTCGCCTGCTGCGCCATGGTGTTCCTGACCATGGTGGTGGGCGGCGTGACGCGCCTGACCCACTCGGGCCTGTCCATCGTCGAATGGAAGCCGCTGATCGGCGCCCTGCCGCCGCTCTCGCATGCCGACTGGCTGGAGCTTTTCGCCAAGTATCAGCAGACGCCGGAGTTCATCCAGCGCAATCACGACATGACGCTCGACGGCTTCCAGTTCATCTTCTGGTGGGAATGGGCGCACCGCCTGCTGGGCCGCAGCATCGGCCTGGTGTTCTTCCTGCCCTACGCCTGGTTCCTGCTGCGCGGCCATTTGCGCGGCGCGCTGGCGGCCAAGGTGTTCGGCTTCTTCATCCTCGGCGGTCTGCAGGGCGCGATGGGCTGGTACATGGTCAAGAGCGGCCTGGTCGACGATCCGCGCGTCTCGCAGTACCGCCTGGCGGCGCACCTCGGGCTGGCCTTCGTGCTGTTCGGCCTGATGGCCTGGACCGGGCTGGGCATGCTGCAGCCGCGCGCCGTATCACCAGCGCCAACTTTCACACGGCGGCTCGGCAAATGGCTGGCGGCGCTGGTCTTCGTCATGGTGCTGTCGGGCGCGCTGGTCGCCGGCATCCACGCCGGACTGGCCTACAATACCTTCCCGCTGATGAACGGGCATTTCCTGCCGCCGGAGAGCTTCGTCGTCGAACCGCTGTGGCTCAACTTCTTCACCAACATGGCCACGGTGCAGTTCGACCATCGCCTGATCGCCTGGCTGCTGATGGGACTGATTCCCTGGTTCTCCTGGCGCATATGGCGCGAAACGCCCGCGGCGCGTACGCCAGCCGTGGTGCTCGTGCTGTGGCTGGCGGTGCAGGTGAGCCTGGGCATCGCCACGCTGCTGCTGCAGGTCCCCGTCGCCCTCGCCGCCGCACACCAGGCCGGGGCAATGGTGCTGTTCGGGCTGGTGATCTGGGCCAATCACGCGATCCGGCGCAGCGCCTAGATTCCTGTAGGGCCGACTTCAGTCGGCGGGTTTACGATGGCGGACTGAAGTCCGCCCTACAGTCCGCCCTACGACCCGCCCTACGATCCGCCCTGCGGTCCGCCTGTCTGTTCCGCGCGACCGGCGCTACTCATAGCGGACCCCGATGATGTCGATTTCGCGCAAGCCCCCCGGGCTGTCGAAGCGCACCGTGTCACCCTCGCGCGCCTTCAGCAGCGCGCGCGCCAGGGGCGAGATCCAACTGATGCGGCCCTCCTGGGCGTTGGCTTCGTCGATGCCGACGATCTGGTAGGTTTCTTCCACGCCGTCGGCATCGCAGACGGTGACCGTGGCGGCGAAGAACACCTGGTCGCAATTGCGCTGGTCGGCCGGATCGACGATCACCGCCGATTCCAGGCGCTTGGTCAGGAAGCGGATGCGGCGGTCGATTTCACGCAGGCGTTTCTTGCCGTAGATGTAATCGCCATTTTCCGAGCGGTCGCCATTGCCCGCCGCCCAGGACACCACCTGCACGATGGCGGGCCGCTCGACCTTGACCAGGTGTTCGAACTCGGCGCGAATCTGCGCATGGCCGCGCACCGTCATGTAGTTTTTGGTGCCGGCGGGAATCTGCGACTCGGGCGCGTCTTCCTCGTCCTCGTTGTCCGACTCTTTGACAAAAGCCTTGTTCACGTGATGGAAATAATCAGCAAAATTAAATGTTAACATCCAAAGCATGACAAGTCCCGCCGCCTCGATACCGCAACGCCCGCTATCCACCGTACTCGCCTTTGCCGCGCTGATCGTCTGCGTGGCGATGGGCATCCGCCACACCTTCGGCCTGTTCCTGACGCCGATGAGCATGGAGCACCAATGGAGCCGCGAAGTCTTCTCCTTCGCCCTGGCGCTGCAGAACCTGATCTGGGGCGCGACCCAGCCCTTCGCCGGCTGGCTGGCCGACCGCTACGGCGCGCGGCGCGTGCTGTGGGGTGCCAGCATCCTCTATGCGCTGGGCCTGGTCGGCATGGCTTACGCGGCAACCGGCACGGGGCTGGCCGCCAGCGCCGGCCTGCTGATCGGCGCGGCGCAAAGCGGCTGCACCTACAGCGTGGTGTTCGCCGCGATGGGCAAGCTGGTGCCCGACGCCAAGCGCGGCTGGGCCATGGGCGTGGTCGCCGCAGCCGGCTCCTTCGGCCAGTTCCTGATGATTCCAGTCGCCTCGGGCCTGATCGGCGGCATGGGCTGGTTCGGCACCCTGCTGGTGTTCGCCGCCTCCGCGCTGCTGATCATTCCGCTCGGCGGGGCCCTGACCAAGGGCCTGGTTGCCGGCGCCGCGGGCCACGGTCAAACGGCGCGCGAGGCGCTGGGCGAGGCCATGCGCGAAAAGAGCTTCGTGCTGCTGATCGCCGGTTATTTCGTCTGCGGCTTCCAGGTGGTGTTCATCGGCGTGCATTTTCCGACTTACCTGATCGACAAGGGCATGGGCCCCGAGGTCGGCATGACGGCGCTGGCGCTGATCGGCCTGTTCAACGTGTTCGGCAGCTACAGCGCCGGGCATCTGGGCAACCGCCTGCCCAAACGTCATGTGCTGGCCGGCATCTACGCCGCGCGCAGCGTGGCGATCAGCCTCTTCCTCTGGGCCCCGCTCTCGGCCGCCAGCGTGTACCTGTTCGCTGCGGTGATGGGCCTGCTCTGGCTGTCCACGGTGCCGCTGACCAATGCCATCGTGGCCCAGGTATTCGGCGTGCGCTACCTCGGCATGCTCTCGGGACTGGTGTTTTTCAGCCACCAGGTGGGCAGCTTCCTCGGCGTCTGGCTCGGCGGCAAGCTGTTCGACGCCACGGGTGCCTACGACACGGTATGGGGCATCTGCATCCTGTTGGGCGTCCTGTCGGCCCTGATCCACCTGCCGATCGACGAGCGCAGCCTGGAAACCCGGCGCCTGGCCGCCGCCGCCTGAAACGCGCGACCGCGCCTGGGCGTCGATTTGAGAGGCGATTTCGCCTCAATTCCGGCGCTAAGCGCCCGCGCCGGGAAAATTCGGTCGGGCCGGAAGGAATAGGGCAAATATCCTGCCGCAGCTTTGCGCAATACCGCGGCGGCAGGATCGCTAGCATGCGCTGGATGCCTAGCCAAGTCGAACTCTACGAACAAATGAGCCTGCTGTCGTCCAGCATGGTCGCCGCAGTGCGCGCGCGCGACTGGGACAGGCTGACCGAACTCGAACGCGACGCCAGTTGCCTGCGCGACACCCTGACCGCCGCGCCCGACGACAGCGAGTCGCTGGCCGCCGATCTGGCACGCAAGCACAGCCTGATCCAGCGCATCCTCGACGACGATGCCGAAGTGCGTCGCCATACCGAACCCTGGATGGAGCGGATCTGCGAGTTCCTCGGTGCTGGACGCCGCCACGATGCCCCGCAGGCCTGCGGCAGCGAAGCCGGCGAGGCGAGCCCCGGCGGCGCCTGAGTCCCCGGACGCACACGCCGCTCAGCGGCCGCGCTTCGCCTTTTCGTAAAGCGGCATCACCTGCGGCAGCTGCTGCTCGATGTCCTTGATGCGATTGTCGCCCGCCGGGTGAGTCGACAGGAATTCCAGCGGCGCGCGGCTGTTGGCGGCCGCCATCTTCTGCCACAGGCTGACCGCGGCGCGCGGATCGAATCCGGCGCGCGCCGCCAGATCGAGCCCGACCACATCGGCTTCGGATTCGTCATCGCGCGAAAACTTCAGCGACAGCAGATTGCCGCCGATCTGGAAAGCGCCGCTATAGCGCCCGCCGCCAACCAGTTCGCCGAGCAGGCTGGCGCCGAGCTGGGTCAGTTGGCTCTTGGCGATGCGTTCGCGCGCATGTTCGCGCAGGGCGTGGGCGATCTCGTGGCCCATGACCATCGCCACCTCGTCGTCGGTCAGCTTGAGCTGGTCGAGAATCCCGCTGTAGAAGGCGATCTTGCCCCCGGGCATGCAGAAGGCATTGATCTGCCTGGAGCCGATCAGGTTGATTTCCCATTGCCACTGTCGCGCCCGCGGATTGAAGCGATCGACCAGGGGAATCATGCGCGCGGCGATCGCCCGCAGCCGCTTCACCTGCGGATGGTCGTCCGGCCCCAGCGCGCGCTTGGCGGCGGCCTGGCGCTTGAGCTCGCCATATTGCTGCGCCGCCTGCTTTTCCACCGTGGCGGCCGGCACCAGATTGGTCATCACCGAGGGCTTGCCGATCTCGATGCCGTCTGCCAGTGCCGGCAGGCTGGCGAAAGCCAGCAAAGCGATCAGCGTGCGCAGCATCGATTTACTCGCCTTCGCCGCCCAGCACGTCCAGCAGATGGCCGAGCAGTTGCGCCAGTTCGCCGCTCATCAGCGCAAAATCGGCGGCGAACAGGTCGTCGGCGTTCGCCGCCTGGCGCTCGGCATCCTCCTTGAGCATGTCGAGGAAGGCCAGCTTCTTGATCTGCAACTGCTCGGTCAGCACGAAGGAAACCCGGTCGTTCCAGGTCAGCGCCAGGCGCGTCGCCGACTTGCCGCCGGCAATGTGGCTGCGTACCTCGTCGCTGTCCAGGTTATGGCGCACGTAGCGCACGGCCGCGCGCTCCTCGGCCGCGGCCTGCAGTTCGCAATCGCGGTCGATGCTGAAGCTGCCCGGGGCATGGCCCGCGGCCAGCCATTGCGTCATCGCGGTGGCCGGCGCCAGTTGCGTCTTGACCAGGGTCACCGGCAGTTCGCCGAGCGACAGCTTCAGTTGCTCCATGACTTCGTCGGCACGGGTGCTCGATGAGGCATCAACCAGCAGCCAGCGGTTGACCGGATCGATCCAGACATAGGTCAGGCCGCGCTTGACGAAGGCGCGCGGCAGCAGTTCGATCTCCAGTTGCTCGACGACTTCGCGCGCCTGCTTGCGCCCCGGCTTGTAGCCCTGCGCCGCCTCGATTTCGGCCAGCTTGGCCTGGGCATACTGGCGCACCACGGAGGCCGGCAGCAATTTCTGTTCGACGCCGAGGGCGATCAACTGCTGGCGCGCCACGCTGAATACCAGCGCGCCTTCTTCGCCGCGCGGCGGCACCCAGCCGCGCGCCACCCGGTCGGTGGCGCCGCAGCCCTGGAACAGGCCCTTCTGCAGGGCTTCCGCCAGCGCGTCGGTGCTATAGGCCCAGTCGGGAGTAAGGCGGAAAATCTGGAGATTGCGAAACCACATGGCGGGAGGACGTGTGTTGAAAGACGCACATTCTAATCATCGCCGACGCGACAAACCGGCGCCGCGGCAAAGTCGTCCCCGCCGACATAGTTGGCGCTGGCGACACGCCGTTCAGGCCAGGCGGGGCAACACAAAATGAAACGCGCTCCGCCGGCAAGCCGGGGAGCGCGCGAACCAGCGGACGGAACGGCGGGTCGCTAGACGGCGGCGAGTGCGGCGCTGGCCGCGGCTTCCGCGGCACGCCGGGTCTTGCCGGCGCGCGCCGGCATGTGGCAGAGGCCGCAGACATAGCCGCGCGTCGGATCGTAGGCATGGGCGACGAAGTCGCCGCCGCACTCGCGACAAGTGGCCATCTGCAGCATGCTGGCATCGAAGAAGCGCACCATGGTCCAGGCCCGGGTCAGCGACAGCACGGTATCGAGGCCACCGCGCTTGACCTGGTCCAGATACATCCGGTAGGACTTGATGATCAGCTCCAGCCCGGTCAGTTGCGTATGCGACTTGAGGAAACGGTAGTAGGCCATGAACAGCGAGGCGTGGATATTCGGCTGCCAGGTCATGAACCAGTCGGTCGAGAAGGGCAGCATGCCCTTGGGCGGCGACTCGTGGCGGACCTCCTTGTACAGCTTGAGCAGACGCTCGCGCGACAGGTTGGTTTCCGCCTCCAGCAGTTGCAGGCGGGCGCCGAGTTCGATCAACTCGATCGCCAGGCCGATGTCCTTGGCTTCAATGATTACCGATTTGTTGCGCATACCTAACCTCCGTCGTCCGACGTCTGTCATACGGGATTGGAACGGCCTGTCAAGCCAGCGTGGCGACGGGCCGGCCGGCGGCGAGGATCGCCGCATGCAGGTGGCCCACGCCGCGATCGCGCTCGTGGTTGGCGAGCAGGTCGAGCAACAGGGTGTCGTCGAAGCGGAAGCTGCACAGCAGCATGTCGGAACTGGCCATCTTGAGCACCTGGCCCGGCGTCAGGCGCCCCAGTACATCGGCAATCTCTTGACTGATGCCCAGACGAAAAATGGCCGCCTCGCGATCCGAGCGAACCATGTTCTGCGCCAGCATCAGGTAGGAGAGATTGACTTCCTTTATGTCGTTGTAGGTGTCGGTCGATTTCATCATGCACTCCTTGTGAGCGCCGGCCAGGCCCGAATTGGAGCCCAAATCACGGCAGATGCATGATCACACAGGCCATGACAAGAAAGAAATCAGTGGAAAAACCATTCTATTGTAAGAATTAGATACAACGGCTTTGTAAGAGAAAACATTACAAAATAGCCATATCCGTTTGTTTATTTAGTTATTTTCTGGGTACCCCCGCGCCGCGACTGGCTTTTCCCGGCTGCGATATCCGCCGCAAACACGACCCGCGGCCGCGAGTCGGCCCTGGTGGCTAAACCGGGCGCGGCGAAAAAGCCGGGCTCGACTGCACAGTCGCCACGGTATTGCGGCTGCGCTTGGCGAGATAGGCCCCCTGATCCGCCAGCCGGATCAGGGCATCCGGGTCCGCCACCGACGCATCGCGCACCGCGACGCCGATGCTGACGCTGCCGCGCAGGCTTTGCGCACCGCCGACAATCGGCAAGGTCTCGACCGCGGCGCGCATGCGCTCGGCACAAGCCAGCGCCGCCTGCAGCGTGGTATCGGGACAGATCACCAGGAATTCGTCGCCGCCGCTGCGCGCCAGCACGTCCTGCGCCCGCATCTCGTCCTTGAAGGCACTGGCCACGAGCTTGAGCACCATGTCGCCGGCGACATGGCCGTGGACGTCATTGACCTGTTTCAGGTTGTCGATGTCGACCACCATGCATGACAGCGGCCGCTGGCTGCGTGTCGCCATCGCCCATTCCTGCTGGATCCGGTCCATGGCGCAGCGGCGGTTGGGGCAGCCGGTCAGCAGATCGGTCATGCCGACGTCCTGGAGCTGCTGGTTGCTCACCGACAGCTCGGCCGAAATCCGCCGGATTTCCTCCTGATCGCGCGCGAGTTCCTCCTGCAGCTTGGCCACGCGCTGACCGGCGCTCAGGCGCGCGGCGAGCACCCGCGGCGGCGCGGGCAGGCACAGAAAATCGTCCGCGCCTGCCTCGAAGGCCCGCACCAGCTCCGCATCATCGTCGCGGGCGGCGAGAACCATGACGTAGATGCTGCGTCCGGCCTTGAATTGGCGCAGGGTGCGGGTCAGTTCGAGACCGTCCAATGCCGCCGCCTGCGCGTCGACCAGCATGATCTGCGGCTGCAATTCGACGGCCATGGCCAGGCCCTGGCGGCCGTCGGCCGCCTCGAACACCTGATGTCCGGCCGCGGTCAAGGCGCCGCACAGCGGATTGCGGACTCGCGCCTGATCGCCCACCACCAGTATGCACATGCGATCGGAGGCGGTCCCGACGCCGGAGACGGCGGGCGCGACCGGCGCCGGAGCGGGCTGCTGAAACTCGGGCGCCTCCTCGAAATGCGGCGCCGGGCCGGTTTCGACGCCGAGCAACGCGCCCCACTCGCGCCACTCGTGGGCGACCCGGTCGCACTGCGCGATCAGCGCCTCGGCCGGAAGCGAACGTCGCGCGCCGAGCTGGAACAGCCTGGGCGTCAGCGCACGCCGCTCGCCCGGTGGCGCCACGCAGATATCGGCGATTTGATCGGCCAGGACGAGCATGTTCCTGGCATTGTAGGATCCGGAGCCTTCCGGATAGGCCTGCGACTCGGGCAGGTCGAAGCCATCGACTGCCGCGACGTACGCCACGGGCAAGCCGCAATCCTGCATCATCGATGCCGCGATCGTCGCGTGCGTGATGGCGAATGCCTCCTGTTCGAGATCCTGCAGACGCGCGCCCGGTGCCGCGCACCGGTGCTGCAGCAGGTCCGAATACTGCTGCGGAAACACGCTGGCCAGCACCAGCTCGCCGCTGCGCGCCAGCAAGCCGGCGCTGAACGCGTCCGCCGGCGGGCAGCCTTCGCACGCCGGCGCCAGCATCTGCAGCGTCAGCGCCCGCACCAGCGCCTGCGACCAGTAGCGCGGATAGTCGAAGTTGCGACACGGGCCGCTGCGATAGTTCGCCAGCAACGAGAATCCGGTCGCCAGCGCCCGCACCGCCGGCACGCCCAGCACATTCACCGCGTCGCGCAGCGAAATCACCGGGCCATGGTCCGCCCCGCCGACGCCATTGGCAACCTTGATCACCTGCACCGAGAACGCCGGATCGGCCTTGATGGCATGCGCCAGCACCGCCAGCGAGGTGGATTCCCTTTGCGTCAGGCGAACCAGCGCCAGGGCCGCGCCCTTGGGCAGCGGGTAGGCCTCCATGGCCTTGATTTCCTCAAGCCGCGTACGCCCCGTGAAGTCCAACTCGGAATGGGTTTTTTCGCTTGTCATTGGCTGGCTTATATCACCATTTCACGGGCGCGAGCAACGCCGGAAGCGGCGTTTCGCAGGCTAGAATAAGTTATGGACCCGGCCATGAACTTTTGCAGCGCCTGCGGCGCGCCCGTCACGCTGCGCGTACCTGTCGGCGATTCCCTGCCGCGCCACGTCTGCGATGCCTGCGGGGCGATTCATTACCGCAACCCGCGGCTGGTGGTGGGAGCCCTGCCCGAATGGGAAGACAGCATCCTGCTCTGCCGCCGCGCCATCGAGCCGCGCCACGGTAAATGGACCTTGCCGGCCGGCTTCATGGAAAACGGCGAAACCGTCGCCGCCGCGGCCATGCGCGAAACCCTGGAAGAAGCCTGCGCCCGCATCGAACTGGGTGAGATGTACACCCTGATCAGCGTGCCGCACATACACCAGGTGCATGTCATCTACCGTTCGCGCCTGCTCGATCTCGACTTCGCCGCCGGCGTGGAAACCCTCGAACTGCGCCTGTTCCGCGAGGACGAAATTCCCTGGGACGACATCGCCTTCCGCACCATCGCCATCACCCTGAGACATTACTTCGCCGATCGCCGCGCCGGACAGTTCGCTTTCCATACCGAAGACCTGACCGCCCCGCCGCCGCGCTGAAGTCCGGCTACCGATCCTCGAGGTTGAAGACCACCGGCAGCACCACCGCGAAGGCCTGTCCGCGCAAGCTGTCCGGCACGCGCGCGCGCAGGGCGCCGGCATCGATCATGGCCAGCGCCGCCTGATCCAGCGCCTCATGGCCGCTTGAACGGGCCACGCTGGCGGCGCGCGGCAGGCCGTCGCGGCCGACCTCGACGCGGATGTCGGCGCTGCCCGCCCAACCGGAAGCCATCGCCTGCGTCGGATAGCGCTTGAAGCGCCGCGCCTGGGTCGCCACTGCGAGCCGATAGCCGCGCAGACCATCCACCACCTCGGCGGGAGCACCGGCTTCGGTCAGCGGAGAAGCGCTGGCCGCTGCCGCAGCCGGCGCTGCGCTCGCCATGGCCGCGGCCGCAGGCGGCACCGGGCCGGGCGCCGGCTTGAAATCCGGCGCGGCCGGTAGTACTTGCGGAACCGAAGCAGGCGCCGGCCGCTCTAATAGGCTTGGTGCAGGTTTGTATGCCGGCGGGGCAAGAGTTGGCGCTGGCGCCACGGCGGGTTGCGGCGGTTTGGGTGAATACTTGGCTGGCGCGGGCAGCAGTCGCGGCAACGGGCGCAGCGAAGCCTGCAATTGAGAAGGCGTATCCTTCGTCAGAAGGCCGGGACTGGCCGGCCAGAGCAGCAGCAGGTGCAGCAGCAGCGAAGCAGCGATGGAATAGAGCAGCCGTCGCCTTGCTGATCCCTTCAACCCCGGACTATGAAAAGTCATTGCGCTCTGCTAAATTCTTGCCAATACAGGATTCTATAGAGATGAGTAGCCATCCGCTGATCCTTACCCTCGACCAACACGGTGTGCCGCACCGCTGGGTGAGCTGGCAGCATGCCTGCATTTATGTGGCGCGCGACCTGGTCGCGTGGGATGCCGGCGATACTCATTTCATTTTCTACGGCGGCACCAACCGCGTCACCGGCGAACGCTCCGAGCTGGCCACCAGCAGCATCATCGCGATACGCGGCAAGGCCCTCTCGGGCAAGTCCCTGCATCCGACGCCGCCGCTGTCGAACCGCGAACTGTTCCATCGCGACCGCCACATCTGCGCCTACTGCGCCCGTGAGTTTTCCTCGCAGCGGCTGACCCGCGACCATATCCTGCCGGTTTCGCAAGGCGGCCGCGACAGCTGGATGAACGTCGTCACCGCCTGCCGCAACTGCAACCAGACCAAGAGCGGACGCACGCCCGAACAGGCACGCATGGAACTGGTCTATGCGCCCTATGTGCCGAACAAGGCCGAATACCTGATCCTCAGCAACCGCAACATCCTCGCCGATCAGATGGACTTCCTCGCCCGCCACGTGCCGTCCCAAAGCCGCGTGCGCGCGGCCTGAACCCGGCACCATGCTCATGACCGCCTCTGCGGCGAAGCCGCTGACTTCCTGGCGCCCCTATTGGGCCAAGCGCTTCGGCAGCGCCCCCTTCCTGCCCATGTCGCGCGCCGAAATGGAACGGCTGGGCTGGGACGAATGCGACATCATCCTGGTCACCGGCGACGCCTATATCGACCACCCCAGCTTCGGCATGGCGCTGGTCGGCCGCCTGCTCGAAGCTCAGGGTTTTCGCGTCGGCATCATCAGCCAGCCTGACTGGCACTCGGCCGACGACTTCAAGCGCCTGGGCAAGCCGAAACTGTTCTTCGGCATCACCGCCGGCAACATGGACTCGATGGTCAATCGCTACACCTCGGACCGCAAGATCCGCTCCGACGACGCCTACACGCCCAACGCCGCGCCCGACCGCCGCCCCGACCGCGCCGTGATCGTGTATTCGCAGCGCGCCCGCGAGGCCTATCCCGAGGTGCCGCTGGTGATCGGCAGCATCGAGGCTTCCTTGCGCCGCATCGCGCACTACGACTACTGGTCGGACAAGGTGCGACGCTCGATCCTGCCGCATTCGAAAGCCGACGTGCTGATCTTCGGCAACGCCGAACGGGCGCTGGTGGAACTCGCCCATCGCCTGGCGAAAGGCGAAAACATCGGCGAGATCCGCGACCTGCGCGGCACCGGCTTCATGGTGCCGCAGGGCTGGCTGCCGGGACCCGACTGGGCCGAGGTCGACTCGACCACCGTGGACACGCCGGGCGCGGTCCATGCGCATCCCGATCCTTATGCGCTGCAAGCCGCGGCGCCACCGCAGCAAGTTGGCGCTGGCGCAACGGCGATTCGCATCGTTTCCAAGGCCGAACGGCTCGCGGCAACCAAGCAAGCACGTGCTCACACCGCGATCCGCCTGCCGTCCTACGAGCAGGTGCGCGACGATCCGGTGCTCTACGCCCATGCCTCGCGGGTGTTCCATCTCGAATCGAATCCCGGCAATGCGCGCGCCCTGATCCAGGCTCACGGCGAGGGCGCGGCGCGGCGCGACGTCTGGCTCAATCCGCCGCCGATTCCGCTGACGACCGAAGAGATGGACCACGTCTTCGGCCTGCCTTACGCGCGGGCGCCGCACCCTGCCTACGGCGACGCGCGGATTCCGGCCTGGGAGATGATCCGTTTCTCGATCAACATCATGCGCGGCTGCTTCGGCGGCTGCACCTTCTGCTCGATCACCGAGCATGAAGGACGCATCATCCAGAGCCGCTCCGAGGCATCGATCCTGCACGAGATCGAGGAAATCCGCGACAAGACGCCCGGCTTCACCGGCGTCATCTCCGACCTCGGCGGCCCGACCGCCAACATGTACCGCATGGCCTGCAAGGATCCGCAGATCGAATCCTCCTGCCGCCGCCTATCCTGCGTCTACCCGGACATCTGCCCGAACATGAACACCGACCATGCGCCGCTGATCTCGGTGTACCGCAAGGCGCGCGCGCTGCCCGGCATCAAGAAGATCCAGATCAGTTCCGGGCTGCGCTACGACCTCGCGGTGCGCTCGCCCGAGTACGTCAAGGAACTGGTCACGCATCACGTCGGCGGTTACCTGAAGATTGCGCCCGAGCACACCCAGGAAGGCCCGCTGTCGAAAATGATGAAGCCGGGGATCGGCGCCTACGACCGCTTCAAGCAGATGTTCGACAAGTTCTCCAAGGAAGCCGGCAAGGAGCAGTACCTGATCCCCTACTTCATCGCCGCCCATCCCGGCACCACCGACGAAGACATGCTGGAACTGGCACTGTGGTTGAAGCGCAATGGCTTCCGCCTCGATCAGGTGCAGACCTTCCTGCCGACGCCGCTGGCCATCGCCACCGCGATGTGGCACACGGAGAAGAATCCGCTGCGCAAGGTCACGGCGGATTCGGAAGCCGTCGCCGTGGTGCGCGGCGGGCGCCAGCGCAAATTGCACAAGGCCTTCCTGCGCTACCACGATCCGGAGAACTGGCCGCTGCTGCGCGAGGCGCTGAAAGCCATGGGCCGCAGCGATCTGATCGGGCCCGGCAAGCGCCACCTGATCCCGCCCTGGCAACCGGCCGGCACCGCATGCTCCACGGCGCCGCGGCGGACGGCGCCCCACGCGAACTCGCGACCGCAAAAGTTGGCGCTGGCGACACGGCGCACAACGCCCGCAGCGCCGGCCAAATCCAACCCGCCCGCGCGGCGCCATCCGGACGTGCCGAAGCACCCGCTGTCACGCCGCAAGGGCGGCTGAAGGCAAAATAAACCGGGAATTTTGAGCAGGTAGAATCGGGTGGCGGAGAGGGTGGGATTCGAACCCACGGATGCCTTGCGACATCGCCTGATTTCGAGTCAGGTACATTCGACCACTCTGCCACCTCTCCGCGAGGCGCGGATTATACCCGTGAAGCGGCCATCGTCACAGGGAGGGAAAGCATTGTCGAAGCTGCTGCGCCTGATCTGCTGTCTTGCCCTGGCCTTTGCGACCGCCTGCGGCCGCATCGAGCCACCTGTGGCGGACGGCAGGCTGGTGGTTGCGGTGCGGGAGACGCCGGCCTTTTTCCAGCAGCGCGAAGGCGCCGTGGCGAGCGGCTTCGAACACGACCTCGTCACCGCCTTTGCCGCGAGCATCGGTCTCAGGGCGCACTTCATCAAGGCCGCCGACCCCTACGAACTCAACGACCTGGCCCTGGCCGGCCGGGTCCATCTGGCGGCATCGATGCCGCTGGGCAACGGCTCTTTGCAGTACTCGATCCCGATCCGCAGCGTCAGCCAGTGGATAGTCGGTTACGCCGATGTCCTCGGGCCCGAAAAAATGTCCGATCTCGCTGGACAAACCATCGCGGTGGTGGCGGGTTCGCCGCTGGCCGACACGCTGCGCGGACTGGACGAGAAATTGCGCCCGCTGGTCGTCGAAGTCCCCGGAGTCAACGAGATGGAACTGCTGGCGCGCGTTGCGGAACGCAAGGCAGCGTTGGTCGCCGTACACGACATCAATCTCGACCTGGGGGTCAATTTCCACCCGGAGCTGAACCCTTTGCTGCAGTTGCCGGGCAAGCTGGAGTTCGGCTGGGCCTTTGGCGCGGACGGCGCCGACGAGTTGCGCGCCAAGGCCGACGCCTTCATCGCCGCAGCGCGCGCCGACGGTACGCTGGCGCGCATTCATGACCGCTACTTCGGCCACATCAAGCGCATCAATGCGGCGGGCATCGCAAGCTTCCTCGACGACATGAGAACCAAGCTGCCGAACTGGCGCCACCACTTTCAATCGGCACAGGAACTCTCCGGCATCGACTGGCGCCTGCTGGCCGCCCTGGCCTACCAGGAATCGCATTGGAATCCGCTGGCGACCTCGCCCACCAACGTGCGCGGCATGATGATGCTGACCGAGGACACGGCCGATTTGCTGCGCGTCAAGAATCGCCTCGATGGCGCGGAAAGCATCCGCGCTGGTGCGCGCTATCTGGCGCAACTGGTGGAACAGGTGCCGGCCAGTGCCGAGCATCCGGATCGGCTGTGGCTGGCCCTGTCGGCCTACAACCTGGGCATGGGCCACTTCCGCGGCGCGCGCGCCATCGCCAAGAAGATGAAGCGCGACCCGGACGTCTGGTACGAAATGAAGCAGGTTCTGCCGCAACTGGCGCGGCCGGAAATCTATGCCCGGCTCAAGAGCGGTGCGGCGCGCGGCGGCGAGGCGGTGATCATGGTGGAGAACATCCGCAGCTACTACGACATCCTGCGTCGCTTCGAAGCGGCCTACGACTCGCCTTTCTCAACGCAGACAGGTCGCGCTCAGACTGCGCTGATCGTCTCCACGCCGCCCATGTAGGGACGCAATGCGGCAGGCACCGCGATGCTGCCGTCCTCGTTCTGGTAGTTCTCCAGCACCGCCACCAGCGTGCGTCCCACGGCGAGACCCGAGCCATTCAGCGTGTGCAGCAGTTCGGGCTTGTTCTTTTCGTTCCTGAAGCGCGCCTGCATGCGCCGCGCCTGGAAGGCCTCGAAATTCGAGCACGACGAAATCTCGCGATAAGTGTTCTGCGCCGGCAGCCAGACTTCGAGGTCGTAGGTCTTGGCCGCCGAAAAACCCATGTCGCCGGTGCACAAGGCCACCTTGCGATAAGGCAGTTCCAGCTTCTGCAACACCGCCTCGGCGTGGCCGGTGAGTTCTTCGAGCGCATCCCATGACTGCTCGGGGCGCACCATCTGCACCAGTTCCACCTTGTCGAACTGGTGCTGGCGGATCATGCCGCGCGTGTCCTTGCCGTAGCTGCCGGCTTCGGAGCGGAAGCAAGGGGTGTGGGCGACGAACTTGAGCGGCAGCGCATCGGCCGCGAGAATCTCGCCGCGCACCAGGTTGGTCACCGGCACTTCGGCGGTGGGGATCAGATAGAACTTGCCGCCGTCGCTTTTCGGCACGGCAAATAGGTCTTCCTCGAACTTCGGCAACTGGCCGGTGCCGAACATGCTTTCGGGATTGACCAGGTAGGGCGTATACACCTCGGTGTAGCCATGCTCGCCGGTGTGCAGGTCGAGCATGAACTGGGCCAACGCGCGATGCAGACGCGCGATGCTGCCCTTCATCACCGTAAAGCGCGCGCCGGAAATCTTGACCCCCGCCTCGAAGTCCAGCCCGCCCAGCGCGGTGCCGAGATCGACGTGGTCGCGCGGCGCGGCGATGGCGCGCGGCGTACCCCAGCGCAGGATTTCGACGTTGCCGGTTTCGTCACGGCCAGACGGCACGCTTTCGTGCGGCAGGTTGGGTATCAGTTCGAGGAAGCTATCGAAGCGCGGCATCAGTTCAGCCAGCGCCGCCTCGCCGGCCTTGAGATCGTCGCCCAGCCCGGCGACTTCGGCCATCACGGCGGAGGCATCCTCGCCCTTGCCCTTCAACATGCCGATCTGCTTCGACAGCGTATTGCGTTTCGCCTGCAAGTCCTGCGTATGCACCTGCAGGCGCTTGCGTTCCGCTTCGAGCGCCTCGAAGGCGGCGGTGTCGAGCGTCACGCCGCGCAAGGCGAGGCGCTCGGCGACGAGGGGAAGGTTGCTGCGCAGAAGTTGAATGTCCAGCATGGGTTTCCTATCGGTTCTTCTTGGCCTGCGCGTCGAGCTCGCGCAGGTGGGCAAGTTTTTCGGCGATCTTCTGTTCCAGCCCGCGCGCCACGGGCTGGTACCAATGCACGGCGGGCATGCCATCGGGCAGGTAATTCTCGCCCGCGGCGTAACCCTCGGCTTCGTCGTGGGCGTAGCGGTAATCGGCGCCGTAGCCGAGATCCTTCATCAGCTTGGTCGGCGCGTTGCGCAGATGCTCGGGCACGCCGCGGCTCTTGTCCTTCGCCACAAAGGCGCGGGCGGCATTATAGGCGACGTAGGCGGCGTTCGACTTGGGCGCCACGGCCAGGTAGAGCACGGCATTGGCCAGCGCCAGTTCGCCTTCCGGACTGCCCAGGCGCTCGTAGGTGGCGCAGGCGTTGAGCGCAATTTCCCAGGCGCGCGGATCGGCCAGGCCGACGTCCTCGATGGCCATGCGCACGATGCGCCGCCCCATGTAGAGCGGGTCGGCGCCGCCGTCGAGCATGCGCACCAGCCAGTACAGCGCGGCATCGGGATTGGAGCCGCGCACCGACTTGTGCAGGGCCGAGATCTGGTCGTAGAAGGCGTCGCCGCCCTTGTCGAAGCGGCGCAGGTCGGCAGCCAGCGCCTGTTCCAGAAAGTTGGTGCTGACGACACGGTGGCCGGCGGTCGCCGCCGCCGTGCGCAGTTGCTCCAGCACGTTGAGCAGGCGCCGCGCATCGCCATCGGCATAACCGATCAGGCGATCGCGCGCGTCCGGCTCGAATTCCAGCTCATCGAGCGCCATGGCGCAGGCACGGTCGAACAGTTCGCCGAGTTCGCCTTCGTCGAGGCTCTTCAAAACATAGACGGAAGCGCGCGACAGCAGGGCCGAATTCACCTCGAACGAGGGATTCTCGGTGGTGGCGCCGATGAAGGTCACCGTGCCGCGTTCGACATAGGGCAGGAAGGCATCCTGCTGCGCCTTGTTGAAGCGATGCACTTCGTCGACGAACAGTATGGTGCGCCGTCCCTGCTGCGCCATGAGCTCGGCCTGCTGCATCGCTTCGCGGATGTCCTTGACGCCGGAAAATACCGCCGACAGGGCGACGAACTCGGCATCGAAGCTGTCCGCCATGAGCCGCGCCAGCGTGGTCTTGCCCACGCCCGGCGGGCCCCAGAGGATCATCGAGTGCGGCGTGCCCGATGAAAATGCCAGGCGCAAGGGCTTGCCCTCGCCCAGCAGGTGGCGCTGGCCGATCACCTCATCGAGCGTGCGCGGCCGCATCTGCTCCGCCAGCGGCGCATGGGCGACCGACGCCGGAAACAGATCAGTCGCCGACAACATCGGCCCCGGCCGGTGCGACAAAACGGAACAGCGCCGCCGGCAAGGCCGGATTGGCTTCGAACTGGGTGAAACGCAGCGCCGTGACCTGGCCGAAGCTGTCGTGGATTTCCATGCTCACCGGCCGGTTCGCGGCGAAACCGATCTTGACCCGCTCGAAGCTGGCGTCGCCGCCCTTGGGCGTGGCCTCGACGAACTCGACGCCGTCCGCCGCGGCGCCGTCCTTGAGCACGAAGTGCTTGTCCAGATCCTGGCCCGCGAGCAATGCAGCGGGGCTGGAACCGAAGGCCGTGCCGAGCTTCTTGACCGCGACCTGGTTCAGATCGGGATCGTAGCTCCAGAGCTTGTTGCCGTCGCTGACCAGCAACTGCTTGTAGGGCTTTTCGTAGGACCAGCGAAACTTGCCGGGACGCTGCAAGGCGAAGATGCCCGCCGACTGTTGCGGCTTGCGCCCCGACTTGGCGATCACGGTTTGTACGAACACGCCGCGGGCGCTGCGGTTGGTTTCGAGAAAGCTCTTGAGCTGGTCGAGGCCGCCGGCCGATGCCGGAACAGCGGTGCCGATCAGGATGCCGAAAATGCAGAGAAGTCGCTTCATGGGGCAATTATCCCCGATCCATCCCCGCACCGCGCTTAATTCCGCGCTTTACTCGGCCCGATTTGGCCCTATTCGGCCCTATTCAGCCCTGTTCGGCGCAATCACCTCGCGTCCGCCCGCGCCGTTCATGGGCGAAACCAGCCCGGCCTTCTCCATGGCTTCGATCAGGCGCGCGGCGCGGTTGTAGCCGATGCGCAGATGGCGCTGCACCAGCGAGATCGACGGCCGCCGCGTCTTCAGCACCACTTCGACGGCCTGGTCGTACATCGGGTCGGATTCGGCATCGCCCGCCGTGTCACCAGCGCCAAACTCCGCTTCGTCGCCCGCCGGACCGTCGAGCAAGCCGTCGACGTAGTCGGCCGGTCCGACCTTCTTCAGGTGATCGACGACGTGATGCACCTCCTCGTCGGCAACAAAGGCGCCATGCACGCGAATCGGCAGGCCGGTACCCGGCGCCAGGAACAGCATGTCGCCCTGGCCGAGCAGCGCCTCGGCGCCCATCTGGTCGAGAATGGTGCGCGAATCGATCTTGGAGGACACCTGGAACGCAATGCGGGTCGGAATGTTGGCCTTGATCAGACCGGTGATCACATCCACGCTGGGCCGCTGCGTGGCCAGGATCAGATGGATGCCCGAAGCGCGCGCCTTCTGCGCCAGACGCGCGATGAGTTCCTCGATCTTCTTGCCCACCACCATCATGAGGTCGGCCAGTTCGTCGATCACCACCACGATGTAGGGCAGCGGTTCCAGCGGCTCGGGGCCGATCTCGGTATTGGCGGTCAGCGAGAAGGGATTCGGGATTTGCTCGCCGGCCTTCTTCGCCTCATTGATCTTGCTGTTGAAGCCCGACAGGTTGCGCACGCCGAGCGCCGACATCAGTTTGTAGCGCCGTTCCATTTCACCGACGCACCAGTGCAGCGCGTTGGCGGCCTTGGTCATGTCGGTCACCACCGGCGCCAGCAGGTGCGGAATGCCTTCGTAGATCGACAACTCCAGCATCTTCGGGTCGACCATGATCATGCGCACGTCCTTGGGCTCGGACTTGTAGATCAGCGACAGGATCATGGCATTGACTCCGACCGACTTGCCCGAACCGGTGGTGCCGGCCACCAAGAGGTGCGGCATCTTGGCCAGGTCGACCACCACCGGCTGACCGCCGATGTCCTTGCCTAAAGCAACGGAAAGCGGCGAATGCATGCCGTGGTAGGCCTGTGAGCCGATGATTTCGGACAGGCGCACGATCTGCCGCTTCGGATTCGGCAGTTCCAGCGCCATGCAGGACTTGCCGGGCACCGTCTCGACCACGCGGATCGACACCAGCGACAGGGCGCGCGCCAGATCCTTGGCCAGACCGACGATCTGGCTGCCCTTGACGCCGGTGGCCGGCTCGATCTCGTAGCGCGTCACCACCGGCCCCGGGTGGGCCGTCAGCACCTTGGCTTCGACGTTGAAATCGGCCAGCTTGCGCTCGATCAGGCGCGAAGTGAATTCGAGGGTTTCCGCGGCCGGGAGATCGGCGGGATTGTGCGAGGGTTCGGCCAACAGATGCAGGGGAGGCAGGGCGCCGCCGGGAGCATCGAAGAACAAGGGCGCCTGGCGCTCCTTTTCGGCCCGCGCCACGGCCTTCGGCGCGACCGGCACGACGATTTCGACAGGCTCGATCCTGACCGGCGGCAAAGGGCTTTCCTCGAACTTGCGGCGCTCGGTTTCCACCACTTCCTCGCGTTGCTCGGCGACGGCGCGGCCGTAGCGCCTGTCCTGCCAGCCGTCCCACAAGCTGCGCAGACCGATATAGGCGCCCTCGAGCAGAATGCCGAACTTTTCGGCGATGACTATCCACGATGCGCCGGTAAACAGGCTGAAGCCGATCATCGCCAGCACCAGCAAGATCAGGGTGCCGCCGGTATAGCCGAGAAACAGCGTGATGAGGCGGCCGACCTCGAAACCCAGCATGCCGCCCGGCCCCAGCGGCAGGGAAAGCGCCAGGCTCCAGAAGCGCATGGCCTCCAGGCCGCAACTGGCCAGCAACAGCATGAGAAAGCCCGACAGGGCTATCAGCAGGGGCCGCCGGTCGCCACCGAACAGGTGGCTCAGGCGGTGGTAACCCCATGCCAGCATAAATAATGGCAAAGCCACCCACCACCAGGCGGAGAGCCCGAACAGATACAGCAGCAGATCACTCAACCAGGCGCCGAAGCGTCCGCCCGGATTGGCGATGCGATCCACCACGGCCGCGTGGGACCAGCCCGGATCTGCCTTGTCGAAACCCCAGAGCACCAGCCCCAGATAGAGTCCGATGAGGCCCACCAGCAGCCAGCGCGCCTCATGCACCAGCAAGGCGATTTTTTCCGGTAGCGGAGTCGAAGCGGATTCAGATGTGCTGATAGCACTCATGGCGAGGAGCGGATCGGGAATTCCACCCGGACCGAAATGACGGACACTGGCAAATTATGGCGGTCCGTCGGGGTGCTCAAGCCAAAAAAAAGCCGACCAAGTCAGCCTTTGTTCCGCTCTTGCGGCAAGAGATCGGGGGCAGCTCCAGCCAGCAAGCCGCGCCCGATCCTTCCCAAATGCAGATTACCGGGTGCCCAGTGCCGCCTTGGCCAGTTGCTGGATGTCGGGATTGTTGGGTTGGCGCGCGAGCATGTTGCGCGCCACCATCTTCAGATCGTCGGCCATCCCATGTTCCTGGAACACCGAATACAGGAACAGCTCCGGCGTCACATCGTCAGGCGCCGCTGCCGCCCGCATGGATTCATAGGCGGCCACCGCATCGGCAACTTCGTCCTTGCTCGCCGCGGTCTCCACCTTCGCCGAGCGCACGACAAGGCCGCCCACCCGTGATGTGTTCATCAGTTCGGAAATGCGCGCCAGCTTTTGCGGCACCGCGGCCGGCAACTGCACCACCTCGGGTTTGCTGCCTTTGAGCAGTTCGCCGCCCGTCGAGGTCGCGACAAAACTGCCCGGTCCTATCCATGACTCCTGGCGACTGGCCGTGGTGTAGCTGATGCGGATCTTGCTGGCAGCCGAGGCCAGCACGACCTTGTCACCATGACGCAGCCTCATGTAAGGCTGAGCCTTGCGCGCCGGGCCGTCCTTGCTTTGGTAACTCACCTCGCCCTGCAAGGCGTTTACCAGAGCAACATCGCCGGCTGCCTCCTGCGCAAAAACTCCACCCGTCACCAGCGCGGCGAAAGCCAGTACGCTCGATTGAAAAAAGGTTCTGAATGTCATGGCGGTCACCAATTGGGAACGAACTCGACCCGACGATTCATGGCACCGGTCGGATTATCGGTGTCGCGCAACTTATCGCTGGATAGCCCTGCGGTCTCGATATTGCTCAATCCGAACTCGGCCTCCAAGAAACTCTTGACCGACTCGGCACGGTTCTTCGACAAGCGACGATTTGTCGCCTCGCTGCCCGTCGCGTCCGTGTGACCCTCGATTGCCAATGACTTCCAGACGCCGGCTTTGCGTTGCAGCGCAGCACCCACCGACCTCAGGAAACCCTTGCCTTCTTCGGTCAGCATTGCCGAACCGCGAGCAAAAGTGATCTGGATCGTGTCGAGCGACGACTTGGGAATCACGCTCTGACAACGCAGCCCGATTTTTTCCATTTGTGCGCACTCATCCTTGAGCGCGACGATTTCCTTTGGAAACAGGGCACCTTCAACCTCTTCCACCTTGGGATTAGGGGAGTTGATGGTCACCGTCTGGCGCATCTCATCATCTGCGGCGAAGGCGACACCACACATGGAAGACACCAATAGCGCCGTAACAACTGCATGCTTGATCATAGCCAACCTCCGTTAATCCGTTGCATCCAACTATTTGAAGTTAAAACATACAGCTACGCGCAACACCAAGTCAACGACAAATGTCACGCCCGCAAGCAATTCCCGGCAAGAACAGATAGTTCCCTCATAGTACAAATCCCGTTCATTGGCAAGCCAGTGCGCCGTTGCCGTAAGTGCCGTCGCACAGTTCCATCCCCGCCAATCCGGTACTGTCGTCCACCGCGGGTTGGCCCGGCCCCGCTGACGTGACCACTCCGCGACGCAATACCTTGCTGGCGTTCTCCTTCGCAAAGCCCGATTCGCGAATTTCCGTGGTCTGGTTGCGGATGTCGAGATAGGCGGCGTCCAAGGCACCCGTCAACTGGGCGTTGGTCGCGTCGACACCGTTGTACTTGACGCTCCGGTGCAGGGGATCGCCGGAAAACTCATACTTGGGCTGCACCGCGTCGTCGCCGATCAGGAAAATCGTGCCGTCGGCGATGCCATCGCCGAACACCTGGACCAGGCCGCTGGTCTGAACACGCAAGCCCTTGGTGGTGGGGGCGCTTGAGTCGCCAATTACACCATTCGCCGAAGTAGTCCTAATAGTCAGCGACGCAGTAGCACCGAGCGGAGCATCGGCCGTAATCAATCCGGTACTGCCCGCCTTTCCCTCATAATCGATATCCGCTGAACCATTGACAGTCTCGATAGTCACGCGCGCCGCCGTGATCCCTGACTCGGCGCCACCCGACGGACGAGCCAAGCCGACCTTTATGTGGTCCGATTTAAAGACGATGCTATTGCCAGCACCCGCGACACCGTTGGACAGGGGAGCGATCGAGGAGACTGTACCTCCAACGTGATTGCTTAAGCCTAAATCGATATTGCCTCCGGTAGTCTTGGCCCAAAGATCGCCGGTGATGTTCAAAATGCCGCTCTGGGTAATCGAGCCACCCGCTGTAACGTCCAGATATCCCGATATCGTCGACGGGCCAAGATTAATCGCGCCCATAGCATTCAGCAGAACATTCTTGGCGCTGACCACCGCGACTGCGCCGCCGAAACTGTTGGCGTTGTCAAGCGTAATGTCATTTGCGGCCCCCGCGGTCAATGTCGATCCACCTCCGACCGAAATGTTTCCGGAATCCGTGATCGCGCCTGAAGCTGTGACCACCAGGCCACCACTGACGGAACTATTGCCGAAATCGATTGTGTCGATATCGTTCAAGGTGACGTTGTTGCCGCTAACGACAGATACCGTACCCACGAAATTGTTACCTGCATGAGCCAAAGCCGCGCTATTTCCAGCACCAAAACCAAGCGTTGAAGTGCCCGCAACCGTCAGAGCACCGAGCTGATTTACCCCAGTCCCAATCAAACTGAAATTTCCCGCCGAGGCGAAGCTGTTGTTGAGCGCGTAGTCGGTGCCCTTCAGGCTCGCGCTGCCCACGCTCACCGCACCGCTGAAGGTGGTGGTCCCCGTCGCCGCATTGGTCTGCGTCAGCGCATTGGCCAGGTCCAGCGTGCCGCTG
>JACPUD010000010.1 GCA_016192435.1 Rhodocyclales bacterium | reverse complement strand
TGGGACAGCTTCGGCGCGGCCTATACCTTCATCGGCGGCGGACTGTTCGGCGCGGCGGCGCTGGCCGCCATCATGCTGCGCGGCGCGCGGGCCGATACTGCGTAAAATGGGCAGCGAAAAATCTATGTCTTTCGACCAGTAGTCTGGCAGTATCGATTCCACTCCGCCGTCGGCAGCCGGAAGCCGCAATGCTCCGGTTGCCGCGGCAAAAAATTCATCCCCGGCCAGGACCGGGGAGCAGGGAAGGGCAGGCATTGAGCGCAATGCGCTGTAATCGACATTCGGCCGCGTGCGGCGTCGTGTCCGGCCGTCCGCAGCGCGCGGCGAGCGGCGGGGAGGGCGTGTGAACATTCGCTGGACCGGCTTGCAGAACATCCGCATCGGCACCCGTGTCGGACTTGCCCTGGCCTTGCCGATTCTCGGGGTGCTGATCCTGTCGGTCTGGATACTCACGGTGTATTTCCGCACCGCCAATGACATGCGCGATTTGCGCAGCATCGCGGAACTGGCGCCGAAGCTGGGTGATCTGGTACACGCGATACAGAAGGAACGCGGCATCGGCTCCAGCATGATCGGCGCCGGCACGATCAGCGTGGCGGGCGCCGAACTGATGGCGGCGCTGCCGGTGCGGCAAGCCGAGACCAACGAAAAGCGCGCGGCGCTCGCCGCCGCCCTGGTGTATTCAGATGCCTCGCGTTTTCATGCACCTTTGGCCGCGCGGATTGCCGATGCGATGCGCACGGTGGATCAGGTCGAAACCTGGCGTCGCGCCCTGGCCGAGCGCCGCATGCCGGCCCCCGAGCTGGCCCGGCTGTATGGCGACGCGGTGATCCGCCTGGTCGGCATCGTCGAGGAAATCCTGGTGCTCAGCACGCAGGCGGAACTGACGCGCTCGATCTATGCCTACCTGCAACTGCTGCAGGCCAAGGAAAGTGCCGGGCTGGAACGGGCGGTCGGCGCTGCCGGGCTGGCGGCCGGCCAGTTCGACATCGCCAGCCAGACGCGCCTGGCCGAACTGATCGATCGCCAGCGCCTGTATCTCGACCAGTTCCGCTTCTACGCCACGCCCGGCCAGATCGCGCTGCTCGACCATTCGCTCGAAGGCATCGGCGCCATGGGCCTCGGGCGCATGCGGCTGATCATCGGCCACAGCGGCAGCCAGCGCCTGGGCGGCGAGATCCGCGTCGCCGACTGGCTGGACACGACCACGCGGCGCATCGATCAGATGAAAGTGGTCGAGGACAGCCTGGCCGCCGACCTGATTGCACAGGCCCGGCGCGCGGAGGAGGATGCCTGGCGCACCGCGAAGCTGCTGACCCTGCTCGCCGCGATCCTGCTGGTGCTGGCCGCCGCGGTCGCCACGGCCCTGGCGCGCGGTATCGTCCGGCCGATGGTGAGGATGAGCGGCGCCATGACCAAGCTCGCGGCGCGCGACGAAACCGTCGAAATCACGGCCCGCGAAGGCCGGCGCGGCGACGAAATCGGCGATATGGCGCGCGCCATGATCGTCTTCCGCGAAAACCTGGTACGCGTGGCCCAGGCCGAGGAGCGGCTGAAGAACGAGGCCATCCTGCGCCTGCACCACCAGGCGCTGGCCTCGATCTCGCAGGGCGTCATCATCACCGATGCCGAGCGCCGCATCACCTACGCCAACGCGGCCTTCCAGCGCATCACGGGTTATTCGGAAGCCGAGATACTCGGCCTCACCCCGGCCTTTCTGCACAACCTGAAAGCCGATGAGGACATCCTCGGCCAGCTCGCCAGCGCACTCGCGGCCGGCAGTTGCTTCAGCGGCCACCTGATGAACTTCAGGAAGGACGGCACGCCGTTCTGGAGCGATCTCTCGGTGACCCCGGTGGTGGACAAGCAGGGCCACACCACGCACTTCGTCGGCATCACCCGCGACATCACCGAAAGCCGCCAGATGCAGCAGGAGCTGAGGATCGCGGCGACCGCCTTCGAATCGTTGCACGGCATCATCGTCACCGACGCCAACGGCATCATCCTGAGGGTCAACCAGGCTTTCACCGAGCTGACCGGCTACAGCGCCGAGGAGGTGGTGGGGCACACGCCTGCCATGCTCAAGTCGGGCCGCCACGACGCCGAGTTCTACGCCGGCATGTGGCGCCAGTTGAAAGCCACCGGCGCCTGGTTCGGCGAGATCTGGGACCGGCGCAAGAACGGCGAGGTGTTTCCCAAGTGGCAGACCATTTCCGCCGTGAGGGGCCTCGACGGCAAGATCAGCCATTACGTCGCGGCCTTCTCCGACATCAGCGAGAGCAAGGCGGCGGAAGACGAAATCCGCAACCTGGCCTTCTTCGATCCGCTGACCCGGCTGCCCAACCGCCGGCTGCTGCTCGACCGCCTGCAGCATGCGCTGGCGACCAGCGCGCGCAACCGGCGCCGCGGCGTCCTGCTGTTCATCGACCTGGACAATTTCAAGCACCTCAACGACAGCCTCGGCCATGACAAGGGCGACCTGCTGCTGCAGCAGGTGGCGGCGCGCCTGACCGAATGCGTCAGGGAAGGCGACACCGTGGCGCGCCTCGGCGGCGACGAATTCGTGCTGATGCTGGAAGACCTCAGCGAGAGCGCCGCCGAAGCCGCGACCCAGGCCGAAATCGTCGGCGAAAAAATCGTCGAGGCGCTCAACCGGCCCTATCTGCTGGGCGCCCGCGAATACCACTGCACGCCGAGCATCGGCCTGACGCTCTACTCCGGCCATGATGCGAGCATCGACGAACTGTTGCAGCAGGCCGACCTGGCGATGTACCGGGCCAAGGCCGCTGGCCGCAATACGCTGCGCTTCTTCGAGCCGGACATGCAGGTTGCGGTCACCGCGCGCTCGACGCTGGAGGCGGATTTGCGCAAGGGACTGCAGGAGCGCCAGTTCATGCTTTTCTACCAGCCCCAGGTCGGCGCGAAGGGCCAACTCACCGGCGTCGAGGCCCTGGTGCGCTGGAACCATCCGCAGCACGGCATGATCGCGCCGAACGAATTCATCCCGCTGGCCGAGGAAACCGGGCTGATCCTGCCGCTCGGCCAATGGGTGCTCGAATCCGCCTGCGCGCACCTCGCGGCCTGGCGCCACGACGCGGCGCGCACGCACCTGACCATGGCCGTCAATGTCAGCGCGCGCCAGTTTCGTCATCAGGGCTTCGTCGATCAGGTGCTGGCGATACTCGTCCAATCCGGCGCCAACCCCGACCGACTGAAGCTGGAATTGACCGAGAGCCTGTTCCTCGACGACGTCGAGGACACCATCGTCAAGATGACCGCCCTCAAGGATGCGGGCGTGCGTTTCTCGCTCGACGATTTCGGCACCGGCTATTCCTCGCTCTCCTATCTGAAGCGCCTGCCGCTGGACCAGTTGAAGATCGACCGCTCCTTCATCCGCGACGTGCTGTCCGATACCAACGATGCCGCGATCGCCCGCACCATCGTCACGCTGGCCCACAGCATGGGCCTGACGGTGATCGCCGAAGGGGTGGAGACCGAAGCCCAGCGCGAATTCCTGGCCCGCAACAACTGTCACGCCTTCCAAGGCTTCCTGTTCGGCAAGGCCGTGCCGCCCGACCAGATCCCTTATTCCTGATTGCCCGTCGGGCGCCGGATTCAGTGGTATTTTCTGTCGCGCCGCGGAACCCCCATCCCGAAACTGGAACAAAACCCCATGCGCACCGAAACTCCCCACGCCATCTACCTCAAGGACTATGCCCCGCCGGCCTGGCTGATCGACCGCGTCGACCTGCATGTCGCGATCCGCGAAGGCCATGCCGAAGTGCGCAGCAGGCTGGCGTGCCGGCGCAATCCCGCCGCGGTCGACGCGGGCGGCGATCTGGTGCTCGACGGCGAGGAACTGGCGCTGCAGGAAGTCGGCATTGGCGCGCCTCAGGGACAGATAAGCGCGCTGGCGCCCTCGCGCTACAGCCTCGACGATGATCGCCTGACCATCCGCGGTGTCGACGGGGCTGCGCTGCCCGACAGCTTCACGCTGGAAACCCTGGTGCGCATCGAGCCCGACAACAATACCCAGCTCTCCGGCCTTTACCGGTCCAAGGACGGCTACTTCACCCAGTGCGAGGCACAGGGTTTTCGCCGCATCACTTTCTTTCCCGACCGGCCCGACGTGATGGCGCGCTTCACCTGCACCATCGAGGCCGACCGCGAACGCTTCCCGCAACTATTGTCCAACGGCAACCTGGTCGCCAGCGGCGCTGTCGCCGGCGACGGCAAGGCGAATCGCCACTGGGCACGTTGGGAAGACCCCTACGCCAAACCGGCCTATCTGTTCGCCCTGGTCGCCGCCAGGCTCGACGTGCGCGAGGATCTGTTCCTCACCCAATCCGGCCGCGCGGTGCGCCTCGCGGTGTATGTCGAACCCGGCAAGCTCGACCAGTGCGGCCACGCCATGGCCGCGCTGAAGAAGGCCATGGCCTGGGACGAGCGGCGCTTCGGCCTGGAGATGGACCTCGACCATTACATGATCGTCGCGGTGGGCGACTTCAACATGGGGGCGATGGAGAACAAGGGCCTCAACATCTTCAACACCAAGTACGTGCTGGCGCGCCCGGACACGGCCACCGACGGCGATTACCAGGGCATAGACCGCGTCGTCGCCCACGAATATTTCCACAACTGGACCGGCAACCGCGTCACCTGCCGCGACTGGTTCCAGCTCTCGCTGAAGGAAGGCCTCACGGTGTTCCGCGACCAGGAATTCGGCGCCGACGTGCATTCGCGCGCCGTGACCCGCATCCAGGAAGTGCGCACATTGCGCGTCGCCCAGTTTCCCGAGGATGCCGGGCCTATGGCGCATCCGATCCGCCCGGCGTCCTATGCCGAGATCAACAATTTCTACACCGCCACGGTCTATGAAAAAGGCGCCGAGGTGGTGCGCATGATCCATACCCTGATCGGCCGCGAGGCCTTCCGTCGCGGCATGGATCTCTACTTTCAGCGCCACGACGGACAGGCCGTGACCTGCGAGGACTTTGTCGCCGCGATGCAGGATGCATCCAAGGTGGATCTGACGCAGTTCCGCCGCTGGTACGCACGCGCCGGCACGCCGCGGCTGCAGGCCGCGGGCGCCTATGACGCCACCGCCCGGCGCTACACGCTGACGCTGACGCAAAGCCTGGCGCCCACCGCCTATGAGCAGAAGCTGCGGGAGGCCGGCCTCGCCGTCGAAGACGGCCCGCTGCACATTCCGGTCGCCGTCGGCCTGGTGCTGCCCGACGGCAGCGATGCGCTGGCCGACGTTACCCGTGTCCTGTCGCTGACCGGGGCCACGCAGAGTTTCGTCTTCGAGGGCATCCCCGCCCCGCCCGTGGCCTCGCTGCTGCGCGACTATTCGGCGCCGGTGCATCTCGACTTCGAGCAAAGCGACGCCGAGCTGGCCCACCTCATGGCGCACGACGCCGATGCCTTCAACCGCTGGGAAGCTGGCCAGCGCCTCGCCACGCGCGTGCTGCTGGCCGGCATCGGCGCGGGCGGCCGCGGCACGGCGTGGATCCCCGAGGCCTACGTCGCCGCCGTCGACCGCGTACTCGACGCGGGGCTGGGTTTGGGTAAACACCAGGATGCCGCGCTCGCCGCCGAGGCCCTGGTGCTGCCCGCCGAACAGGTGCTGGCCGAGGAAGTCGCCGGCCGCGGCCAAGTCATCGATCCCGATGCCATCCACCTCGCCCGTCTCGAATTGCGCCGTCATCTCGCGCTGCGGCTGCGCGACAAGTTCGAGGCCGTGTGGCAGGCGCTGGCGCAATTGCTGGCCGCGACCGCCTACGCCCCCGACGGCGTCCAGGTCGGCCGCCGTGCGCTGCGCAACCTAGTCCTCGGCTATCTCGCCGAAAGCCCGCAGGCCTACCTCCGGGCCGCCGTGGTGCCGCGGCTGATGGCGCAGTGCGCCGGCGCCGGCAACATGACCGACGTGATGGCCGCGCTGGGCACCCTGGCCAACCTCGACCTGCCCGAGCGCGACGCGGCGCTGGCGGCCTTCCACGACAAATGGCAGGGCGAGGCCCTGGTGGTCGACAAGTGGCTGCAGGTGCATGCCACCTCGCGCCTGCCCGGCACCGCGGCGCGCGTGCGCGAACTGATGCAGCACCCGGCTTTCGACATCAGGAATCCGAACAAGGTGTATGCGCTGCTGCGCGCCTTCTGTGCCGCCAATCCGCGCCAGTTCCATGCCGCCGACGGTTCCGGCTACCGGCTGGCGGCCGATGCGATCGTCGAGCTGCAGGCCATCAACCCGCAGGTCGCCGCGCGCATTGCCCGCGCCTTCGACCGCTGGCGCCAGTTCGATGCGGAACGGCAGGCCCATGCGCGTGCCGCGCTGGAACGCATCCAGGCCTGCGCCGACCTGGCGCGCGACGTCGCCGAGGTGGTCGGCAACGCGCTGAAGTAGGTCTGGTTAACGTGAAAGCCACTCATTCGGCATCGCGGCATTTTTCGAGCGCAGCGAGCCAATCAGGAACCCCCCGCGCGGGGGGCGAAGGGGGGCGGGCGTTTCAGAAGGGCTAGCTTTCATGATGCGGGGTGATGTTTCCCGCATCATGAAAGCTAGCTCAGTGGGCCAGCGGCGCCTGTTCGGCGACGGCCTGGCGGTGCCAGTCGGCGACGTCGCCGATGGCGTTTTCCAGGGCCATGCCGGCCTCGATGCGATCCATGATCTGGCGCTGCAGGATCGCGCCGAGCATGTCGACATTGGCGCTCATCACCGGCGCCAGTTCGCGCAGGAACTGCACGGTGGGCGGATCGTAGGCGTAGGCCGTCAGATGCGCCTCCAGGTCCTTGCTGGTGGCCAGCGCGTAGCATAGGTCGTAGAGCAGGTGGAAGCTGCGGGTAAACACCTCGGCGTCGCCGGCGACGTTTTGCCGCACTTCCTCGGCCAGGCCCTGGCGAAAGTCGGCGAGGCTGTAGCCGATCTGGCCCTTGACCACTTCCTGCGGCGTGAAATCCCATTCCATGTGCTGTCTTCCTTTAGTTCATTGTAATGCGGACTGCGGGGCGGACTGTAGGGCGGACTTCAGTCCGCCAACGTTCCCTGGCGGACTGAAGTCCGCCCTACAGCGCCATCGTAACCCCGGCCGCCTGAGGCCGCTCCTGCAGCGCCATCCATCCGTCGCCGGTCGACCTTGGCGCTAGGTGCCATAGATGGCGGTGAAGGCATCCTGGTCGTCGCTGCAGACCTTGCAGGTTTTCTCCGGGTGGGGCGAGACGAAAAAGCGGTCGCAGCGGTCGCAGCGCTGCTTGGCCAGGCTGATCAGGGTGCGTGGCGGCTGATCGGGGCTCAGATCGAAGGCGGCGGCCGCATCGAGCACGCGCGGCTGGCAGACTTCGAGGCAGGCGGCGCAGCCGACGCAGCGGTCGCGCTGGAACAGCAGAGCCCAGTCGCCGGGATTTTCGGTAATCGAAATCGCGCCGGTGGGGCAGACGCGGAAGCAGGCCTCGCAGACCGTGCAGCCGGGGCTTATGGTGATGTCGAGCGCCGGCAGGGCTTCGTGGATGGCGACGCGGAAGGGTTCGCCGTCCTTGCGCCCGGCGACTATCTGCAATAGCTCGCGCTGCTCGGTCAGCGCATAGGCGCCGGCGCGGATCGCCTTGTCGGGCACCGGCTGGGCCGCCGGCTTAGGCTCCACGGCGGCGGCGACTTCATCGATGCCGCGGCCGAGCAGGCGGCGGAACAGGTGACGGCGGGCGGAGGCGAAGCGCGGCTGTTCCGCGGCGGTCGCCGGGGCGTCGTCGATGACTTCGATCGGCAGCCATTCATCCGGTGCGGCAGCGGCGCGCAACTCGGCCACGGCTTCGAGGTTTGCCGCCAGTTGCGTCGCGCCCTTGACGCCATGCGCGCAATTGACGCACAGCGAGGCGCCGAGCAAGGTGGTCGGCAGGCGGCGCTTTTCCAGATAGGCCAGCAGCGAGGCATCGAGCGCGCCGAGGCAGGGCACGACGGCATCGGCCGTATGGCCCGAGGGTGCGCAGGCGATGCTGAAGCGCTCGGTCTTGATCGCCTGGCGCAGCATGTCGATGGGCTTGAACGCGTCCGCGGCGAAGGCGCCGGTGCGGCAGGCGGAAACGCACAACGCACAGTTGCGGCATAGCTTCGCGTCGATCGACACGCCGGAATCCGAGAGGCCGATCGCGTCGTGCGGACAGGCATCCTGGCAGCGCGCGCATTCGCTGTAACGATAGCGGAAGCGCACGCAGCGCGCGGCGCGGAATTCGGGGATGCTGACGCTCATTTCCTGTCCGGCCGCAGTTCCTGCAGCGGCTTGCCTTGTTCGCAGGTGTTGGCCGGGATCACGAAGTTGACCAGGCCGCCGGCGCCGCCGGTCGCGCTGGCGGCCAGCAGCGCGAACGAGGCCGACTTCCAGGTGGCGAGGCCGCCCTTGACGGCGAGTATCGGCTTGCCCGGGTGCTTGCGCCCCAGCGCCCGGGCGATGCCGAGCGCATCCTGGTCGCGGTCGGCGACCACCACCACGGTGGCGGTCGGGTCGATCCTGAGGTCGGCGCGCCAGGGCAGGGCGTTGTCCAGCAACTCGCGCTTGCGGCTGGCGGCGCTGCGGCCATCGATCACGCAGCAGGGCGGCTTGGCGGCAAGCGCGGCGACCAGTTGCGCCTTGTCATTGAGGCTGACCTGCGCCTGTGCGGCGCCGGCGAGCAGCAGACAGAGTGCCGCGAGCAGCGGCCAGGCCGTTCGCTTCATGCCGACTCCGGCTGCCCATCCAGCAGGGCGTTGCAATGCGCATAGGCCGCGGCGCCCAGCGCGAGCTGCCGGCACTGGCCGTAATCGACCCATTCGGCCAGCCGCGGCGCGGGGTCCTGCAGCGGCCCGATCCACAGGGCGTCGCCGAGATCCTCGACCAGTCCGGCACAGAGATTGAGATCGGTGTCGTCGCGGATGTCCACGCGTACCAGAAAGCGCGATGCACCCAGTTCGCGCATCGCCTTCAGCCACCACGGGGCCAGGGTGCCGGTGCCGCTGCCGTCGGCGCGCAGCACCTCCCAGGCCGGTTCGCAATGGGAAGGCGTGACGGTCTTGAAGTCGGCATTCGATACCGTCTCGAAGGACCAACTGACGGTCTGCCGCGCGAGCGGCGCGTAGATCCCGATGCGCTGGGCGCCGTGCGCCGCGACCAGGCGCTCGACCGCGGTGCTGTCCTGCAGCGCCGCTTCACCGAGGAAAACGCAGTCGGCGCCCGCGGCGAACAGGGTCGCGACACGCTGTTCGTCGCCCTCGGCAAGGATCACGCCGGCGCACAGCGCGGCGACGGCTTCGACCCCCGGTCCGTCGCAGACGAAGTCATCGATGCCGACCTCGGCTGCGCCGTCCCAGGCCAGCCAGCGCCGTAGCGCCAGCGCCAACTCTTCGGCGTCCGGGGTTAGGGCGGGCTCGTTGGCCGGCTCGGTCAGCGGCAACTCGGCTAGGGCAGCTTGCATGGGTGTCAGTTCGCGTACTCGAATTTCGGATAGACGAAAGGATACAGCGGGCAGTCGTCGTCCGGCGCCAGGCCGACCAGCATGGGCCGCAGTTCCTGCAGGGCGCCGAGGATGGGCGCGACATTCACGCCGAGAAAACGCGGGCTGTACTTGGCCAGCGCCATCTGCGCGTCGTCGATCAGCAGCAGCGCGCCTTCCTGGTTCTGGTTCTGGGTGAAATACAGCGCCAGCGTCGCATAGGCCAGGCCCTGCAGGAACTCGGCCTCCGGATCCCTGGTGCCGAGCAGGCTGTTGCGGATCAGGCGCGACCAGCGTTCGTTGAGCCAGTCGTGCAGCGCGCCCAGGTCGTTGCTGTCCCACATGACCTGAACTTCCTTCCAGTCGAGCTGCGAAAGTACGCTGCGATCTGGCGGCGGCAGTTCCTTCGGGGTGGCGAGATCGAGAATCATGATGGGCTCCTAGCGCAGGTCGTTGAGCTTGTTCGCATCGCGCATTTCTTCGAGGCGCCGCACGTTGTCCGGGGCCGACAGCGTCGTCGACAACGCGTCCGTCATGCAGCCGTTGCAGACCGGTTCGTTCGGATTGAACTCGACGCGGATCTCGTCCTTCGGCACTTCCAGGCGCGCCTGGTCCCGGTCTTCGATGCGCAGGCCCATGGCTTCGATTTCCTCGGCGGCGAACCCGCCCAGGAAACGCGCCATCTCGCGGAAGAAGGAATGCTCCGCGGTGCGCTCGATGAGGCGGCTGTAGCCGCGCACCCAGCGTCCCAGATGCTGGGTCCAGAAGCGCTTGATTTCCTTCTCCAGGCGCCGCTGCGTCACGGCATCGCCTTGCTCCAGCGCGCCGGCGGCGCGTTCCAGCAGTTCGGCGACGAACATCAGCTCGACACCGAGCTGGTCGGCGAACACCTCGAAGCGCCCGGGGCGCAGCACGAAACCCAGGCGCTGGTAGGTCTGCATGGTGTCGAAATTCGGCTGCTGCTTGTAGCGCCCGGTCAGGCGCACCGACTCGACCGCGGGGAAGCCGCCGGACGAGGCGAATTGCTGGGTGTATTCGATGGCCAGCGCTTCGATCAGCGCGTCGTGCGGGGCATCGAGGAAATCGGCGTCGAAGCGCAGGCCGGCCGCGGCAAGCTCCGCCAGCGTCGCCGGAGTGCGCAGGGCTGCGATGTACTCGCTGCTGGGCTCTTCGACGAAGGCGCCGCAGAGCAGGTGATAGATCCCGGCGCGGGCGCGGCAGTCGGCGATCGTCTCGGCGG
This sequence comes from Rhodocyclales bacterium, assembly GCA_016192435.1. Taxonomy (GTDB): domain Bacteria; phylum Pseudomonadota; class Gammaproteobacteria; order Burkholderiales; family Rhodocyclaceae; genus Sulfuritalea. Next base: position 11,107 of record JACPUD010000010.1, on the reverse strand, counting down.
GCGAGGCCAGCACGGCGGTGGTTTCGCCGGCGGCGACGTCGTCTTCGTTGTCATCGAATGCCAGAACGGTTTTCAGCATGTCAGCTCCTAAGAAAAAGCCGGCCCGCCGGACATGGCGGGCCGAAATTACCCGGCCGCAAGGGGATAACACGGCCGTTCGTCCCTCCTCAGGGAGTGCTCAATGGCCGCCGCCTTCCTTGGGCTTGACGCTGGCCGGGCCGGCCCAGGAGGCCATTTCCGGATGCATCTTGCGGTGCATGTCGCCGGTGTAGGCGTAGCGCATGGTTTCCTTGTAGGCCGCGTAGTGCTTGTCCCAGTCGCCTTGCGAATCGCCGTACTTGTCGTTGGGACCGGCCTTGGTCACCTTGACCACGGTGTCGTACCAGCCCTGCGAACCGCCGATCGGATCGGCCACCACCGGGATGATGTTGTTGGGATGGACGCCCTTGTCTTCCCACCAGACGTTGTTGAGGTCCGGATCATCCTGGCCGTGGCTGGCCTCGCTCTTCTTGTCCTTGAGCTTGAGCGTGGCCAGGCGGCCGTATTCCCAGTGGCCGAAGCCGGTCGGAATCGCCACGGTTTTCGGGTGGATGCCTTCCGTGACATAGGCCTTGGTGACGAGGTGGCCGACGCGGCTTTCGACCCGCACCAGGTCGCCGGTCTTGACACCGATCTTGTCCGCCGTTGCCTGGTTGATCCACATCGGGTTGCTGTGGGCGATCTCGGCCAGCCATTTCACCGCCGCCGTGCGCGACTGCTTCATGACGTTGAGCTTGAAGGTGACCATCACCAGCTCGTCGTCCTTCATCGTTTCGTGCCACGGAATGCGCTTGAAGGTCGGCATCGGGTTGAAGCCGTACTCCGCCCACTGGTCGACGCGCACGTTGATGATGCGGTTGCCGGTGGGGAAGCCGACGTAGTTCTTGCCGTTCCTCTTGACGCCGATGGCCTTGCCGTTCTTGCTGATGGTGCCGTCCTTGTCGGTGGTGGCGCCGGCCATGTCGGCGGCGGACAACTCCTTCTTGAACAGGCCGTATTCGGCCTGGATCTCGCGGCCGGTCTTGTCGGTGACCTTGCCGGACTTCGGATCGAGCTTGCCGTAGATCGGCCACACGCCATGCTTCTTGAGGAAGTCGAGGCCGCCGGCTTCCTTGAGTCCGGGCACGTTGTCGAAGTGCTGGCGCATGTAGTCCTCGCCGTCCTTGAAGTTCCAGAACTGCTTCATGCCGCGTTTGCCGTCCGGATCGAGCTTCCAGATGATGTCGCGCATCATGACGCGGTTCTCGCGCGATTCGCCGAGCGACTTGTGCACCGGCTGGCGGATGCCTAGCCATGGCCACAGCGAGTTGGGCATCGACTCCGGCTCCCAGCGCTCCAGGTAGGGGCAGTCGGGCAGAATCAGGTCCACCAGCGCCGTCTCCTCGCCCATGAAGGGGCTCATCGAGACCAGATAGGGAATCAGCTTCTCGTCCTTGAACAGCTTGCCCCATACCGCCTGGGAACCCGGGTTGGTGTAGACCGGGTTGTCCTGGTAGGTGATGTAGACATTGATTTTCTGCTTGCCGTCGGCGATCCAGAAGGGCACCAGATGGCTGACCTTGTGGCCGGCCAGCGGGTACTCGGAAGGATGCGAAAGATAGGAAGCCTTCTTCGGCTTGCCCGGTGCCGGGCTCGGTTGCGGCCAACCCATGCCGCGCGGCAGGCAGTAGCCGCCTTTCTTCTCGACGTTGCCGGTCATGATCGGCAGCATCATGCAGGCCTTCTCGTTGTAGGAGCCATAGAGGTGCTTGGCCGGGCCGCGGTAGGTGAATAGCGTGGCCGGCTTGGTGGTGGCGAACTCGCGGGCGACGCGCTCGATGGTCTCGACCGGCACGCCGGAAATCTTCGACGCCCACTCCGGGGTGTATTGCTTGTAATGCTCCTTGAGGTCCTTGACCGAGACGTTGGTCCAGGTGTCGATGAACTCCGAATCCTGCAAGTCCTCGCGCAGGATCACGTGACCCATCGCCAGCGCCACTGCGCCGTCGGTGCCGGGATGCACCGGAACCCATTCGTCGGAGAAACCGGCGGTATTGGACAGGCGCACATCGAAGGTGACGATCTTCATGTGGTTGTCGACACGGCCTTCCGTCACACGCTGCGACAGCGGGTTGTGGAAATAGGCGGCTTCGAGGATGTTGGAACCGAAGTTGAGCACGTACTTGGCGTTGGCGAAGTCCGGCGTTTCGATGTCCGGTCCCCAGGTCGGCTCCATGCCGATTTTCTTCGAGGATTCGCAGACCGAGGTGTGGTTCACCACGGTGGCCGAGCCCAGCGTCTGCATGAAGCGGTCAACCACGCCGCCGGAGCGGTTGCGGCCGTACTTCAGCATGATGGTGTTGGGATCTTCCTTGATCGCGGCGTCGAGCTTGCCGGCCAGTTCGGTCAGCGCCTCGTCCCAGGTGATGCGCTTCCACTTGCCTTCGCCGCGGGCGCCGACGCGCTTCAGCGGATACAGGATGCGATCCGGGTCGTAGCTGTACCACATGCCGGCATTGCCCTTGGCGCAGAGGCGGCCACGGGTCGAGACATGCTCCGGATTGCCTTCGAGTTTGACCACGCGGTCATTCTCGACATAGGCGATGGCGCCGTCCTGGATGTTGCAGACGTGGCAGTTGATCGGGATCGCCTTGCGTTCGGCGCCGGTGACCGGGCCGAAATCCTTGCCGCCCAGCTGGGTTTCCATGGCGTTGAGCAGACGGGGTGCGGCAGCCGCGGCAGCACCGGTGGTGGCGCTGACCTTGAGGAAGGTGCGACGCGTGACTTTTGGCATTTCCATTTTCTATATCTCCTCGGGGTCGGTCAGAACAGGGTCTGCAATTGTTGCGGGGCCATCAGCAGCACGTAGCGCAAGGCTGCGCCGCCGACCAGGATCAGCAGGGCGGAAACCATCAGCACGCCCTGGCTCTTGCCCATCGGTGCGAACAGCAGGACCGCTGGCGCAACGCTGCCGGCCAGGAAGCCGACGCCGATGAAGAGCAGGCCCATGGTGCCGGTGGTCATGATCATGAAGGTCAGTTCGGATGCCGAGCCGCCGTAGTTGGTGGTGCCCATCACCGAAACCAGCATCACCGCCACGGCGCCGGCCGACCAGAGCATGTACTGGCGCAGGACTTTCTGTGCTTCTTCATTGCCCATGGCCAGCAGCGAACCGACGGCCGAGCCGGAGGCGATCGCCATGGCGACGAACAGCACCGGCATGATCGGCGAGTTCCACACCGGCCGCGACTGGTGCACCGTCAGGTCGAAGCCGGTATAGACCGGCAGGCCCAGCGCCAGCAGCGCCGTCACCAGTGCCAGCAGCTTGCCCTTGGCTTCGTCGCCCTTTTTCAGCGCCATGATGTAGAGCACCGAACAGATGCCGAAGGCGACGATGTTGAGCGCCCCCCAGGCCAGCGGCGAGCTGAAATTCAGGTAGCCGGGATTGAGGATGTTGAGGAAGCGCAGCGGTTGCGACAGATCGGCGATCAGCAGCACGCCGCCCAGCGCCAGCAGCGCGATCGAGCCGTAGGCGGCCTTCTCGCGCAAGGGGCGCAGCGCCGGCGTGATCCAGGAGCCGTAGGACATGAAGGACAAACCGGCGAGGATGCCGATGACGAAGAAATAGACGGCGTAGCTCGCGTGCCACGACACATCGTGAAACCAGACGTAATCACCCATGATGTCCCCTCTCAGATCTTGAAGTTGCGCTTGAAGGCGGAACGCTCGAGTTCCATCACTTCAGGCTGGCGGTAGGCGTCGCGGCCGAACTCGGTCGCATTGCGATCGGCGCCGATGTAGAAGACGTGCGGCTTGGTGCCTTCTTCGGGGCGCAGCACCTGGGTCGAGTTGGTCGCCACCAGGTAGGAAACCTCGCTCTTCGGGTCGTTGATGTCGCCGAATACGCGGGCGCGGCCGATGCAGGTCTGCACGCAGGCCGGCACCAGGTTCTGCGTCACGCGGTGGAAGCAGAAGGTGCACTTGTCGACCACGTTGGTGATCGGCGTGTAAGTGCGGTGCGAGGGCAGCATGAAGCGCGCGTTGTAGGGGCAGGCGGCCATGCAGCTGCGGCAGCCGATGCAGCGCTCGTAGCGCTGCAATATGAATCCGCCATCCTCGACCTTGAAGGTCGCTTCGACCGGGCAGTTGCGCACGCACGGGGCGTCGTCGCAGTGGTTGCACAGGCGCGGCAGGAACTGCTTCTTGACCGTGGGGTACTTGCCCACCACCTTGTACGGCACCCATGTCCGATTCACGCCCAGCGGCGTGTCGTACTCGGCCTTGCACGCGACCTGACAGGCCATGCAGCCGATGCAGCGACGCGTATCGACCACCATGGCAAATCGCCTCTTGCCGGCGACGCCGCGCGTCTCGATGGGGGAGACCCTCAATTCTTCACTCATCTGTCTTGCCTCCTCTGATTACTGTGATTCGGTTTTTGTTCTGGTCGCTATGGCGAAAGTCAGTGCTCGTTGGACCAGCCTGCCGTTTCCATTACGCAACAAGCGGGCCACGCCGCCCTTGCGGACGCTAATCCCTTGTTGGCTTTGTGGATTTTTCGCGCGGCGGCGCCGCGGTCTGCGGCGACATGGTTACGCTGGCGTAACACCCGCCCCGGATGTTGCGCTGCAAGGTGCTACGCGCAGGTAACGCCGGCGCAGATCGCCGGTCACGGGCAGGCTTTCGCGCTTATTATCGGCGCCATGAATGCGGACGATCACGAGTCGGCACTGTCGCGCAGACGGGTATTTCTCCAGTCCGCGCTGGCACTGGCCGCCATGCCGCTGCTGCCGGCCGCGGCGGAGACCGGCGTGCTGCGCATCGGTCTGACGCCGGTGTTTCTCGATGACCAGATGAGCTTTCTGACGCGCTGGCGGGGGTGGCTGGAGCATCGCCTGAAGCGTTCCGTGGCGTTCGTCCAGCGCGGCAGCTATCGCGAGGTGATGGACCTGATCCGCGGCGGCAAGCTCGATTTTGCCTGGGTCTGCGGCTATCCCTACGTGCGCTATCGGCATGAACTGCAACTGGTTGCGGTGCCGGTGTGGCGCGGGCGCCCCTACTACCAGTCCTATCTCATCGTGCCGGCCGACGACCGCAAATCCGCCGGCCTGGCCGACTTGCGCGGCAAGGTGTTCGCCTACTCGGACCCCGATTCCAATTCGGGCTTTCTCTATCCGCAGTACCGGCTCACCAGCCAGGGCGAGAACCCGACCACCTATTTCTCCCGCAGTTTTTTTACCTGGGCGCACCGCAAGGTCGTCGAGGCGGTCGGGGTCGGCCTGGCCGACGGCGGCGCGGTGGACGGATATGTCTGGGAGACGCTGGCCGAGTTTCATCCGGCCTTGACCCGCGCCACCCGCGTCATCGAACGCTCGCCGGATTTCGCCCATCCCCCGTTCGTGGCCCGCCCGGGCATCGACGCGACGGAACTGCAACGGTTTCGCGCCGCCCTGTTCGACATGCCCGCCGACGCCGAAGGCGCGCGACTGCTGCGCCTGTTGAGTCTGGATGGCTTCGTCGCCGGGCAGCCCGCGCTGTTCGACGGCATCGCGCGCATGGCGGCGCGGGTGCGCAGGACTTGAGCGCGCTGGCCGACCTTTCGCTGCGCTGGAAAATTCCGCTGCGCGTCATGGCCGCGGTGCTGGGCACGGCCCTGGCCGTCACGGCGGCGCTGGTCACGCGCGAGTACGACGAGATGCGGCAGAACCTGGAAGCGCATGCCAAGAGCCTTGCCCGCGTGCTGGCCAACACCCTGGTCTCACCGGTGCTGCACGACGACATTTGGCGCGCCTACGAGATTATCCAGTCGGCCCGCGACCCGGCCGCCATCGCACCCGAATTGCAGGCCGACGTGGTGATGGTGACGGATGCGGAATTCCGCGTCTTCGTCTCCGACCGGCCGCGCGACTTCCCGATCGGCGCCAGCCCGGCCAGCCGCGGCGGCGCCTACGGACATCTGCGTGCCGCGCTGATGGCGGGCAAGCCGACCGAACAGCTGGTGATCGAGCCGGCCGATTCCACCCACTATTTCGTCATGTCGCCGCTGGTGGCCGACGGCGTCGCGCTCGGCCATGTGATTCTCGGCTATTCGAAGGTTTCCTTTGTGCCGCGCTTCATCGGACTGGTGGGGCGCGCGGCATTCGTCACCTTGCTGGTCTTGTTGCTGATCATGCCGGTGTCCTGGTATGCGGCCCGCCAGACCGGAGCGCCCTTGCTGGCGCTGGCCGGGGCCATGCGCCATGTGCCGGGCGATCTGGAGGTTGCGCGCCTGGCCGAATTGCCCAAGAGCCGCGACGAGATCGGCCAGCTCGGCGATGCTTTTCGCCGCATGGTGGGCGAACTCAGGAAAAAGGAGGAACTGGAAGACCAGATGCTGGTCACCGAACGCCTGGCCGCGGTGGGCCGCATGACGGCCGGCGTCGCGCACGAAATCAACAATCCGCTGGGAGGCATGCTGACCGCGATCAAGACCTACCAGCGGCACGGCGGCGGCGACCCGCTGGCCAACCAGACGCTGTCCCTGCTCGAACGCGGCCTGTCGCAAATCCGCCATACGGTTGCCGCGCTGCTGGTCGACACCAAGCCGCAGGATCGGCCCTTCGAGCCGGCGGACATCGACGACCTGCTGATCCTGGTCGAGTCCGAGGCGCATGCCCGCTCGGTGACGGTCGTCACCGAAGCGCGGCTGGAAAGATCGCTGCATCTGCCGGCCACCCTGCTGCGACAGATACTGCTCAACCTCCTGCTGAACGCGATTGCCGCCGCCGACGAGGGCGGCAAGGTGCGGCTCGGTCTCACCGCCGCGGCGGGTACGCTGCAGCTGTCGGTGTGCAATGACGGCAGGCACATTCCCGACGAGCAGATGGCCTATCTTTTCGAACCTTTTTCCAGTGGCCGCGAGAAGGGCTACGGTCTCGGTCTTTGGGTGGTTTACCAGATCGTCCAGCAGCTGGGCGGCGGTTTGTCGGTGGACAGCGAGCCCGGCTGCACGACCTTCCGCGCAGAAATTCCCTATGTCGAAAACGAAGTTTCAGTGGAGGCTAACGCCGGTTTCGGCGTTGAACGCAATGGCCGTGACCAAAGCTGAATCCACGCTGCGCCTGTGCCTCATCGAGGACGACGAGATCATGGGCGAATCGCTCTGCCAGCTGTTCCGCCTGGAAGGTTTCGCCGTGGATTGGTGCCGCTCGGCGGCGGACGGCGCGGCAGCGGTCCATGCTCACCGTTACAGCGCGGTGGTAAGCGATATCCGCCTGCCCGATCGCAATGGCGGCGATCTGTTTCTCGAACTCAAGGAGACTCAGCCGGGTCTGCCCCCATTCCTGTTCATGACCGCCTTCGGCACCATCGACCGCGCGGTGGAACTGCTCAAGGCCGGCGCCGCCGATTACGTCACCAAGCCCTTCGATGTCGATGTCCTGGTGCACAAGGTGCGTGCCCTGGCAGCCGGCTATGGCGCGGTAAGCGATTTCGGCGACGAAACGCTGGGCGTGTCGCCGGTGATGAAGCGGATCGCCGAATCGCTGCCGCGCCTGGCGCGGCACGCCGCGGCGCTGCTGATCACGGGCGAGTCCGGCGTCGGCAAGGAGCACGCGGCAAAGCTGTTCCATCAGCACGCGGTCGGTGCCGGCGGCGAGTTCGTCGCCGTCAATTGCGCGTCGATTCCCGAGTCGCTGATGGAAGCCGAACTCTTCGGCTACGAGCGCGGTGCCTTCACCGGCGCGGTCAAGGCCAAGCGCGGCTATTTCGAGCAGGCGCATCAGGGGACCTTGTTCCTCGACGAGATCGGGGAAATGCCGCTGTCGATGCAGGCCAAGATGCTGCGCGTGTTGCAGGACCGGCGCCTGACCCGTCTGGGCGGCGAAAAAGCCATCACCTCCGAATTCCGTCTGGTCTGCGCCACCCACCGCGATCTGCGTGCGCTGGTCGAGTGCGGACAGTTCCGCGAGGATCTCTATTACCGCATACACGTGATCCAACTGCATATTCCGCCGTTGCGCGAACGCCCCGAGGACATCCGCTGGTTCGTGCGGCATTTCGTCGAGGAATTCAATCATGCCCACGCCGGGGAGCAGCGCCGTATCGATCCGCGTACCGAGCAGGAGCTGCTCAATTACCCCTGGCCGGGCAATGTGCGCGAACTGAAACATGCGGTGGAGCGCGCCTGCATCCTGTCCGGAGGGCCGCTGCTCGGCGCCGAGTCCTTCTTCGGCGGCAATCTCGACGGCGAGGTGGCAACGCATGTTCCGGCGTCGGAATCCCTCAGCGAGTATCTGATGGCCTGCGAACGCGACTATCTGTCGCTGATCCTGGAACGCCACGGCGGACACATGACCAAGGCGGCGGAAGCACTCGGCATTACGCGCAAGACCCTCTGGGAAAAGCTGCGCCGGCTCGGCATCAAGGCCAGGGGCGAGCCCTGAACGATTCGCGGCGGCGTTCGGCAACCGCCGCACCGTCGCCGTGCCGCCAGCGCCAACTCTTGAGTTCGCGGTCAGGCCGCGTGCGTGGGGCCGTCGCGTGGAGGCCCCGCAGTCGCCGGCGCGGCGCGCTGTCGCGGATTTGGTGCGCAATCCTGCACTTGACAGCAGGACGCCGCGAAGGCTAAATCCCGGCGTCGAATCCATAAGCATCAGCCCCCATTGCAGGAGAAATCGAGAATGTCACCCCCCCCGCTCGCCTCGCGCGAGGCAGTACGTGAAGAACGCTTCAACGATGTCTGGACCAACGAGCTGAACGATGCGTTTGCCGACATCGCGCGCTATTACGACCGCGCCAACGAAATCGCGGCGCTCGGGCTCTGGAGCACTTTCCTCCGGCGCTTCATGCAGACCGTGGACATCCGGCCGCAGCAGAAGGTGCTCGACGTCTGCGCCGGCACCAACGCCATCGGCATCGCCCTGCTCAAGCGCGAACCGACGCTGGACGTGCATGCCATGGATCGCAGCGCCGAGATGCAGACCGTCGGCGCGCAGAACGCCGCCGCGCTGGGCTTCCAGATCAAGAGCACGATCGGCGACGTGCACAAGCTGCCTTTCCCGGACAACCATTTCGACGTCGTCACGCTGCAGTTCGCCTCGCGCCACCTGCGCGTGCGCGAGGTGTTCACCGAGATCCTGCGCGTATTGAAGCCCGGCGGCCACTTCCACCATTCCGACATGCTGCGGCCGCGCAACGTGATCGTGAAGAACCTGTACTTCACCTACCTCAAGGCCTGCCTGAATTTCACCAGCCTGATCGTCGGCAGCAGTCCCGCGGCGACCAAGTTCAAGCAGTATTTCATCGACGCGCTGGACTTGTTCTACACCGCCGAGGAACTGTCGATCGTGCTGCGCGAACTGGGCTATGTCGAGGTGTCGGTGGACACGGTGTTCTACGGCATGATCGGCTTCCACCGCGCGGTGAAACCCGCCGTCGGCAAGCCAGCGTAGGGAGGTCTGTAGGGCGGACTTCAGTCCGCCATCGTCCCCCGGCGGACTGAAGCCCGCCCTACACCGCCATCGTCCTCCGGCGGGCTGAAGCCGGCCCCGCAGCGGCAAGGTCAGGCGGCCGGGTCAAGCGGCCAAGTCAAACGGCCGATCGACGCCGGCGCGGCACGGCGCGGCATCCTCGCTCAGCCTTCGGCCATGTTCAGCTTGCGCATTTTCTCCCAGAGGTTCTTGCGGCTGATGCCGAGCAGGGCGGCCGTGTCGGCGATGCGCCCGCCGCACTCGGCGAGCGCCCGGCGGATGTAGGCGCGCTCGCAGTCCTGCAGGTGCTCGCTGAGCGGTTGCCGCAAGCTATCGGTGTCTGCCGCGCCGCCGTTGGCGCCGAACAGGCTTTCGGCGCTCAGCGCCGGGCTAAGGCAGAGCACGCTGGCGCGTTCCAGGCAATGCTGCAATTCGCGCACGTTGCCCGGCCACGGATAGCGGGTCAGGGCGCGTTCGGCCTCGGGCGTCAGCGTACGGCGCGCTTCGCCGCGGCTGGCGCGCGCATCGAGCAGGCGCGTGGCCAGCCAGAGAATGTCTTCCTGCCGTTCGCGCAGGGGCGGCACCTGCAAATGGATGACGTGAATGCGGTAGTACAGGTCTTCGCGAAAGCGCCCCTGTTCCACCATGGCCTTGAGGTCGTTGTGCGTGGCGCAGATCAGCCGGATATCCACCTGGTGGGGCGTCGCGCCGCCGACGTGCACCACCGCCCGGTCCTGGATCGCGCGCAGCAACTTGACCTGCATGGAAGGCGGCATTTCGCCGATCTCGTCGAGGAACAGGGTACCGCCGTCGGCCTGCTCGAAGACGCCGCGCCGGTCGCGGTCGGCACCGGTGAACGCGCCCTTGTCGTGGCCGAACAGTTCCGATTCGACGAGGTTTTCGGGGATCGCGCCGCAGTTGACCGCGATGAAGGGGGTCGTGCCTTGCGGATCGCCGGCTCGGTGCAGAGCCCGCGCGACCTCCTCCTTGCCGGCGCCCGACTCGCCGGAAATCAGCACCGCGCTGCGGCTGGCCGCCAGGCGCGGCAGCAGTCCCTCGATATGCCGCATGCTGGTGGAAATGCCGAGTCGGGCGTCGCTGCTCGCGGCTTGTTGCTGATGCTCGCAAAGGCCGCGAATCTTGGCGATCAGTTCACCGACGTTGAAGGGCTTGGTCACGTAGTCCTGGGCGCCCAGCTTGAGCAGGCGCACGGCCTGGTCGATGGCGCCGTAGCCGGTGATGAAGATGACCGGCGCGATGGCCCGGTTGCCGGCGAGCAGCTCGCGGAACAGCTGTTCGCCGCTGACGTCGGGCAGGTTGATGTCGCTGACGATCGCGCTGTAGCGGCGCTGACCGAGGCCGCGCCGGGCCGATTTGCCGTCGCGGTACCAGTCGCAGGTGAAGCCTTCGAAGTCGAGTCGCTCCGACAGTGCCTCGCCGATGATGGGGTCGTCCTCGATCAGGGCGATGCGGTGCTGCATGGGGTGTCTCCAAGAGGTAGGTTGACCACGAACTCGACCTGGCCGTCGACGTTCCTGGCGGTAATGCGGCCTTCGAGCTGCGTCACGATCTGGTAGGTCACCCAGAGGCCGAGGCCATGGCCGCCGGGTCGCGTCGAGGCGAAGGGTTCGAACAGATGG
>JACPUD010000009.1 GCA_016192435.1 Rhodocyclales bacterium | reverse complement strand
TTCATAGGCGATGCCGCCGCTGAGCTTGCTGCTCAGCGAGTAGAAGTTGGCGCCGATCGACAGCACCCAGGCATTGCGCCCGAGCGGATCGACGCCGCCGCCCGCGCTGCTGGAGCGATGGATGTCGGAGGCGTAGAGCAGCCCGGCGTAGGGCATGAAGCCGTTGATCCAATAGCCGGCCTGCGCACCCAGGCGCAACTGGTCCACCGCATTCTTCGATGCCGTGCGCGCCTGCACCACGCCGTTGTTTTTCGAATCGGCGTATTTTTCCTCGCCGTGCAGGTAGGTCAGCTTGCCGCTGAACTGCCAGTTGTTCACCCAGCGGTTGTAGGCGAGGTTGCCGGTGGCGAACCAGCGCTTGGCGTCGGCAGTTATCGCGCCCGAGGAAAATTCGCCTTCGCCCCAGCCGGCGCTGGCGTCGAGCGCCCAGACCTTGTCTATCTGATAACCGATATAAGGCGCGATGGTATAGCCCTTGGTTCCCGTGCTGGTCGGAGCGATGACTCCGGTCTGACCCGAACCGTTGCCGCGGTCGATGGCGAGCGAAATGCCCAGGGCCGTCTTCGGCGACAAGGCGTAGTCGCCGCCCAGCACCGTGGCGTCCACATTGCTGTCGCTGCGCGTCGTGGTCGCGGCGGCATTCGTATAGCGGATCCGCGAACTGTTGCCGCTGTAGCTGGCCCATACGTTCCAGGGCTGGGCCTCGCCGGCGGCCAGACCGGAACCGAGGTCGGCGGCGGCGACGGGACCCGGGGGGGACGCCTGACGCAATCGCGCCGAAATCGCATGCGAGATCGCAGTGGCCTGGACGAAAGTCGTGGCATTGATCTGGGTCGTGGAGGTGGTCGAACTGCCGGCGAAACACTCGGGGTGCTGGCTGGTGATCGAGGCCTCGCAACTTGCATTGCCGCTGCACGAAGAAAAACTCGACAAGGCGATTTCACATGTCGATGAGGCATGGGCGGCCCCGCCCAGGGCCAGAAAACCCGCCGCGATTCCCGTCCCGAACACGAACCTGAGCTGCTTGATCATAACTGTCTCCAGAATTTGGGAACTTCGTCTTAATTCTTAAGGATATTCGCCACCGGACAAATCCAGAATACCGGGATCGCCGTATTTTGTTTCAGCGGCGATGCCGATCAGCGCTGGCTTTCGCGGGCATTCTTCACCGCCTTGCGGTAAAGCGAGATCAGCAGCGCAGCTTCGGGGTGGTTCGGCCAGCCCTGTTGCAGATCGGCCAGCACTTTTTCCACCCGATCCAGTTCGCGCAGCTCGTAGAGACCGGACAACAGATAGGCTTCCGGCCCCAGCTCGTCGCGCCCGGCCCGGGTCCGCAGGTCCTGGTAGCTGTCCTCGAGCCGGGCAATCGCATCCGGATTGCTTACCGCACGCAGCCGGGTGACCCCGCCGCGCCCCTGGCTGTCGAGCGCCGGCGTGCGGGCTAGCTGCCGCGCCATCACCAGCGGCAGCAACTTGATTTGCGCGGCGGGCAGGCCGCTGGCCTTGCCTTCCTGCGCGGAAAGTTCCAGGCGTCCGGGGCCCGCCCAGGTTTCCTGACGGCCGTTGGCGAAATACACCAGTTGCAGCCGGCTGTCCTTTTCCAGACTGATGCGGTCGCCTTCCCTGAGCTTGACGAAGGCTTCCACCGCCGTCGGCGCCGCCTCGCCGAGGCGCTTTACGTCGCCGTGCACCGACATGACCAGAGCCACTTCGGCGGCCCAGGCCGGGCTGCCGCCGAAGACCAGCAAACCGATGAAGATTGCGCGCAATGACATGGTCAGCTCCCGACAGAGACGATCTCGAAAGCCTCGACCGGAGCGCCGCGACCCTTGACCGTCAGGCAAAACAGGTCGCCCGTTTCGAGCTCCCCGCCGAACATGGCGACGGTATCACGACTGGCCAGAATATGCGTACCGGTTTGCTTGGTCTGCCCTTCGAGGCGCGACGCGATATTCACGGTATCGCCGATCGCGGTGTATTCCATGCGCACCGAGGAACCGATGTTGCCGATCACCGCTTCGCCGCTGTGCACGCCGATGCCGATGTCGAATTGCGGCAGATCGCGGCCGGGAAAGCGCTGCTCGACCCAGGCGCGGAACTCCAGCGCGACGGCGCGCAGCGCCACCGCCGCACGCAGCGCGCGGCCGGCATGGTCGGCCTGGGCCAGCGGCGCGCCGAACTCGGCCATGATCGCGTCGCCGATGAACTTGTCGATGGTCGCGCCTTCCGCCAGCAGTACCGCGCAGGCGCGCTCGAAATAGGTGTTGAGCAGTTCCACCACTTCGCGCGCGCTGAGCTTTTCCGACAGCGTGGTGAAGTTGCGGATATCCGAAAACAATACGCTGATCTGGCGCGACTGGCCGCCCAGCTCGGGCAGTTCGGGCGAGTCGAGCAGGGCCGTCACCACCTGCGGCGAGACATAGCGCCCGAACATCAGGCCGATGCGCTTGCGCTCGCGCTCCTCGCGCCTCAGGCGCAGCAAGGCCAGGCAGATCAGCACGATGACCATGCCGGCCTGCAGGTGCGCCACCGGAAACAGCAGATCCTGCTTGAACAGCAGATAGGCGGCCAGCGCGGTACCCTGCATCGCCAGGACCACCAGAATCACCGAACCTCCGGCCGACAGCTGCAGGCCGAACCAGGCCAACCCGCCCAGCAACGCGGCGAACACCAGCAGGCGCGCCGCGGCCGGCACTTCGTCGAGGAATTCCCCGGCCAGCAGCGTCTCGATGACATTGGCCTGGATCTCGGGACCCGGCATCAGGATGTTGGCGCCGCCAATGCTGGTCGAATAGGGCGTCGGATGCAGGTCGTTCATGCTGGCGTAGCCGGCGCCGATCACCACCACCTTGCCCGCCAGCGCGCGCACCGCCGGATCGGCCAGCGCGTCCGGCGCCAGCAGCCGGCGAAACGACAGCGCCTTGAAGCTGCCCGGCGGGCCGGCGAACTTGATCGGGACCACGGCCGCCGCAGCCAGGTCGCGGTCGCCGTAGCGCCAGCTCGGCGCCTGACTGTCCTGGCCGCTCGCCGTGGCCGCGGCGAGCGCGCCGAAGCCCAGACGCGGCAGGCCTTCCTTGCGCGCGAAGGCGCCGGGCGCCTCGACCAGCGCAAAGCGGCGCACCGCCCCGTCGGCATCGGACGGCAGGTTGGCCAGCCCGACATGGGCCGGCATGTCCAGCGCGGGCAGCGCCAGCAGGTAATCGGGGCTGGGCAGGATGAAATCGTTCACCGTGTCGCCAGCACCAACTCTGAAGCCGGCGAGCAGCACGCCGCCGCGGTTGATCTGCTGGCGGAAGGGCTGGTCGTAGTTGCGCGAAGCCTCGCGCCCGATCAGGCCCAGCTTTTCGATCCAGCGCTCGGGGCTGCCGCTGAAAATGAAATCGATGGCGACCACCCTGACGCCGGCCTGGCGCAGCACGGCCACGGCCTTGGCGAAGTGCGGCGTCCAGAAGGCCAGCGGCTCGTCCGGCCGCTCGTTGAGCGTCGGGTCGTCGAGCATCACCAGCGCCGTGTGGCGCGGCGCCTGGCGCGGCCCGGCCAGGCGATGCCAGAGATCGGTGTAGAGATATTCGATGCGCGTCGCCCAGCCGCTGCGGTAGAGGCCCTCGGCCGCTGCGGTTGCCAGCAGGGCCGCGGCCAGTGCGATGATCGCCAGATTCTGTCCGATGCGACGCACCGGCGCCATGGCTAGCCGAGAAACAGGCGGTAGGCGGGGTTCTTCGACTCGTCCCAGCAGCGATAGCCGAGGTTCTTGAGGAAGAAGCGGAAGTCCTTCATCTCCTTCGGCGGCACTTCCATGCCGACCAGCACGCGGCCGGTGTCGGCACCGTGGTTGCGGTAGTGGAACAGGCTGATGTTCCAGCCGGCGCTCATCTTGTTGAGGAAGTGCATCAGCGCGCCGGGACGCTCGGGGAACTCGAAGCGGTAGATCAGCTCGTTCTTCACCTGCGGCGCATGGCCGCCGACCAGGTGGCGGATGTGCAGCTTGGCCATTTCGTCGTCGGTCAGGTCCAGCGCCGGGTAGCCGTTCTTCTGCAGCTGCAGCACCAGCCTGGTCGCCTCGCTGCGGTTCGCCACCTGCATGCCGACGAAGACATGGGCCTCGGCCGCATCGTGATAGCGGTAATTGAATTCGGTGATGTTGTGCGAGCCGATCAGGGCCACGAATTTCTTGTAGGCGCCCGGCGTTTCCGGCAGCGTCACAGCCAGCACGGCCTCGCGCTGTTCGCCGACCTCGGCGCGCTCGGCGACGAAGCGCAGGCGGTCGAAATTCATGTTGGCGCCGGAAGCCACTGCCACCAGCGTCTTGCCCTGCATGCCGTGCTTCTTGGCCCAGGCCTTGGCGCCGGCCACCGCCAGCGCGCCGGCCGGTTCGAGAATCGAGCGCGTGTCCTCGAACACGTCCTTGATCGCCGCGCAGATCGCGTCGGTATCGACCAGCACCATTTCATCGACATATTCGCGGCAGAGGCGGAAAGTCTCGGCACCGACGTACTTGACCGCCGCGCCGTCGGCGAACAGGCCGACGTTTTCCAGCCGCACCCGCCGGCCGGCTTGCAGCGAGCGGTCCATGGCATCGGCATCGGCCGCCTCGACGCCGATCACCTTGATCTCCGGCCGCAGGCGCTTGATATAGGCCGCCACGCCGGAAATCAGGCCGCCGCCGCCGACGCAGCAGAACACCGCGTCGATCGCATCCGGATGCTGGCGCAGGATCTCCATGCCGATGGTGCCCTGGCCGGCGATCACGTCCGGATCGTCGAAGGGATGGACGAAGTTGAGCTTCTGCTTCTTCTCCAGTTGCAGCGCGTGGGTGTAGGCGGCGTCGTAGGACTCGCCGGCCAGCACCACCTCGCCGCCGAGCTTTTTCACCGCGTCGATCTTGATCTGCGGCGTCGTCGTCGGCATCACGATCACGGCGCGGATGCCGAGTTTCTGCGCCGAAAGCGCCACGCCCTGGGCATGGTTGCCGGCCGAGGCGCAGATCACTCCGCGCTTCCTCTGCGCCGGCGTCAGATGGACGATCTTGTTGTAGGCGCCGCGCAGCTTGAAGCTGAACACCGGCTGCATGTCCTCGCGCTTCAACAGCACCCGGTTGCCGATGCGCGCCGAGAGGATCGCGGCCGGCTCCAGCGGAGTTTCTATTGCGACATCATAAACGCGGGCGTTGAGTATTCTTTCGAGATAGTCCATGACAAGAGGGCGGAAGGTTCGATAATCGCAAAGGGTAACATGGGGCATGGACTTCTCATTCACCGCCGAAGCCGGTTTGGCCGGCCTTTTCCTCGCCAGCTTCCTTGCCGCGACGCTGCTGCCCGGCGGCTCGGAAGCCGTGCTGTTCGCGGTGATCCGGCTGCATCCGGAACAGACGCTGGCGGCGCTGCTGCTGGCGACCCTGGGCAACACGCTGGGCGGCATGACCACCTACGGCATGGCCCGCCTGCTGCCCGCAAGAGTCGGCGCTGACGCCACGGTGACCCGCCGCCTCGACGCCCTGCGCCGGCATGGCGCCCCGCTGCTGATCCTGGCCTGGGCCCCGCTCGTCGGCGACGCCCTGTGCGCCGCCGCCGGCTGGCTGCGCC
The DNA here is from genome assembly GCA_016192435.1 of Rhodocyclales bacterium. Classification (GTDB taxonomy): domain Bacteria; phylum Pseudomonadota; class Gammaproteobacteria; order Burkholderiales; family Rhodocyclaceae; genus Sulfuritalea. The sequence goes on along the minus strand of JACPUD010000009.1, from coordinate 3,805 downwards.
TGCCGCCCCTGGCCTGCACCGCCTGGATGGCCCTGGGCAAGGCCGCGCGCTACGTGCTGGTCGCGGCCGGTGCCGGGATGGTCTGAACCGAAATCCGCAATTCGACAACCAAAACAAGAATCGCCGTACTGCCAGCGCCAACTATCCGAATCACCCCCGGTCGCTCAATAGCGCCTGCAAAGTCTTTCCGCAATTTGACATTTCAATCCCCGCCAGAGCCATGGCGCAATGTTCTGAAGGTCGCAACCCTGCCTTAGGTTTGGTTCTCACTTGGCCCGACGAAAACCGGGCTTCCGCGCAGGCGAGCCGCTTCGGCGTAGAAGGCCGGGTTTCAATCCTCGCCCGGCCCTCGCGGGTCGGGCGTCCGCAATGCTGATGTGCTGACGTATCCGAGTGCGGGGTTTCAATCCTCGGCCGGCTCTCGCGGGCCGGGCGTCGCTGGCCTGACTGATTTCTTCGTTCGTTTCGTGACGTTTCAATCCTCGCCCGGCCCTCGCGGGCCGGGCGTCCAGACGTCCCATCCCGCCGAATGCGCAGAATATTGTTTCAATCCTCGCCCGGCCCTCGCGGGCCGGGCGTCGATTACGGCCGCCAGATGCCCTGCGTGCCATGCAGTTTCAATCCTCGCCCGGCCCTCGCGGGCCGGGCGTCATCACGCCGGTGCCGGAATTGCGCACCGTGACGTTGTTTCAATCCTCGCCCGGCCCTCGCGGGCCGGGCGTCCGACCGCCACCACGCAGGCCGGCATTGCCACGACGTTTCAATCCTCGCCCGGCCCTCGCGGGCCGGGCGTCATTCCGTTTGAGCGCGTGATGCCATGAGTGAGGCGTTTCAATCCTCGCCCGGCCCTCGCGGGCCGGGCGTCGTGTTGGCGCTGACGCCGTCGACTAGGTATTTACCAGTTTCAATCCTCGCCCGGCCCTCGCGGGCCGGGCGTCTTTAGTCATTTTCAGGAGCCGACATGATCACCAAGTTTCAATCCTCGCCCGGCCCTCGCGGGCCGGGCGTCCGCAAGCAGGCGCGCGCCCGCATGGACGCCGACGAGTTTCAATCCTCGCCCGGCCCTCGCGGGCCGGGCGTCAAAAGCGGCTCGGCTTTCGTAAGTTGGTACGAAATGTTTCAATCCTCGCCCGGCCCTCGCGGGCCGGGCGTCGTAATCATGGGGATCACCTACTACTACAAAGCCAAGGTTTCAATCCTCGCCCGGCCCTCGCGGGCCGGGCGTCCGACGGCCAGTATTTCTTCGACACCGATCACTCGGTTTCAATCCTCGCCCGGCCCTCGCGGGCCGGGCGTCATCCAGCCATGCACAGCTACACGTTGCAGCCGGTTGTTTCAATCCTCGCCCGGCCCTCGCGGGCCGGGCGTCGGGTGCCTTCTGCGGCTCCACGCTGGTCAAGCGGCTGTTTCAATCCTCGCCCGGCCCTCGCGGGCCGGGCGTCTGTTGATCGATGCGGCAGGGTATATCGACGCATGGTTTCAATCCTCGCCCGGCCCTCGCGGGCCGGGCGTCAATAATTTTTCAGTTACCGCTCCAGCGTTCAGTTGGTTTCAATCCTCGCCCGGCCCTCGCGGGCCGGGCGTCCCACGACAGTCGGCAGGTACGGCGTCGCCACGCTGTTTCAATCCTCGCCCGGCCCTCGCGGGCCGGGCGTCTTGCCATCGCCAATCCCCGTCCGGCCTCGGGGTTGGTTTCAATCCTCGCCCGGCCCTCGCGGGCCGGGCGTCGGTTGCCGAACATCACGGCCATCATCAAGGGCAAGTTTCAATCCTCGCCCGGCCCTCGCGGGCCGGGCGTCACGCACAACGAGATCATCAACACCCCGATCCAGGGTTTCAATCCTCGCCCGGCCCTCGCGGGCCGGGCGTCTCGAGCTGCGCCTGTATTCGTATGCCGGCGATCAGTTTCAATCCTCGCCCGGCCCTCGCGGGCCGGGCGTCCTTGATGCCGATACCGACGCGCTGCGCCAGATCGTTGTTTCAATCCTCGCCCGGCCCTCGCGGGCCGGGCGTCTGGCGGTGGATCTGCGCTATCTGGATCCGGCCTTGTTTCAATCCTCGCCCGGCCCTCGCGGGCCGGGCGTCTGCGCCTCGGCATGGCCGATCGCATGGGCACGCTGGTTTCAATCCTCGCCCGGCCCTCGCGGGCCGGGCGTCGCACCGACGGCAGCATCAAGCCGCTGATCCGCCAGGTTTCAATCCTCGCCCGGCCCTCGCGGGCCGGGCGTCCAAAGGCCTGTTCCAGTTGTCGAGCAACCGATTGGTTTCAATCCTCGCCCGGCCCTCGCGGGCCGGGCGTCATCGAAAAGGAAGGGGACCCGGTATCGCTTGCCGAGTTTCAATCCTCGCCCGGCCCTCGCGGGCCGGGCGTCGCGCAGCCGGGAAAGACCGTGATGCTGACCATCGAGTTTCAATCCTCGCCCGGCCCTCGCGGGCCGGGCGTCAGGCTGGGAAAGAGCATCGACTGGACGGGGGTGACGTTTCAATCCTCGCCCGGCCCTCGCGGGCCGGGCGTCAAGAGCAGGCCGCGCCGCGCCAGCACGCGCTCAAGTTTCAATCCTCGCCCGGCCCTCGCGGGCCGGGCGTCATCCGGACGAAGACGAGGTCTGGCACGACGTCGAAGTTTCAATCCTCGCCCGGCCCTCGCGGGCCGGGCGTCCCTACCGGCGCCAGCGCCTTCATCTGTTCTTCCGTGTTTCAATCCTCGCCCGGCCCTCGCGGGCCGGGCGTCCCAGGTGCGCGGGATCTACGCCACATTCAAGGAGTTTCAATCCTCGCCCGGCCCTCGCGGGCCGGGCGTCCGTGCAAGGGCAACTCCGGGCTGCTGTCGCAGGTGTTTCAATCCTCGCCCGGCCCTCGCGGGCCGGGCGTCCGCGGGCCGATGCACCGCATTCCGCGCCTGCAGTGGTTTCAATCCTCGCCCGGCCCTCGCGGGCCGGGCGTCCTCCGTCTGCATGCTCTGCCCGGACAACATGGTGTTTCAATCCTCGCCCGGCCCTCGCGGGCCGGGCGTCGGCACGACGGGCAGGCCTACGGCGTGCTTGGCTGGTTTCAATCCTCGCCCGGCCCTCGCGGGCCGGGCGTCACCACTGCGCCCCCTCTCTCCCTTGGCTGGCTCCCTGTTTCAATCCTCGCCCGGCCCTCGCGGGCCGGGCGTCGCCGCCCTTCGTCCGCTTTCAGCGGATTCCCTCTGTTTCAATCCTCGCCCGGCCCTCGCGGGCCGGGCGTCGCAACCAGCGTTGCCATTTCGGCATCTGTCGGCGTGTTTCAATCCTCGCCCGGCCCTCGCGGGCCGGGCGTCTAGGGAACTGGAGCGATGAGCCGGTGCATGACGAGTTTCAATCCTCGCCCGGCCCTCGCGGGCCGGGCGTCCATCCACATCCGAGGGCCGGGTAACGCGCGAGCGGTTTCAATCCTCGCCCGGCCCTCGCGGGCCGGGCGTCGTCTGGTTCAGGAGATGATCCGCTACGGTGCGATGTTTCAATCCTCGCCCGGCCCTCGCGGGCCGGGCGTCTGTTAGTTTCGTGACAGTGAGCGCCGTGGCCGCTGGTTTCAATCCTCGCCCGGCCCTCGCGGGCCGGGCGTCCATCCTCACCGGCCAGCATCACCGGCGCCGAGAGCAGGTTTCAATCCTCGCCCGGCCCTCGCGGGCCGGGCGTCGATAGGGTGCTCGAAGAAGGGCCGAAGCACGCCTTGTTTCAATCCTCGCCCGGCCCTCGCGGGCCGGGCGTCGTTGCTGCCGGCGCCGGAACGGCTTTACAGCCTCGTTTCAATCCTCGCCCGGCCCTCGCGGGCCGGGCGTCCA
>JACPUD010000008.1 GCA_016192435.1 Rhodocyclales bacterium | reverse complement strand
TGCGTCACCGACACCAAGGGGTGCACGACCTACACCGTGGCCTACTTCAATGACGGCATGGCCCAGGCCCTATCGATAGTCGGCGGCCTGGTTTCCGCGCTCGTCATCGCCGAGCTGGCGGCCACCAAGCCCGGCGAAGCGCCGGCGGTGCGCGCTCTCGCGGCGGACGCATCGGACCGGTCCAAGTTCATCCTCAAGGTCGTCACCGCCCTCTACGTTCTGGCCTGGATGCTGGCGGGACTCGCCGCCTTCTTCATCGGGCTCTACCATCCGAAGGTATTGCCGCCGCTCACCAACCTCGGTCAGGCCTGGCTCGGCCTGGCCGTGGCGTCGGCCTATGCCTACTTCGGTATCAAGGCCAAGTGAGGCCTGGGATCGGTTGGCGCCGCCTGCCGACCTGTGCCGCCAGGTCTCGCTGGCGCCGGGCGCGCGCGTCAGCGTCGAACTGGCGCCGGACGGGGACGGCATTCTGGTGCGTTCCGCCAGTGCCGGGGAAAAGAAACCGGCCTCGGTCCTGTTCGATCGCATCGCCCGGCGCGGCAAGCCGCTGGCAGTCGACAACTTGCAGGGTCTGGCGGTGGCGAGGAAGCAGGGCAAGCCTTGATCGCCCTGGACACAAGCATCCTTGCGCGCGCCATTGCCGCCGAGATCGATGCCGACGCGGCCACCAAGGCACAACGCAAGCGCGCCCAGGCCCTCTTGTCCTCGGGCAATCAGCTCTTCGTGCCGATCACAGTGATCGAAGAACTCGAATGGGTGCTGCGAGGCGCCTACGGCATGGCGCCGGATGGAATCGCCGCGCTGTTCGAGGACATGCTCGCCAAGACGGCCCGCCGTCTCGGTGTGGAACCACCGGTGTCGGCGCCGGTTTAGCGTACGGATCGAAGATCGCAAGAGTTGGCGCTGGCGGCACGGCGATGCGCCGCGACGATCAGGTATCGATGCGGAGCCGACCGCGAATTGCACTGGCGCCATTATGGCGCCAGCGCTGCACTAACCACAGTTGATCGCCAACGAGGAAATCATGGAAACCGCCCTGCCCAAACAGGACCGCATCGGCGCCCGCGTCCCCCATGAGGTCTATGAAACGCTGTGCCGCGCCGCCGAACTGTCCGGCGCCACCGTCAACCAGTTTCTGGTGCAAGCCGCGCTGAAGGAAGCCCAGGTCGTCATCGAACGCGAGGAAGTGATTCGGCTCTCCACTCGCGACTGGAACTGGCTGCTCGACCTGATGGAAAACCTGCCGCAGCCCAACGCCAGGCTCAAGGCCGCCATGAAGCGCCACCAGAAGGCCAAGCAAGATGCTGCGGGTACTGCCTTTAACTGGAAGCCATGACCGGCTGGGTTTCGACTGCGGCCGCCCGCAACTGAACGACTGGCTGCGGCATGTTGCCCGCCAGCATCAGGACAAAGGCCTGTCGAAGACCTTCGTTGCCATTCGCGACGAAGAGCCGAATCGTATCTGCGGCTATTACGCCCTAACGCTGGCCGAACTCGAGAATCGCCACCTGCCACCTGCGTGGCGCAAGAAACTGCCGCGCCGCATTCCCGGCGTGCGCCTGGGGCGCCTGACTGTCGGCAAGACCTGTCAGGGCAAGAGGCTTGGCGAACTGCTTCTGGCCGACGCACTCAGGCGGGCAGCTTTGATTTACAAGGAAGCGGGCTGCATCGGCCTGTTTGTCGATGCGCTGGACGAACCGCTCGCCGGCTACTACCGGGGCTTCGGCTTCGTCGCCGCGCCGGACAATCCGCTGCTGCTGTTCCTGCCGGCGCAAGTAGCGGGATGAAAGGCCGATGCGGTAGTTGATAGCCATGTAGAGAGAAATCGGCGCTGGCCGCGATTCGAAGTTGGTCAGAGCAAGGTAGTTTGTGGCGCGAAGAAAATCAATGCGACGCTGACGTAGACTGTCTTGCTGATTTGTTCCGCTCAATTTCTGGAGGCACAAGAACATGGAAAAGACCCCCTACTCCAGAACACCCGCCAGCGCTGGGCGGGAGAAGCTCATGCGACTCGAAGCACCGTTTGTCCTCAGACGTGCAGGATATGAAGTCCTAAGCGATCGATTTAGTCGTGGGATGCAGTTCATTACCGCACGATCGAATATAGGAAAGGAGGTTACCGCATGGGTAAAGTGTGCTTGGCATCCAGGAAGCCACGGTCACTGCGCGGTACAACTGGACTTTCCACCGCCGGATAAGCGGCCTACCAACGACGAAGATGCGATAAAACTAATCGTTGAGAAGGCGCTACGAGCAAGCAGCCGAGGGGCATCGGACGTTCTATTGCTGGCAGCTGACGAAAAGGTGACATGCATTTTGGCTGCATACCTAATGCCACTAGATCAGATGGAAGCTGTCATGCGAAAGGCAATGGCAGTAGACCATCGGCTTGTGCGTAACGGGCATTCGCCAAGCTTGTATGTCGTCGCTCATCATGGGGCACGAGCGGAAATCGTAAACGTGGTGCGCCAATACTCTTGCGACCTGTTACGCATCATCCCTACCCCAATCTTCGACGACGACGCAATTGACGACTTATCAGCAACACCACGAGGACAAGAACAACCTACCCGGCTGACAACGAATTGCCAACGATTCCGGCGAGACCTAGAAATTCGTGAATATGTGCTGAATAGAGCGAATGGACATTGCGAACTATGCGGGAAATTGGGATTTGTTACCTCAACCGGCGATCAGTATCTGGAGGCGCACCATATCATCTCTCTCGCAAAGCAAGGCCCAGACACTCTAGGGAATGTGATTGCCCTTTGTCCAGAACACCATCGCCAAGCTCATTACGGCGCAGATGCCAAAGAACTGGAAGCGAAGATGCTCCATATCCTCGACGAAAAAGTCAAATAGCGATTTGGTGTCGGCGTTAGGATTAGTTTCTTGGTCTCGGCCCGCGACAAGCATTGCAAGGAGCGAACGATTTATGAACGAACCGACTAAGACCCTTCCCCGCTTCGCCAGCGAGGCCGAAGAACGCGCATTCTGGGAAAGCCAGGATTCGACGGCGTATGTCGACTGGTCGCAAGCGAAGCGAGCTGTTCTGCCCAATCTCAAGCCGACGACGAAGACGATCGCGCTGCAACGGCGCCCGACCCGATTCGCCGTCCCGCCATCCGCTACGGCGAGGAGAGCGTTTCTTGCTCGACCGCCTTGTAGCGCAGTTGCTTCATCAGCGCCAACTCTTGACCGGCTTAAAACCGCAGCGCACGCTTCCGGCGTCAATCCTCGAACGGCAATCCCACGTAGTTCTCCGCCAGCGTCGTCCTGCCGGCTGTCGAATGCACAACGTAGTCGAGTTCGGCTTCGAGTGCCTTCTGGTCGAAGGGCTTGGTGTCGGGGAAGCGGTGCAGCAGTCGGGTCATCCACCAGGAGAAACGCTCGGCCTTCCAGACGCGGCGCAGGCAGCGCTCCGAGTAGTGGTTGATGCCGGCGCTGCTGCCGCCGTAGTGTTCGATCAGGGCGCGCGACAGGTAGCGCACGTCGGAGGCGGCGAGGTTCAAGCCCTTGGCGCCGGTCGGCGGCACGATGTGGGCGGCGTCACCGGCGAGAAACATTCGGCCGAAGCGCATCGGTTCGGCGACGAAGCTGCGCAAGGGCGCGATGCTCTTTTCGAGTGCGGGGCCGGTGACCAGCGCGGCGTTGGCCGGCGCATCGAGGCGCCGGCGCAGCTCCTCCCAGAAGCGCTGGTCCGACCAGTCCTCGACCTTCTCGCTCAGCGGCACCTGCAGGTAGTAACGGCTGCGCGTGTGCGAGCGCATGCTGCAGAGCGCGAAGCCGCGCTCGTGCCTGGCGTAGATCAGTTCCTCGGAGACCGGCGGCGTGTCGGAAAGCAGGCCGAGCCAGCCGGAGGGATAGGCGCGTTCGAAGTTGCGGATGGCAGTGGCCGGCACGCTGGCGCGGCAGATGCCGTGGAAGCCGTCGCAGCCGGCGATGAAGTCGCATTCGAGCTTGTGGCTGACGCCGTCCTTGACGTAGCGCACGCACGGACGCTCGCCGTCGAAGTCATGCACGCTGACCTCCCTGGCCTCATACACGGTGGGCAGGCCGGCTTCGGCGCGCGCTTCCATGAGGTCCTTGGTCAGCTCGGTCTGGCCATAGACCATGACCTGTTTGCCGCCGGTGAGGCCGACGAAGTCGATGCGGTGGCGCAGGCCGTCGAACAGCAGCTCGATGCCGCTGTGCGGCAGGCCCTCGGCGTGCATGCGGGCGCCGACGCCGGCTTCGTCGAGCAGGTCGACCGCAACCTGTTCCAGCACGCCGGCACGGATGCGGCCCAGCACGTAGTCCGGCGTGTGCGCTTCGAGGATGACGGCGTCGATGTTGGCCTTGTGCAGCAACTGGCCGAGGATCAGTCCGGCGGGGCCGGCGCCGATGATGGCGACTTGGGTTCTCATTTTCTTCTCTCTGTGGGGCTGGGGTCTATAGGATTTCCATCGCGAGCAGGCCGGACGCGGTGTTGGAAATCGGGATGTGGTAGTTGCCATGCACCTTGGCTACTTCGCCCAGCAGCGCGCCGCGCGTGGTCAGCCAGTTGAGCAGTTCGACGCCCTGGGTGCCGGTCAGTTCGACCAGGTCGGGAATCGAATAGCGCGTCACCCAAAGCGGATCGGTGATCAACTTGTCCATGAACATCAGGTCGAATTCCTTGTTGATGAAGCCGGCGCGCTGGCCGTCGAGCTGGTGCGAGAGGCCGCCGGTGCCGATCACCACGACGCGCGCGTCAGAGTCCCAGGACTCGATGGCGCGGCCGATGGCCTGGCCGAACTTGAAACAGCGCGCGGCCTTCGGCAGCGGGAACTGCACGGTGTTGACGCAGACCGGCACGGTGCGCACGGGGCAGCTCTTGCGGTTCGGCCAGAGCAGTTCCAGCGGCAGCGTGAAGGCGTGGTCGACCAGCATTTCCTGGCAGCTCGTGATGTCGAATTCCTCCTCGACCAACGCATCGATCATGTGCCAGGAAAGGTCCAGCTCGCCGCGATAGGGCGGCAGGGTCGGGATGCCCCAGCCCTCGTCGGCATTGCTGTATTCGGGCGCGGCGCCGACGGCGAAGGTCGGCATCTTGTCGAGGAAGAAGTTCAGCCCGTGGTCGTTGTAGATCACCACGGCGACGTCCGGCTCGACCTTCGCCAGCCAGTCGTGGATAGGCGGAAAGCCGTCGAAGAAGGGCTTCCAGTACGGGTCCTGCTGCAGATTGTTGGCAATGGCACGGCCGATGTAGGGCACGTGGGTGACATTGATGCCGCCGACTATCCTGGCCATATGTTTTACCTCCCCGCGGCGACGAGCCGGGCCCTGAATTCGTCCTTGCTCATGCCGGTCTGCTGCGCGCCGATGTCCTGCATGTCGAGGCCGAAGATGCCGCCCAGCTTGGCCAGGTAGTAGGCGTTGCCGCCGGCCGCGAGCATGTCCAGTACCTGCAGACTGAGTACCGCCTGTTTCTGCTGCGCGTTGAGGCCGTACTTGTCGCAGTAGGCCGCCTGGTCCTTGAGGAACTCGGCGCGGTTTTCGGCCGAGTTGAAGGAAAAGCACATCTTGTTCAGCGCGTAACCCTTGCGCGCCATGTCGCCGTCGAACAATGTCGTGCCGGGGATCACGCGTTTCTGCTTGCCGCCGTTCATGTTTCGCCTCCTAGGGCTCGAATCGGAATGTTTCACTGTCGATCTCCCGCTGGGTGGCCGCGTTGTAGCGCGGACCGGCGACTGTCTGTGGATTGATGAGCGCATCCAGACGTTCGACGATGTTGCGATCGAGCTTCACGGCTGCGGCCCCGGCGTTGTCGTCGAGATGCTCCGGCTGCCGGGTGCCGAAGATCGGAATGATGTTGTCGTGGCGGGCGAGCAGCCAGGCCAGCGCGAGTTGCGCCGGGGTGCAGCGCGCCTTGGCGGCGATGCGCAGGTACTCGGGCAGCAGTTCGAGGTTCTTCGCGTAATTGGCCTTTTCGAAGCGCGGCATCTGGTGGCGGATGTCCTTCGCCTCCAGTTGCGTCTGCGGGTCGCGCAGCGTGCCAGTGAGGAAGGCGCGCGCCAGCGGGCTGAAGGCGACCAGGGTCACGCCCAGTTCGCGGCAGGCATCCAGCGCGGCGATCTCGGGATTGCGGGTCCACAGCGAGTATTCGTTTTGCAGCGCGGCGATCGGGTGCACGGCATGGGCGCGCCGCAAGGTGGTCGTCGAGACTTCGGAGAGGCCGATGCTGCGCACCTTGCCGGCCTGTACCAGGTCGGCCAGCGCGCCGACGCTGTCCTCGATCGGCACCTTGAAGTCCCGGCGGTGCAGGTAGTAGAGGTCGATGACATCGGTCTGGAGGCGGGCCAGGGCCTCGTCGCAGGTGCGCTTCAGCGTCGCCGGCCGACCGTCGATCACCCGCTTGCCGTCTACCCCGGTCATGCCGCATTTGCTGGCCAGCACGATCTTGTTCCGGTGCGGCTTCAGCACGCGGCCGAGCAGGGTCTCGTTGGCGCCGAAGCCATAGAGCGCGGCGGTGTCGAAGAAGTCGATGCCGCAATCGAGCGCGCGCAGCAGCAGCGCTGCCGCCGCCTCGGGCGCCGGCGGCGTGCCATAGGCGTGGGAGAGGTTCATGCAGCCCAGGCCGAGGGCCGAGACGCTGAACGGGCCGAGGCGGCGCTGCTGCATTTCAGGCACTCTGCGCCAACTGCTGTTCGAGCTGGTCGAGGATGCGGTAGCAGGGCAGCACCTGGGCCACGCTGGCGTTCGGTTCGCGGCCCTCGCGGATCGCGGCGAAGAACTCGCGGTCCTGCAGCTCGATGCCGTTCATCGAGACATCCACCTGGCTGACGTCGATCTTGTTGTCTTTCGCGTCGATCAAATCGTCATAGCGCGCGATGTAGGTGCCCGTGTCGCCGATGTAGCGGAAGAAGGTGCCAAGCGGCCCGTCGTTGTTGAACGAGAGCGAGAGCGTGCAGATCGCGCCGGTGCTGCTCTTCAACTGGATCGACATGTCCATGGCGATGCCCAGCCCGGGATGGATCGGTCCCTGCAGCGCATTGGCGGCGACGATGCTGCCGCCCGTCTGGTAAGCGAAGAGGTCGACGGTGTGCGCGGCGTGGTGCCACAGCAGGTGGTCGGTCCAGGAACGCGGCTGGCCCAGCGCGTTCATGTTGCTGCGGCGGAAGAAATAGGTCTGCACGTCCATCTGCTGAATATTGAATTCACCCGCACCGATTTTCTTGTGCAGCCACTGGTGGCTGGGATTGAAGCGCCGCGTATGGCCGCACATGGCGACCAGCCCGGTCTGCCGCTGCAGCGCCGCGACCTGCTCGGCGCCGGCCAGGCTGTCGGCCAGCGGGATCTCGACCTGCACGTGCTTGCCGGCCTCCATGCAGGTGATGGCCTGCGCCGCGTGCATCTGCGTCGGCGTGCACAGGATCACGGCATCGACTTGCTTCAGCGCCAGACTCTCGGCGAGATCGGTGCTGACATGGTCGATGCCGTATTTGTCGGCCACTTCCCTGGTCGTCGCCAGGTCGCGGCTGACCAGCGAGACGACTTCGACGCCGTCGATCAGCCTGATCGCGTCGAGGTGCTTGATGCCGAAGGCGCCGGCGCCGGCCAGCGCGACTTTGATGGTTTTCATGTGTTCTCCAGAATCAGGTGCCCGACGGCGGTGTTGCTCGCCGGCACATGGTAGAAGCGGTGCGCGACGCGCGGCAGCGTGTCGTTCATGGCGCCGCGTGCGATCAGCCACATCACGAGTTCGATGCCTTCCGAGCCGGCCTCGCGCACGTAGTCGATGTGCGGTTTCTGCGCCAGCACCGCGGGGGCGGCGATCAACTGGTCGAGGAAGGCCGCGTCGAATTCGCGATTGATCAGGCCGGCGCGCGGCCCCTGCAACTGGTGGCTCATGCCGCCGGTGCCCCAGACCTGCACCTTGAGCGGCGCGTCGAAGCTCTCGACCGCCTTGCGGATCGCGCGGCCCAGGTTGTAGCAGCGCCGGCCCGAAGGCACGGGATACTGCACCACGTTCACGGCGAAGGGGATCACCGGGCAGGGCCACTCGAACTTGTCGGCCGGAGGCTGGCCGCACATCAGGGAGAGCGGCACGGTGAGGCCGTGGTCCACCGGCATCTTGTTCACGATGGTCAGGTCGAAATCGTCCTGGATCACCGACTGCGCGATGTGCGCGGCAAGCTCGGGATGACCCTTGACTGCCGGCACCGGACGCGGCCCCCAGCCCTCGTCGGCGATTGCGAATTCCGCCGCGCAACCGATGGCGAAAGTCGGGATCAGCTCCAGGCTGAATGCGTTGGCGTGGTCGTTATAGACCAGGAAGATGACGTCGGGCGTGTTGTCCCTGAGCCATTGCTTGGAGAACTCGTAGCCGGAGAAAACCTTCTGCCAGTAGGGCTCGCCCGACTTGCCGAGATCGAGCGCGGCGCCGATGGCGGGAACGTGGGAAGTGTAGACCGAGGCGGTGATGCGGGCCATGTCAGTTGCCTCCTGGTGCCGCGCGTACGTGCGACGGGTGGAAAACCTTGGTCACCAACGGTTTGGGAGGGCAGGCCTGCGCCTTACGACCGTCCAACTGCGACGGCGTCACCCGATCGGGAGGGTGGGGCATTCTGCGTAGCGAAGTAGAGAAGGAGGAGGTGCCCGCAGGGTGCCGACGGATGACATGAGCGAAGCAGCATGCCCCACCCTCCCGATCGCGCACCGGCCACATAGCCGCGGTGGTTTTCATGCCGTGCCCTCCTTCTGTCCGGCCCGACCCTGCGGCTGACGATGCGCCTGGGCGGTCCCGTCCTCGCCGAGGCGGCGGTTGCCCTCGACCGAGCGCCCGCCGGAGATCATCATGTCGCGGTATTCCTCTTCCGTCATGCCGGTCATGCTGCCGGCCATCTGCTGGAAGCTCTTGCCGTCGGTGGCTCCGATCTTGGCCAGGAAATAGATGTTGCCGCCCAGCCGTATGCACCAGTTGAGGTCGCGCGCCAGCACGGCCTGTTTCTGCTCTTCGGTCATCGGCCACTCGTCGAGGTAGGCGCGCTCGTCGGCCTTGAACCGCGCGCGATTCTCTGCCTGCATCAGCGACATGCAGAACTGGTTGAGGTGGTAGCCCAGGCGCGACTGCTCGGCATCGAAAATCGTCGTGCCGGGGATGTTCTTGTACGGCTTTTCCAATGCCATGATTTACCTCTCTTCGGGCCAGTAGAGCCGCATCGGATTGTCCACCAGCAGTTTGCGCTGCAACTCGGGCGTCGTCGCGATATGCGGAATGAAATCGACCAGCAGGCCGTCGTCGGGCATGTGGTCCTTGAGGTTCGGGTGTGGCCAGTCGGTGCCCCACAGCACGCGGTCGGGAAAGCTGTCAACGATGCGTTTGGCGAAGGGCACGACGTCGCGATACGCATGCTGCTCGCCGTCAAGCGCCCTCGGTCCGCTGACAGACAGACGCTCGGGGCAACTGACCTTGCTCCAGACATTCGGATGGTCGCGCATGAACTTGACGAAGAGTTCGAACTCGGGCCCGTCGACCGGTTTGCCGACATCCGGGCGGCCCATGTGGTCGACCACGATGGCGGTCGGCAGTGCCGTGAAGAAATCCCACAGCTCGGGCAGGTCGGCCGCTTCGAAGTAGATCACCACATGCCAGCCCAGCGGTGCGATGCGCGCGGCGATTTCCATGAGCTCGTCCTGTGGCGTGAAGTCCACCAGGCGCTTGACGAAATTGAAGCGCACGCCGCGCACGCCGGCGGCGTGCATCGCCTGCAGCTCGGCGTCGGTCACCGCGCGGCGCACCGTGGCGATGCCGCGCGCGCGGCCTTGCGAGTGGATCAAGGCATCGACCATGGCGCGGTTGTCGGCGCCGTGGCAGGTGGCCTGGACGATCACGTTGCGGGCGAAGCCGAGCTGGTCGCGCAGCGCAAATAGCTGGGCTTTCGAGGCGTCGCAGGGCGTGTACTTGCGCTCCGGCGCGTAGGGAAATTCGGCGCCGGGACCGAAGACGTGGCAGTGGGCATCGACGCTGCCGGCCGGCAGCCTGAAAGTTGGCGCTGACGGCACGGCGTACCAGTCGAGCCAGCCCGGTGTCTTCTCGAATGCCATGCTCATTTCCTCGCGGCGGCCAGGATGCGGTCGGCCTCGATGCGCCAGTCGGCGCTGCGGGCGAATTCACTGCTGCCGCGCGCACCGAATACGCCGGCGTCGGCCAGCGCCGCCATCGCCGCGTCGCGCTCGGCGCTGGCGGCCGCGGAGCAGGGCGCCAGCCCGGCCTCGCGCACGGTCTGCGCCACTTCGCGCATTTCCTCGGCGCGGCGGCGGCCGTGCTCGATCACGCGCTGGAAGAAGTAGGCGCCCTGCTTTTCCCAGGCTATGCCGGGAAAGGTCTCGTACAGCGAGGCCACCACGGCATCCTCGACGCCGTAGGCGCGCGCCGCGGTGAAGCTCTCGATGACCATGGCTTCGAGGCCCTTGATCATCACGCTGCGGCACATCTTGGTCGCCGAGGCAACGCCGAGCTTCGCGCTGGCGACGCTGGCGACGAAGCCGAGTTCCGTCAGCCGCGGCGCCAGTTCGGCCGCGCCCGGCCCGCCGAGCAGGAGCGGCACGCGGATGCGATGGGGCGGGATCGAGGTCATCACCGCGCCCTCGACATAGCGCCCGCCGGCGGCGTCGATGAGCGCGGCGGCCGCGATCTTGGCGCCCGGCGAGGCCGAGTTGAAATCGAGGAACCAGGTGTCGGGCTTGAGAGTTGGCGCTGACGACACGGCGACGGCGCGCGTCTGGTCGGCCGTGACGGCGGAGATGACCAGGTCCGCCGCGCGCGCCAGCGCGGCATGATTGGCCATCAGGCGCACGCCGTATTGCGCCGCATGCGCGCGCAGCGGCGCGTCCTGCGCGCTGCCGAGCTTGATGTCGTAGGCGAGCAGGTCGCTCACGCCGCGCGCGCGCAGGTCCTCGGCGAGGATGCGGCCGACCTCGCCGTAGCCGACGAGGCCGATCGACCACTGCAGGGGGTTGGCGGGCAGCTTCATCGGAAACTCGTCAGTCGATGTACTTGAGGCCGGCCTTGGCCAGCGCCTCGCGCATGCTGTACATGTCGAGGCCCAGTTCGCCAGCGGCGAAACGCGCGCGCTTCCCGGTCTCGTTGGCCTCGCGCGCCGCCGCGGCATCGGCCACCTGCTGCGCGATCGCGGCCGGCACCACCACCACGCCGTCGTCGTCGGCCACCACCACGTCGCCCGGATTGACCAGCGCGCCGGCGCACACCACGGGGATATTCACCGAGCCCAGCGTGGCCTTGATGGTGCCCTTGGCCGAAATCGCGCGCGAGAACACCGGAAAGTTCATCGCGGTGAGGTCCTTCACGTCGCGCACGCCGGCGTCGATGACCAGGCCGCGCGCGCCGCGGGCGCGAAACGAGGTCGCCAGCAGGTCGCCGAAGAAGCCGTCCTCGTTGTCGCTGATGCAGGCGGCGACGGCGACGTCGCCTTGCTGCAACTGTTCGGCGGCGACGTGCATCATCCAGTTGTCGCCAGGCTGCAGCAGGATCGTTACCGCCGTGCCGCAGACCTGGGCGCCGGTGTAGATCGGCCGCATATAGGGCTTCATGAGGCCGACGCGGCCCATGGCTTCGTGGATCGTGGCGACGCCGAAGTGCGACAGCTTTTCCACCGCGGCCCTGTCGGCGCGCAGGATGTTGCGTTTGACGATGCCGAGATTGTTCATGCTCATTTTCCTTTTGCCTTGAGCGCCGCATCGAGGCGCGGATAGACGCGGCGCGCATTGCCCTCGTAGACCTGGTAGCGATCCTCGGCCGAGAGATTCAGCGTCGCCTCGATATAGCGCTTGGTGTCGTCGAAATTGAAGCCGGTCTCGGGATCGATGCCCTTCACCGCGCCGATCATTTCCGAGGCGAACAGGATGTTCGCCACCGGGATGACTTTGGTCAGCAGGTCGATGCCGGGCTGGTGATAGACGCAGGTGTCGAAGTAGACGTTGTGCAGCAGGTGGTCGCGCAACAAGGGCTTTTTGAGTTCCTGCGCCAGGCCGCGGTAGCGCCCCCAGTGGTAGGGCGCGGCGCCGCCGCCGTGGGGAATCACGAACTTGAGTTCGGGGAAATCCCTGAACAAATCGCCCTGGATCAGTTGCATGAAGGCCGTGGTGTCGGCGTTGATGTAGTGCGCGCCGGTGGTGTGGAAGCAGGCGTTGCAACTCGTGCTGACATGGATCATGGCCGGGATGCCCAGTTCGACCATCTTCTCGTAGAGCGGGTACCAGTGGCGGTCGTAGAGCGGCGGCGAAGTCCAGTGGCCGCCGGAAGGGTCGGGGTTGAGGTTGATGCCGACGAAGCCGTATTGCTTGACGCACTTTTCGAGTTCGGGGATGCAGCTCGCCGGATCGACGCCGGGCGACTGCGGCAGCATCGCCGCGCCGATGAAGTGGTCGGGAAAGAGCTGCGCGACGCGGTGGCAGAGTTCGTTGCAGATCGCGGCCCAGGTCGAGCTGACATTGAAGTCGCCGATGTGGTGGGCCATGAAACTGGCGCGCGGCGAGAAGATGGTCAGGTCCGAGCCGCGCTGCCGCATCTTCGCCAGTTGGTTGGTTTCGATGCTCTCGCGCAGTTCGTCGTCGCTGATCTTCAGCTCCGACACTTTCGGCATCGCGGCAGGGTCCTTGATGCCGGCGATCTGCCGGTTGCGCCAGTCCTCCAGCGCCTTCGGCGCCGTGGTGTAGTGGCCGTGGATGTCGATGATCATGGTCAGGCCTCCTGCCGGGCCGCCCCAAGGGAGGCCTGCGCCCCCTCGGGGGGCAGCGAACGAATGTGAGCGTTGCCTGCCCGCAAAGCGGAATTCCAGGTACGCAAAGCGACGGGGTGCATATCTGCTCCTATGCCGGTTCCATGCCGTGGCGCCGCTTGGCGTCGGCCGCCGCCGGGGCATGCATGAAGGCCAACAAGGCGCGCGCGGCCTCGGCCTGCTTCGTGGCGGTGCAGACGCCGCCGGAAAACGTGGTGACGATTTCGCAGCCGGCGGGCATGGTGCCGAGCACCTCTATGCCGGGCTGGTGCAGCATTTCGCTGAACTGCTGGAAACCGAGTTCGACCGCGCCAGCGGCGACGAGTTGGCCCACCGGCACGCCGGGCGGCGCCTGGACGATGCGGCTCGCCAGGCTGTCGGCAATGCCCCAGCGCGCGAACAGTTGCAGCAGCGCCGTGCCGCTCGGCCCGGTCGAGTAACCCAGGCTGCGCGCGGCCAGCACGGCGCGGCGCAGCGCATCTGCCGAGCCGACATCCGGCCGCGGCCCGTCAGACTGAGCGGCACGCACCGCGATCGCCACGGTCGAACGCACCAGGTCGGTCCGGCTGTCGGCCAGCACATGGCCCGACGCGACCAGCTTGGCGATGGCATCGGCCGCCAGCACCACGAAGTCGAAGGCTTCGCCGGCCTGCACCCGCCTGGCCGCATCGACGCCGCCCACCGACTCGATCGCCACCTCGGTGCCGCTTTGCTGCCGATAGGCCGCAGCCAGTTCCGCCAGCACCTGGCGCGTCGCCATCGACGAGATGCCGCTGATCCTCGGAGTCTGCATTTGCCCCACCCATAATCGATGGAGCGATTCTGACAAAACGCCGCTGGCGGGCCTAGCCGCCGCGACCACTACTAGCTATCGCGTTTTGTTATGGGCCGGCGGCGCGGCCTGCGCCGCGGCCAGGATCAGCTCGCGCAACAGGCGCAGCACCTGCTTGGTCAGCGGCGTCGACGGCTTGTGCGCGGAAACCGCCAAGCACAGCGTGCTGGTCAGGCGCGGTTCGCTCAGCGGGCGCAGGACGAAGGCGGCCGGCTGGCCCGAGGCGGCCAGCGCCGTCGCTGTCAGGATGGCGTGGCCGTGGCCGGCGCGCACCAGTTCCAGGATCGACTGCACGCTGGAGATTTCCATCGCGACATTCAGCTTGTGGCCGGACAGCGCCGCCTGCGTCTCCAGCAGCTTGCGGATCGCATGGCTGCGTTCGGGCAGGATCAGCGGGTAGCGCGTCAGCTCGGCCAGGGTCACCGGGGCGTCAGCGCCAACTTTGCGGCCCTTGCCGGTGCCGGCCGGGCTGACCATGCCCAGCGCTTCGTCGAGCACCGGCGTGAACTCGATCGCCTCCTGCGATTCCGGGTTGTGCAGCAGTCCGACGTCGACGCGGCCGGTGGAGATCCATTCCGCGAGATGGGTCGACAGGCCCTCGACGATGGCCAGCCGCGCCCTGGGCAGGCTGCGGCGGAAGCCCTCCACCAGCGGCAGCGTGAGCAGGCGGCCCATGCTCGGCGGCAGGCCGACGACGATGCGCCCGGCCGGCTCGCCGCGCGTGCTTTCGAGGTCTTCGCGCACCCGCGACATCAGTTGCAGGATGCCCACGCTGTGATCGAACAGGCGCTTGCCGGCCTCGGTCAGCACCACGCCGCGGCCGTTGCGCATCAGCAGCGTGACATGCAGATCGGTTTCCAGCAGGCGCACCTGGCGCGACAGCGCCGGCTGGGCGATATTCAGGATCAATGCCGCGCGGCTGAAACTGCCCAGTTCGGCGACGCGCACGAAGTATTCAAGTTGCTTGAGGTTCATCCGGAAGCGGCGAGGGCCATAACAAAATGAGATAGCTAATAGTACCCACATTCCGTATCTGCCAAACCGCGTCCCTGCCAAAATGCGCCGATTCAATAGAGGCGCCGCATGCAGGAACCGCAAGCTCCCACTCCCTACGCATTGAAGGACACCTTCGGACCGCTCGGCAATTTCCTGCTCGCGGCGGCGCGGCTGATGGCGATCATCGGCGGCCTGATCTTCGTCGGCCTGGTGCTGATGTCGATCGTCTCGATCGTCGGCCGCAAGACCATGGGTTTCGTCGTGCCGGGCGACGTCGAGGTCCTGCAGATGCTGGCGGCATGCGCGGCGGCGTCGTTCTTTCCCTACTGCCATTTGCTGCATGGTGACGTCAAGGTGGACTTCTTCACCCACAATCTGTCGCAGCGCACGCTGTGGTGCATGGACGCGATCGGCTCGCTGCTGGTCGGCAGCTTCGGCGCGCTGATCGCCTGGCGCTCCTGGGCCGGCGCGATGACCGTCAGGGATTCCGGCGAAACCTCGATGATCCTGGCCTGGCCGGTGTGGATTCCGCAGGCGCTGATGGTGCCCGGCTTCCTGTTGCTGGCCATCGCCGGCTGCTACATGTTCCTGCACCAGTTGCGCATGGCGGCGCGGGGCAGGCCGTGAGCGGGACCAGCTCCGGCTTTCTGATGTTCGGCATCCTCATGGCATTGCTGGTGCTGCGCATCCCGATCGGCATCGCCATGTTCATGGTCGGCGCCGGCGGCTATCTGTATCTGGTCGGCGACGCACTGCCGCTGCTCAACTCGCTGAAGAACCTGGCCTACGCACGGCTTTCCAACTACGACCTGGTGGTGATACCGCTGTTCCTGATGATGGGCCAGTTCGCCACCCATGGCGGCCTGTCGAAGTCGCTGTTCCGTTCCGTCTCGGCCTTCCTCGGCCACCGCAAGGGCGGCGTGGCGATGGCCGCGATCGGCGCCTGCGCCGGCTTCGGCGCGATCTGCGGCTCCTCGCTGGCGACGGCCGCGACCATGGGCCAGGTGGCTCTGCCAGAACTGCGCCGCTACGGCTATTCCGGTTCGCTGGCCACCGGCGCGCTGGCCGCCGGCGGCACACTGGGCATCATGATCCCGCCCTCGGTGCCGCTGGTGATCTACGCCATCCTGACCCAGGAATCGATCGGCAAGCTGTTCATGGCCGCGGTGCTGCCCGGCATCATCGCCATGCTCGGCTACATGGCCGTGGTGCGTCTCATCGTCGCCATCAATCCGGCCGCCGGCCCGGCCGGTCCCGAAGCCAGCCTGGCCGAAAAAATCAAAAGCCTGGTCACCGTGTTGCCGGTGCTGCTGGTCTTCGTCGTCGTCATCGTCGGCATCTACGGCGGCTGGGCCAATCCGACCGAGGCCGCGGCGATCGGCGCCGCGGCTTGCGGCATCCTCGCCGTGGTCACCGGCGGCATGCGCGGCAACGACCTGCTCGAAAGCCTGGTCGGCACGGCCCAGGCCACGGCGATGATCTTCCTCGTGCTGCTCGGCGCCGACATGCTCAACACCGCGCTGGCGCTGTCGCAGATGCCCGGCGAGCTCGCCACCTGGGTCACGCACAGCGGCCTGTCGCCGCTCCTGGTGATGGTGATGATCCTGCTCATCTACATCCTGCTCGGCTGCGTGATGGATTCGCTGGCGATGATCCTGCTCACCATCCCGATCTTCTACCCGATGGTGATGGGCCTCGATTACTGGGGCATGTCGCAAGTCGACAAGTCGATCTGGTTCGGCATCCTGGCGCTGATGGTGGTGGAGATCGGCCTGGTGCATCCGCCGGTCGGCATGAATGTCTACATCATCAACCGGCTGGCGAAGGACGTGCCGCTGGTGGAAACCTTCAAGGGCGTCATCCCCTTCCTGATTTCCGATTTTCTGCGCATCGGGCTGCTGCTGTTTTTCCCGATGGTTTCGCTGTACCCGGTGCACACCTTTCAGCAATAATTTTTCACGGAGGAGACAGCAATGAAAACACGCAAATTCGCACGACTGATTAGCGCCGCAGCCATCGCCCTCGGCAGCGGCAGCGTCCTCGCCCAGGAAGTCACGCTCAAGGTGCATCACTTCCTGCCGCCCAGCTCCAACGCCCATGCCAACCTGATCGTCCCCTGGTGCGACAAGATCGCCAAGGAGTCGGGCAACAAGATGAAATGCCAGATCTACCCGGCGATGCAGCTCGGCGGCACGCCGCCGCAACTGTTCGACCAGGCCAAGGATGGCGTGGTCGATATCGTGTGGACCCTGCCGACCTACCAGGCCGGCCGCTTCACCAAGTCGGAAGTCTTCGAGCTGCCCTTCCTGACCAGGAACGCCACCACCGCCAGCCCGGCGCTGTGGGAATACGTGCAGAAGAACTCGCTCGACGAGTTCAAGGGCACCAAACTGATTTTCATGCACATGCATGACGGCGCCACCTTCCATTTCGGCAAGGTCGGACCGAAGAACCTCGAAGAGCTCAAGGGCCTCAAGGTGCGCACGCCGAGCCGGCTCGGCTCCAAGATGATCGAAGCCCTGGGCATGATCGCGGTGCCGATGCCCGCGCCGCAGGTGCCCGAAGCCATCGCCAAGGGCGTGGTGGACGGCGCCAACATCCCCTGGGAAGTGGTGACGCCGTTCAAGCTGCAGGAGATCACCAAGTTCCACGTCGAAGTGCCGTCCGGCATGCCTAAGCCGGGCAATTCGATCTTCGCCTTCGCCATGAACCAGGCCAGGTACGACAGCCTGCCGGCCGATCTGAAGAAGGTGATCGACGCCAACAGCGGCATCGAGACCTCGAAATGGGCGGGCACGGTGTTCGACGGCCCCGAAGGCCCGGCGCGCAAGATCTCCAAGGATCGCGGCAACACCTTCATCACCATCACGCCGGCGGAATACGTGCGCTGGAAGAAGGCCACCGACCAGGTCGACGAAGCCTGGATGAAGGAAGCCGCCACCAAGGGCGCCAACGGCAAGACGCTCTACGAGGAGGCCGTGGTGCTGCTGAAGAAGCACGGCAGCCTGTAAGCAGCGCCGCACGCCCGCCGAAGGCAGGCCCGTGGGCCTGCCGGGCGAATGAAATGGTGCTGGATAGGCGGGCAGCGATCGGTCACTGATGGCCCGCGGCGGGCGGCGAAAGCTAGGATCTATTGACCCTCACCATCGAAAGAATCTCGTTGGCATTGACGATCGCCGTCGCGATCTCTTCGATGGTGACCCGCTTTACCATTGCCTGATCGCGAATCACGGCATAGGCATCTTCCTCCGATATCTTGCGCGAGTTCATCAGGACACTCTTTGCGTCGGCAATCTTGCGGATCGACTGAAGCTTGGACTCCAGCTTGGCCACGCGTTTTCGCTCTTGCCGCAAATCCCCTGCCAGCTGACGTGCAAGAATCAGTGTCGACAGCACGCCAAAGGAGCGGATAGGCGTGGCAATGACCGCGCTTGCTCCAAGCCGCAACATGCCATCGACGATCGTCGGATTTTCGTAGTTGACCACCGCTACCCTGATCGGAGCATCTTCGCTTTTGATCCACGGCAGGTCCAGAACTATGGTCTCCGGATTGACCGCAAGAAACGCCACGTCGAACGGCTCGTTCAGCTCTGCCGGAAGAGGCCAGAACGCCTAGAGATCGATCCGCTCGCCGAGCTTAGGCAGGTGCGGCCGGGGCCAGCCCAGTTCGTCCTGGATGGCCTGGGCGAAAACCGCGGAGGCGGCGGCCTCGCCATGCACGACGTAGGCATGTTTCGGCGGCCTGTGGAAACCGCGCAGCCAGTCGAGCAGCCCGCTTCGATCGGCATGGGCCGACAGGCCGCCCACGGTATGAATGCGGGCCCTGACCGGGATGGCCTTGCCGAAGATATGGACCAGGCGGGCGCCGTCGACCAGCCGGCGGCCGAGCGTTCCGGCGGCCTGGAAGCCGGTGATGAGGATGCTGCATTCGCTGCGCGGCAGGTTCTCGCGCAGGTGGTACTTGATGCGGCCGGCATCGCACATGCCGCTGGCCGAGATGATCACCGCGCCGCTGCGAACCTCGTTCAGCGCGCGCGACTGGTCGACGTCGGCGACGAACTCCAGCCTGAATTTCCCCGGATGCCGCCGCATCCAGTCGATCAGTTCGTGGGTATGGCCGTCGACCAGGGCCGGATGCCGCAGCGTGATCTGCGTGGCGGCCGTGGCCATCGGCGAATCGACGTAGATCTTGAGCGGTGCAAGGCGCTCGCGGCGCACCAGATCGGCCAGGATGTAGATGATCTCCTGGCTGCGGCCGACGGCGAAGGCGGGGATGATCAGATTGCCCCCGGTATGGCGCGTGCGCTCGAAAGCCGCCACCAGCTCGTCCTCGGTTTCGCTGAAGGGACGGTGCAGGCGGTCGCCGTAGGTCGATTCGATCAGCAGCAGGTCGGCTGCGCCGGCAACCTGTTCGGGATCCTGCAGCAGCGGCCGGTCGCGCATCCCGAGGTCGCCGGAAAACACCAGCCGGCGTGGCTTGCCGGCAGCGGCGAGCGTCACGTCGAGCGTCACGTCGAGCCAGGCCGAACCGAGAATATGGCCGGCGTCATGAAAGCTGACCGATACGTTTTCCGCCGGACGAATCGGCTCGCGGTAGGGCGCCGGCTGCAGCAGCCCGAGCGCCGCCTCGGCCTGCGCCACGGTGTAGAGCGGCGGCTGCATGCTGCCGCGCTGGCCGCGCCGCCGCCGATGCCGCAACTGCCACTCGGATTCCTTTTCCTGGATGTGCGCGCTGTCGCGCAGCAGCACCTGGAGCAGGTCGATCGTCGCCGGCGTGGCATACACCGGGCCGCGATAGCCGAGCACCGAGAGCAGCGGCAAGAGGCCGGAATGGTCGATATGGGCGTGCGTCAGCAATACAAAATCGATGGCGCGCACGTCGCAGCCGAACTTCAGCGCGTTGAGGTTTTTCGTCCGCGCCTCGCGTCCTCCCTGGAACATGCCGCAATCGACCAGAAACCGGCATTCGCCGGTTTCGACCAGCGTGCAGGAGCCGGTCACCTCGCCGGCCGCCCCGAAAAATCCGATGCGCATTATCGCTACCTCCCGTCGGGCCCCATCATCGGCCTCATGGCGCGGGATTTCAATCCCGCCGCAATGCGGGTTGGCGGTTGTCGGTCAGCGGCGCGGTTGTTTCAGCGTGCGCCGGCCTTGAACCAGCGCACCGGCACCGGCTTGATGGCGCGCGGCGGCGCACCGGCCTGCAGCAGCGCCTGATCGAGGCCGCTGCCGGCTTCGTCGGCCAGCGCCGCGCTGCGCGCCCGGGCGATGTCATGGGCATTGCTGTGTGCCAGGTGCTCGACGATGTGGCGCAGGTTGTCCTTGGCGCGTTCGTTGGTCGCGCCATAGCCCTTGACCAGCCGCGCGCAGAGCGCCAGTTCCAGGCCGGCCTGCCAGTCGCGCGCCGCGGCTTGTTCCACCGCCGCCAGCCAGAGCTCGATCAGTGCCTGCTCTGCGGCGTAGCGCTGGCCGCGGCGGCGCAGCGGGCGCAGGCCGGCCAGCAGGCGCAGCGCGAGAAAACCGGAAATGCTGTCGGCGCGCAGTTTCAAGGCGAGGCCCAGCGGCGCCTTGCCCGCCTGTCGGCGCCGGCTTTCCCAGGCCAGCAGGCGCCGCCCCGCGGACGGCGGCAGCAGCCCGGCCAGCTCCGTCACGCCGGGCTTGAAGTGATCGGCGATGCGCAGCAGATCGTCAGCCGCGGCGCCGGCCTCGGCGCGCACGCGGGCGAAGCGGCCCGCCCGGCTCTTCAGGTCGGCGACGCGGATGACATCGTCGAAGGCCATCCACAGCGCCAGGAAGCGTGCCCCTTCGCGTGCCAGTTCGGTGCCTTGCAGTCCCTGCGGATCGGCGCGCCGCTCGGCTTGGCGCAGGCGCTCGACGCGCTGCAGGTAAAGCTCACCGTAGGCCGCATCCTGGAATTCGACGACGCGCGCATGGCCCAGTTCGATGAGGTCGGCTTGCGCCGCCAGAGTTCCCGCTGGGACGCACGGCGTTGGTGCTGGCGCCCCGCCGAGCGCCGCGCCGCAGCGCGCGAAACCCAGCGCGAAACCGCGCAGGCTGGCCTCGACGCCGCGCCCCGAGGCGCGGATCACTGCTTCGAAGTCGGCACGTGCGAAAGGCAGTACGCCGCTGCCGGCAATCGCGCCGCACAGCACCGCGCTGGGCACCGTGCCAGTTTCGCGCGCCGTGGCGGCGACGTCGAAGCTCGCCAGTTGCCGGCTGTTGGCAGCGGCGACCTGCAGCAGGCGTTCGCTGTCGAAGCGGCCGTCGCCGGGCGCCAGCTTCTCGAAGGTGGTCAGGGTGCGCCCCGACGACGCCAGCAGCGTGGTGCGCCCGGGCGAGACGAAGCCGTTCTGGATCGCGCGCACTGCTTCGAGCAACTCGGAGGCCACCATCAGGTCCACGCAGCCCGGCACCGGCGCCAGGCTCAACACGGGGGTGCGGCCGCCGAGTTCGGCGTGAGTTTGGAGATGGATTTCGACGTAGTAGGTGGTCGCGCCGGTACGCTGCGCCACGCCGGGAATCGAGGTGGACTGCGCCGGATGGCCGGCGCGCGTGGCGATTTCGACCAGCCATTCGGCCAGCACGCCGCCGCCTTCGCCGCCCAGCGCGGCGGTCAGTATCGTGATCGGCTGTTGCTGGGTCATTCCGCCTGCACCAGACGGATGACGCCGCGCCGCAGAGCGGCCAGCGCGCGTTCCGCGAGGCCCGGGTTCTGCACTACCTCGACGCGGTAGAAGGATGGGCACAAGGTTGCGGCGTGGGCGTTCTCGCCGCAGAGGCCGCAGCCGACGCAGCCCTCGATGACGCTCGCCACCGGATCGACCTTGAGCGGATCGCCGCTGTCCTTCAGCGTCAGCGTCGGGCAGCCCGAGAGGCGGATGCAGGAATGGTCGCCCGAGCAGACATCTGCGTCGACGCCGTATTTGACGCGCACCACGCGCTTGCCTGCCTTCAGCAATCCAGCCAGCCAGGGCTTGACGCGGCGCTGGCGTTCGAGCTGGCATTCGCCCTCGGCGACGATCACCTTGAGCCCGCCGGCGTCGGTGGTGAAGGCCTCCTCCAGCGTGCGGCGCATCGCGTCCACCTCGTAGCTGGGCACCGTGCGCAGCCAAGTCACGCCGAGGCCCGTCAGCGTGCGCTCGATGGTCTGGTTGCGATCGACCAGGCTCAGGCGCTTGTCGGGCGCGCCGGCCTTCTGCGCCTCGTCGGGCGTCGAGATGATTTCCTGGGTGCCGGTGGCGGCCGTGTAGCCGTTCTTCATGATCAGTAGCACGGCATCGGTCTTGTTGAACAGCGCCGACTCGACACCGGTGAGCAGACCGTTGTGCCAGAAGCCGCCGTCGCCCATCACCGCCAGCGCGCGCCGCCCGAGCATGGGCGAGACGCCGGCGCGGCTGGCCAGGCTCATGCCGTAGCCGAGTATGGTGTGGCCGAAACCGAAGGGCTCGAAAGTGGCGAAGGAATGGCAGCCGATGTCGGCCGCGATGTGCACCGGGCCGACGTTGGTTTGCGCCAGCTTCAAGGCGGAAAACACCGGCCGCTCCGGGCAGCCGGTGCAGAACTGCGGCGGCCGCGGCGGTAAGGGCGCTACGAGCTGCGCGGCCACCGTCTGGCGGCGCGCCGCGTTCGCCGCCAGCCAATCTTGCGCCGCGGCCAGCGGCAGCTCGGCAGCATGGCGGACGAGGAATTTGACAAGGCCCGCGGCAATGACCTCGACCGTGTATTCGCCGGCCATCTGCAGCAGGTCCTTGCCGTGGATCGCCGTGCCGGTGTTGCCATGGTCCTGGCGGCGCAGGGTCGTGGCGATCTCCTGCTCGATGTACTCGGGCTGGCCTTCCTCGACCACCAGCACGGCGCGTTTGCCGCGGCAGAACTCGGCGATCTGCTCGGGCACCAGCGGATAGGTGACGTTGAGCGCGAGGATGGGAAATTCGGCGGCGCCGAAGGCATCGGCCAGGCTGCACTGCTGCAGCGCGCGCACCAGCGTATTGTGCAGGCCGCCCTGCACGATAATGCCGATATCATGGCGGCGACCGGCGATGATTTCGTTGAGGCCGTGCTCGACGATGTAGCGTCGCGCGGCGGGCAGGCGCTGATCGGTCTTCAGCTTTTCCTGGCGAAAGGTGGCCGGCGGATGCGCCAGCTTTTCGTAATCGAAGCGTGCCGGCTCGGCCAGCAGCGCCTTGCGCGAGACGGCGGGCGGCAGGTTGTCGCGGCATTCGAAGCTGCCGCGCACATGGCAGGCGCGCACCCGCAGTTGCAGGATGGCCGGTGTATTGCAGGCCTCCGAGAGCGCGAAGCCCTGTTCCACCATGCGTACCATGTTCGGCAGTTGCGGCCGCGGATCGAGCAGCAGCAGCGAGGACTTCATGGCGAAGGCATGGCTGCGTTCCTGGATCACGCTGGCGCCCTCGCCGTAATCCTCGCCGACAATGATCAGCGCGCCGCCCATGACGCCGGGCGAAGCCAGGTTGGACAGCGCGTCGGCCGCGACATTGGTGCCGACCACGGATTTCCAGGTCACGGCGCCGCGCAGCGGATAGTGGATCGAGGCGCCCAGCATCGCGGCCGCGGAGGCCTCGTTGGAACAGGCCTCGACATGTACGCCGAGCTCGGCCATGTAGTCCGCAGCCTGCACCATGACGTCGAGCAGATGCGACACCGGCGCGCCCTGGTAGCCGCCGACGTAGGCCACGCCCGACTGCAGCAACGCCTTGGTGATGGCCAGGATGCCTTCGCCGTGCAAGGTCTCGCCGGCGCCCAGGCGCAACTGGCGCACCTCCTTGCTGAAGGAAACCTCCATCGCCGTCCTCGTGGTAAATCCGACGGCCAACCTTACGCCGGATACGCCGATTGCTCCATGCAATAATGGCTCTACCAGCTATTCAAAAAATGTCATGCGATGACCCTGCAAGCCGTGTGGACACAGGTCTTTGCCGCCGCCGCCCGCCGGGTCTTCCTTCGCGCGGAGTGCAAGCTTGAACGACCATCCTGAACTCGATCTGACGGCCTACCTGCAGCGCACCGGCTATGCCGGAGACATCGCGCCGACGCTGCCGGCGCTGCAAGCCCTGCACCTCGCGCACGCGACGCGGATTCCCTTCGAAAACCTCGACATCCTGCGCGGCCTGCCGATCGCGCTCGACCTGCCCGGCATCCAAGCCAAGCTGGTCGCGGCGCGCCGCGGCGGCTATTGCTTCGAGCACAACCTGTTGTTCGCCGCGGTGCTGCGCGCCTTCGGTTTCGGCGTCACGCAGCTCGCCGCGCGCGTGCGCTACGGCACCACGGCCCTGCTGCCACGCACCCACATGCTGCTGCTGGTCGCGGTCGAGGGCGAGCGCTGGCTGGCCGACGTCGGCTTCGGCGGCGAAGGCCTGCTGCTGCCGGTGCCTTTCGTGGTCGGCGCAGAGGTGCGGCATTACGCCTGGAACTACCGCGTGATCGAGGAAGCCGGCGCGGGCTGGGTCCTGCAATCGAGCCGCGACAAGGCCTGGCACGACCTCTATGCCTTCACCCTGGAGCCGCAGCAGGTCGTCGACTACGAAGTCGTCAACCACTACCTGTCGACCCACCCCAACTCGCGCTTCGTGCAGACGCTGACGGTGCAACTGCCGGGCCCGCACAAGCGCATGATCCTGCGCAACCGCAAGCTGGTCGAGGATCGCGGCGCCGGCGTCAAGCTCGAAAGCCGCATGCTGGCCGACGACGAGGAGTTGCTGCGCGTGCTGCAGGAAAGCTTCGGCCTCGCCTTCCCGCCGGGAACCCGCTTCAGCCGCTGACAAGAGTTGGCGCTGGCGGCACGGCGGCCGCCCGCACCGCAAGCGCCGCCCGCTTCAGGCCGGCGCCAGCCCGTGTTCCGGATGACTCGCCGCCGCCAGCAGCGGCGCCATCGCCGCCTGAAAATCGTCGTCGTAATCGCCCAGGGTTCCGACGTGCTCGCTGCAGCCCGCGATCATCGCCGCGATGCGCTTCGCCGGCAGGGCGCGCGCCTGCGGCGTCAAGCCTTGCGCCCACAATCCGGCCATCTCGCCGTAGAGCCCGACGCAGACCCACGAACGATCCTGCTGCGGCGGCGAGCTCAATTCGGCAACGCAGCCGCCGTCTTCCCCGGCGCGGGTATGGCAGGCCAGCTCGAAACCCAGCGCCTGCGCCTTGTCGTGCAATGTAGTCCAGGTCATGGTGCGCTCCTCCACGGTTCGCCATCGCGGTCACGATGCGTTTTCCTTATAGGCCGCTTCTGTGAACAAGTCATGACGCGGCGCATCAGCTGCACCGCGTCATTCAGGTCATGGCGGGACAAGGCGGGTGATTCCGGCCGGAGCGCATGGGGCGGCAGGCTGCTGGAAATGCTTGATCGCCCTTGCATCCGGCGACGAAGGATCGGGTCCCGGAAATGCCAATGCCCGGACCGTACCGGATGCCGCTGGTCGCCGTGTCAGCGGTTCGGCGGCAGATATCGGAGTGGAGCTGTCGCTCGACGCGACTATGCAAGGACAGCAGGTCGGCCACTGCCGAACTTGAAGCTGCGTGCTGGATGGGTCGGCAGTCCACCGGTTGCCTGCCGTTCGCAGGAAAGATGCTCTGAACGGCAGCTTCCTTGTTCAGCGAACTCTAACTACCGACCCACTGCCGGCATTCCTCGGATTCACGGTTGAAACGCAAGTATCCGACTACATCGGTCAGCCGCAACCACGGCAAATTTCTGTGGCATCGAATACGGGTTTCCGTTTTCGTGCGTTAAAGCGTCAAGCGGCCCAGCGACGATTATGGTTTGCGTAATCAACTGCAAGGTCGAAAACCTTGTCGCATTTCTGCTTGAACGTAGTCCGGTCATAGCTCTCCGGTAGCGCCTCGTTGAGCACACGCTCGATTTCCGAGCGTACCTGCAGCATGGACTGGCGGTCCTTGAACCAGTCTTGCACCAGCAGCTTCGGATGCTCCTCGACCAGACGCTTCAGCAAGCGCTTGGCAGAAAGTTTGACGCGCTGTGTTTCCTCCTGGGTCATGCTGTCCTTCTTCAGCAGGTCGAACAACTCCAGTTCGTCTTCTTCCAGGCCTTCGCGAATGTGGCGCTCCGCCTCTTCCTTGAGCGCCTCGGCAAACGCCGTCAGTTCCTCGTAGTAGTTCTCCGTAGCAGTCGCGCCTGAGTTGTATGCGTCGATCACGCGTTGCAAGCGCTGCACGAAGTCGATGCGCGTCGCGTTCTGCGCCAGCATTTCGGCCAGCTTCTTCTCCAGGAAAGCCCGCAAATCGGCGATGGCAATGTGCTTGAAAGGCGCTTGTTTGAATTCCTCGCGCAGTTTCTCGACATCGACCTTGCTCAGATCCCAGGCCTTGCCGCGCTGGACGATCTGGTATTCCGCCTCGAACTGCTTGGCCTTGAAGGCCTCGGCGTTATCCACCACCACGCTCTCGTCGAGCAAGGCGGCCAGACGCAGCGCCGCATTGTCCACGTCCGTCTGTTCGACGATGCTGTCCATGATCCCGCGCAGATATTGGAAGGCCGAAACCAGCCGCCCCTTGCCCTGACCGAGCACCTCCGGCTTGCAGGCCTCGTAAAGCGCGTTGATGGTGTTCTCGTAGACATTGAAGGATTTGCGCAACTCATCCGTCGCCAGCAAGGCATTGGCAAATGCGTTGAACTGGCCCAGCTTCTCGAAGACATCGCCCCGGTCCAGCGCACCGCGCAGATTGACCTCCTGCGCGTCACAAAACGCCAGCCCCTGGGCAATGGCCTCGTCGAGCAGGGTGAACAACTCCTGCTTGTTGCGCACGGGCATGTCGTCCTCGTCGTCGCCCGGTCCGGCGGCGTAGTCCTTCAACGCCCGCTTCATGCGGCGGAACACGTTGTAGTAGTCCACGATCTCGCCGTTGCGCTTGGCCACCCCGTTGATCTCATAACTGGTCACGCGGTTGGCGCGGGCGATCGTCTGCATCAGCGTGTGGCCCTGCATGGGCTTATCCAGATACAGGGTGCTCACCGTAGGCGCATCGAAGCCCGTCAGCCACATGGCGCAGACGAAAACCAGTTGCAGCGGATGCTCCGGGTCCTTGAAGTTGAATTCAATGTCATGACCCTGCTTGTCGAGCCGGTTCATCCGCTCGCGATGCGGCTTGATGTGGAGGCCGAGCTTCGCGAACTTCTCATCCTCGCCGGCCTCCTCGCTGACCACCACCGCCATCTCGACGCTGCGCATCCAGTCGCGGATGCGCTTCAGGCGCAGGCGCTCGATGTCGTTCTGCGTCGCGTTGATGATGCCCGTGAGCTTCTTGATCTCGTCCTTCCACAGCGCCTGTACCTTGTCGTGCATGGTCACGGCGGTGAACTTGTCCACCGAGATGACGAGGCCCTTGCCGAGATAGCCTCGGCGCGGAAAGTGATAGGCGATGTCGCGGGCAATCGTCTCCAGACGGTCATCCACCTTGATCACGGCCATTTCCTGGGCGAAGCGCTTTTCCAGCTTCTGCTGGGCGGCCTCGTCGAGGTTCTCGTCCTCGATGATCTCGGCGAACTCCTCGCTGAGGTCGTCGTTCTGGACCAGCACTTCCGGCACGCGCTTTTCGTAGAACAAAGGCACCGTGGCGCCGTCTTCCACGCTTTGCTGGAAGTTGTATTCCGAGACGTAATCGCCGAACCAGGCGTTGGTCTTGCGCTCCCGGCCCAGCAGCGGTGTGCCGGTGAAGGCCAGGTAGGCGGCGTTCGGCAGGCCGGCCCGCATGTTCTCGGCCAGGCCGGCGTATTGCGTGCGGTGGGCTTCGTCCACGATCACCACGATGTCGTCGCGGTCCGAGAGCAAGGGATAGTCCTTGCCCTTGTCGTAGCGGAACTTCTGGATCAGCGTGAACACCACGCGTTTGTTCTTGCCCAGCATCTCGCGCAACTTGGCGCTGTCGCGGGGGCGCACGTCGTCCTTCGGGGCGATCACGCCGGTGTGCAGAAAGTTGCGGTAGATCTGGCCGTCCAGATCGTCCCGGTCCGTCACCACCACAAAGCTGAAGTTGCCCGTCAGCTTGCGGAAGATCTTGCGGGTGTAGAACACCATCGAAAAGCTCTTGCCCGAGCCCTGGGTATGCCAGAACACGCCCAGCTTGCCGCCCCGCTCGCGGCGACGCACGAACTGGGCGAAGGCATTGTTCACGCCGATGAACTGGTGGTTCTGCGCAATCACCTTCTGCGTTTCCCGATAGAACACGCAGAAGTTCTCGACGTAATCCAGCAGCCGCTCAGGCTGGAGCAAGCCCAGCACCGCCCGCTCCACACTCAGGCCCTGGTCGGCAATGACCTTGCGATCCAGCGCCTCCTTTTCATCCTCCACCCGCAGCCAGGCGAAGAAATGCTCCCATTGCGCGGTCAGGCTGCCCACCTTGGTCTCGATGCCGTTGGAGAGCAGGCACAGCGCGTTGGCGACGAAGAGCTGGGGAATCTCGGCCTTGTAGGTGCTGAGGTTGTCGTCGAAGGCGGCGCGCAGCTTGACATTGCTGTTCTTCAGTTCGATGAAGACCAGCGGCAAGCCGTTCACATAGAGCAACACGTCGGGACGGCGGTAGCCGAACTCGCCCCGTATCCACAACTGGCTGACGGCCAAGTAATCGTTGCGGCCGGCCTTCGGTTCGGTCTTGTCGAAGTCGATCACCGTCAGCCGCTCGGTCACCGTCTGGCCCGCCTGCGGTCCGGTCTCGGGCTTGTAGGTGACGGGCACGCCATCGCGGATCAGGCCGTCCATCTCCCGGTTGGCGGCCACCAGGCTCATGGCCGTGCGCGGTTGCAACAACTGGCCCATGGCCTGGTCCACCGCAGCGGCCGGGGCCTGCGGGTTGAGTCGCTCGACGGCGGCGCGCAGCCGGTCGGCCAGAATCACCTCGCGCTTGTCGCTCCGCCCCGAGCCATCATTCATCTCGTCGGGTTGGGCGGTGTAGCAGTTCAAGACATCGAGGCCGCACAAATGCTGCAGGCGCTGGATCAGCCCCTGCTCGATGTCGTCTTCCGAGATGAAATTCCTGGCCACCATTCCCCCTATGCGCTGCCGATGCCTAAGCCACCCGCGCCAACTCTGCCACCATGCTGGGAGGATATTGTATGTCGAGTTGATCGACACGGAGCTTGCCGGAGATGAGGCGGGGTAGCAGCGCATCCCGTGTATCGCGCAATTTTCGGGTTGCCTTCGTCAATACTTCCATTTCCTCAAACAGGGGACGAACCAGCATCTCAAACTTGGCGACTACGTCTTTGTCCGGAGTCAGGATTCGGATTCGCTTGAACGTTCCCTTCGTAAGTTCCGCAAAGGTTGCGCCTCCCGAGAGCATTTCGAAGTGCGGCTTGGCCAGCTTGAGCCAGTGATATAGGAATGTCAGCGGATACCATTCATTCGGGATGCATGTGATGAATCCCTGATTGGTACATGCAGGTTGGCAGTTGATGCCGATGGCGCCAATCGTGGCTCGGCTGGTCATCATGATCGAGTAAGCAGGGAACAGATTTGCCGAACAACTCTGAAACCCTTCTTCGGTGCACTTCTCGCTCGATTCTTCCAAGTAGAGGCTACTTGCCCCGGTGATATTCGTCGGCGTGTACCAATGAACGTCACCATCAACCCAGTATCTCTGCACGTCCTTGGATGGCGTAGCGCCACCAAAGAACTTGAATGCCGTAACGATGGGCTCATGCGTCCATTCGGCTGGAAAGCCTTTTTTAAAGGTCTCTGGCTTTGCTCCGGGAAACCGCATCCGCACAAACCACTCGCGGTAGATTTCTTCGGCCATGGACTCCAGCAAGGCAATGCGGCGCTGGTTGTTGGCGATCAGGTCGTCGTAGGCCGCGAGAATGGCGGCGATACGATTCTGAAGTGGACGCGGCGGACATGGCAGTTGGATGCGATTCACGATGTCCTGATTTAGAGAATTCATCGTTGCGCCAAAAGCGCAAAGTGCTTGCATCCAATCCTGGTGCGCTTGTGTCCGCAAGTAGAAGGATACAAAACGCTCGTTGAACTGCTTGCTACGCAATCGCAATCGCAAGCAGTCAGAGCCCTGTACCCAGCCCTCTTGTTCGTCGCCAATCAGGGCATGACGCTCGACCGCCCCTTTGCGGCCAAACACGATGTCGCCTTTGCGGAGAATGTGGTGGTGCAGTTGTTCCGCTTTGGCTTCAGAAACGTACTCCAGATCATTGTCGCGAACATCGCCAAACCCGACGTTGCGAACGTTGATGACTGGAATGCCTTCTGGTACATACTCCGATGCACTGAGCTGTGTACCGAACGGCCCTGTCTGCAAGGCAGCGTCGCCTTTCTGAACCAGATCACCCACGGCAATTCGAGGCCAGGGTTCGATCATGGCTGATCCCCAATCAATGCTTTGACGTTCGCTGCAATTACCTGCTCCAGTAGGCGTGCATCATCGATAAGGTTCGACAGTTCGTCTTGTGCTGCGCCCAGATCAGCGATGAACTCCTCCTCCGTCTTGCCATCCTCCTCAATCACCACCCCCACATAGCGCCCCGGATTCAGCGACCAGTCCTGCTCCTTGATATCGTGCCGGCTGGCCAGCTTGCACAGGCCCGTCACGTCTTCGTAGCTGGCCTTGGGAAAGCGCTCCTGCAGCCAGCTCACATGCTGGTAAAACAATTCGGCGGCCTTGAGTTCGTCGTGCAGGGCTTGTACGGCCTCTTTCACCCCCTTGGTCTGGCGGTTGGCGGTGACGCGCTTGCCCTCCATCTTGGCGGCTGCGGCCTTGCGCTTGTCCATCTCGCGGATGGTCTTGTCCAGGGCCTTCGCTGCGGCATGCAGGCCGGCGAAGAAGGGCGCGAAGCGGGCACGCAGTGCGTGCTGGGCCTCGTTGCGGCCGTCGATGCCGTGCTTCTGGCCACGGCTGCGTTCGTGCTGGGCCTGGGCCTTGTCCAGATCCGCCAGTTGCGCCCATTGGGCTTCCAGGTGGGCGATGGCCGCGCGGGCGGCCTGGGTGGTTTGCTCGTCGGCAGCGTCAATCTCGGCGGCCAGCACCGCCAGCAGGCGCCGGCTCAGGCCGGGCAGGTGTTCGGCGGCCTCGTGCAACTGCGCCATGCCTAGGTGGAGGTACCGATCCACCAGGTCGACGAATTCCTGGCGGCGGCCCTTGTGCAGGCGCGGGATGATGGCGATGTTCTGAATCTGTGCGTCGCTCAGTTCGCGGTGTGCCCGGTCGATCTGGGTGAAGATGTTGCGGGCGTCGATGAACAATATCCGCTCGTCGGTCTTGCCCTTGTCGAAGAACCACACGGTGGCCGGCAGGGTGACGGTGTAGAACAGGTTGGACGGCAAGGTGAGCATGCCGTAGATCAGGTTCTGCTCGATCAGGGTTTGGCGGATGCTGGCTTCCGAATGGCGGGCATCGGAAGCCGAGTTGGCCATGACCAGGGCGGCGCGGCCGCCTTCTTTCAGCGAGGTGGCGAACAGGTTGATCCACAGATAGTTGCCGTTGGGCACCGTCTCGACCGCCTTTTCCTTGCCGTCCTGCTCTTTCTTGCCCTTGGCTTTGGTCTTGTTGCGCGGTACGCCGTAGGTGTTGAAGCGCTTGTCCTTTTCCACCGCATCCAGCGTCACGTCATCCACGTTGAAAGGTGGATTGGCCATCACGTAGTCGAAGGCGCCGAAGGCATTGAAGGGGTCTTCGTAATAGGTGTTGGCCTGCTTGATCTCGCCGCGCAGGTTGTTCACGGCCAGGTTCATCTTGGCCAGCTTGACGGTTTCCAGGGTCTTTTCGGTGCCGCAGACGTACACGTCCAGATCGGCGGCCTTGTCGGTCTGGTGCTGGTGAATGAACTCGGCCGACTGCACGAACATGCCGCCGGAGCCGCAGGCCGGGTCGTAGACCTTGCCGCCGTGGGGCTCGATGATTTCGGTCATCAGTTTGACGACGGAGCGCGGGGTGAAGAACTCGCCGCCGCCCTGGCCTTCGCTCAAGGCGAAGTTGGCGAGGAAGTATTCGTATATCTGGCCGAACACATCGCCGGCGGCATCCACCGGGATGTCCGAGAAGAGCTTGAGCAGGTCCTTGGGGATGCCCTTGTTCTTGTCGCTGCGGGTGAAGCGGTCGTATTCCTCCTGCGGCAGCACGCCCAGCAATTCGGGCTTGCTCTTTTCGATGCTGGCCATGGCACGGCGGATGGCCTTGGCGATGTTCTCCTTCTCGGGCAACTGGAGCAGGTAGTCATAACGGGCGTAATCCTGCAAGAAGAAGCCGCACTTCTCGACGGCGACTTCCTCCAGGCTCTTTTCGGTGCGCTTGCCTTTGTGCCTTTCGTATTCCTGCACGATGGCGGCTTCGTGCTGGCGGTATTTGTTGTCGGCGAACTTGAGGAAGATCAGGCCCAGCACGGGCGTGCTGTATTCGCTGGCCTTGAGGTCGGAGTTGGCGCGCAGCTTGTCGGCGGCGGCCCAGAGGTCGCGTTCCAGTTTCTTGAGTTGGTCTTTGTTCATTTGCGGCTTGTTATCCGATTCAGGCGGTAAAGCCTTTAGTGAATTGCTCCAGCAGGCGACGCGGATGCTCCAATGAATCGTCCCACCCCTTCATTCCTCGCGACATGTCTTCGACAAGCCGGTCTTTTGTCGTGCCATTCAACAGGGCTTTGAGTCCCGCGACGGTGGCCGTGGACGCGATCGTTGCAGCGTCGTTGCCAAGAAGCCAGGCCCCGGCAAGCTCCGGGTCATAGCCAACGGCTTCGAGCGCTGCCAGCGCATTGGCATCTTCGTAGATTCGATTTTCGTTGCCTGCCTCATGGTAGCTGCGCAGCAGCGTCAGCAAATCCAGTGCGTCTTTCGGATTGTCTTGTCGGCGATCCGCCCAGGCGAACAGTTTCAGGATCGCGATCCCAGGAAGTGAGGCGACTGCAATTTCAACTCCCGTGCTTACTTCCACGCTTACCGCTGCAGCGAACGCATCACTGAATCCGGCGACGTTCATCATGATGGCCATATCGGGTGGCCAGGCAATAGTGTTTGGGCTTGTCTCGACGCCACCGAACGGGATCAAATCGACCTTGTACGAATGCTCCAGGCCGGGGGCGCGAAAGTACAAGCGGTGGGCAACATGTTCTGACGCATTGAACCTGGAGTTTTCAAGCAGGGTAGTTTTTATTTTCTGGAATTGCTCCCAGTCATCGAGTGCAAAGGCAAAGTCCACGTCAGATGTCGCGCGGCCCGCTCTCAAGCCATGAACGTTTTCGAGAAGAATAATCCGCGCTACTGCGCCCACCAGGAATACGGGGGCTCCATGTCTTGTGGCGGCCTGCTGGATCTCATCGATCACCATGAGTGTCAATGAATCGACTGGGCGATCAGGCTTGAGTGTCATGGAGGACGAGATATTGTTCATGGATCAGCTTGGCGGCTTCAATGTTGCGAGGATCCAGCGTTGCCATCAAATCGGCATACGCCAGCAATGGCGGTACTGTTTGGGCCATTGGCTGTTCGTCGTCGAAATCCCAGAATGCGTCGAGAATTTCGATGTCGCCGTTCACATCCGGGCGTAGCCTGTTCTTTGCCACGAATTTGGTTAGATTCCGCTGGCCTTTGTCCTTGTGGAGATAGATAGTCACGGTGTTTGGGCGTAGATACCCGGTCAATTTCTCGGCGGCGACCTCGGCACCCCATTGGGCACCGTATTGGGTGATATCAAGTTCTTTCCACCAGTCGGGTTTCGGCGCTTTGAACCGGCGTGGATTCAGTTTCGGACGCAGCTTGATCGGATAGTTTGTTATCCACTCCTCGATGAGTTTCCTGCGCTCAAGCATGACTCTGTCACCTTTGCGCTTGCCTCCGGCAATGAATCCGCGACCAGTCAGATCAAAAAACACCCACCCGATGGTTCCTAGCGCTACTCCTGCAATCTGAACGATATTTCGGTAAGGGGCGTTGAGCAATTTTGGCTTGCAAAGCAGCGCGAAAATAACCCGCAAATGGGTGGCAGTGCCTGCCCGCTTACCTTCTGGCCCGATCAGCAGCAATTCGTCGCGCTCGATTGGGCGCTGCCCTTTCACAAGAACAAATAGCCCTGGGCCGCGTAAGTAAGCGTTGCCGGTCGCATCTATGAATTGCAGATCAAGCTCACGACACTGCTCGGCAGTTTCGGTTGTGATACGTGGTGCTACAAGTAGAGGCGGGGTATCTTGCCCATATAGGGCGCACTGATATTTGATATCTCTAAGGATTGCGAATCGATCAACACGCTTGATTTGGATTGCGTAAGGGTAGCGCTGCCCGTTCGCTTCGATTTCGACAATGGCATCCACCCGGTGCTCTTGCCCGTTGCGTGGTCCCTGCTCAATCACCTGGCCATGAATGCCCGTAGCCTTTTTCAAGGCTTCTAGGGCGAGGTCCAAGATAGCCTGTTCCCTGTTGTCTATTGGCTTCATTGTTCAATATCTACACACGTTCACGTTACGTGAACAATACAACTGAATGAACGTATGTGTCAATGGAATGTTCGATAATGCCATCTGTTCACGTAACGTGAACAGATGGCATTATCGAACTAGATGCTTCAATGTCGCCATTTTCCTTATATATCAATTAGTAGTGGACCGTGGTTGTAAGCAAGAAGGGCTAAGGTAAGGTCAATCTTAGCCGAGGGGCTAAAGCAGATCATCCGACAGGTTTTAGAGTGAAGCCGCCCGGCAGGCGTCTGGTCTGAAGAAGATGTGTCCGGCGGCTCATGGCCGACAGCACGCGTGTAGTACTCAAGCCGTAAGCCGTCCACTCTTTGAAGCTGTCATTCAACGGTCTGGATGATCCTGAAAACCTGCGGCATCACCTGTTTCGAACTCGGTCAAAGCATTGGCAACTGCCTCGATAGCCGATTTCAGCGCCGTGATACCCGGGTAAGATTCCCGATTTGCTGACGGAATATTGTATGCACGTAAACACATCTGCCGGGCCGAGCGGCGTAAAAGCCCGTCATCTCACACAGCGTTTGACGGTCGTCACCTTGCTGATGGCTTCGCTGACCACCGCTGCTCTGGCGCGTGACGAAGGCTATTATTCAGTGCAGGAATTGCTGGTCACTGGCAAGACCGTGGTCGGCGAAAACATTCAATATCCCACCACAGGTGCGCCCAAGATTACCGTTGCCCTGGTGACGGTTGCCCCCGGAGCCCCCGCCGCCTTTCATCGCCACCCAGTACCGCTGGTTGCCTACATTCTGGAAGGCGAGCTCACCGTCGATTACGGCGAAAAGGGTGTGAAGACCTTTCGCCAGGGCGATGCGTTGGTCGAGGCGATGAATGTGCCGCATCGCGGCATGAATCTGGGCGGTGGTATCGTCAAGCTTCTGGCCGTGTATGTTGGCGCGGAAGGTGCGGACAATGTAGC
Source organism: Rhodocyclales bacterium (assembly GCA_016192435.1). Classification (GTDB taxonomy): domain Bacteria; phylum Pseudomonadota; class Gammaproteobacteria; order Burkholderiales; family Rhodocyclaceae; genus Sulfuritalea. Next base: position 80,019 of record JACPUD010000008.1, on the reverse strand, counting down.
GCTGGAGAAGTAAAGATTGCCACCGGCAATCTGGCTGGAGCCGGAGCCAGGGGGCAGACCGATGACAAACCTGTGGGGCAGCAGGATGGACGAGTTCATGCAAGCGGCAGTAGCGGAAGCCCAAGTTGGACTGGCCGAGGGAGGTATTCCGATTGGCTCGGTGCTGGTTCATCGCGGCACGATCATTGGTCGCGGCCACAACCGTCGCATCCAGCAGGGTAGCGCCATCCTGCACGGCGAAATGGATGCCCTGGAAAACGCCGGCCGGCAGTCGGCACAGGTCTATCGCGATTCCGTGCTCTACACGACCTTGTCGCCTTGCGCGATGTGTTCCGGTGCGATTCTTCTCTACGGTATCCCCAGGGTTGTCATCGGCGAGAATATCTCCTTCATGGGGGAGGAAGATCTGTTGCGTTCACGCGGTGTGGCGGTCGAGTTGCTTCAGGACAGCACCTGCATTGCCCTGATGCGCGAATTTATCGCCCAACATCCTGCGCTCTGGCACGAGGATATTGGGGAGACGGACTGAACCACAACGGAGCAGTATGTCCGCAGGGAGTCCAATTTTCGGAACGATCGGAACGGCGGAAATCGTATTCCCGGCTTACTTTGCTTAAACCAAATGATCGTCCCTAAATTTAGCAATGCCTCATCCTGCAGAATGGTCGGCCTGCCCGGAATGGGGTGTGTCCGGAGTTTCGTGTAAAGCATTCACTGCGCACGTCGGCGCGGAAAGTCTGTTTTGGCCGACCTGCTGAAGTAGATCATCCGGCAGGTTTAAGCGAGGAGCGCCTCCTTGCCTCCTTGGGTGTCGGGTCCGTAGTGAAGCTAGCCGGCCGCTGGCCGATTGTGCGAGTTCGGCAGAGTTCCTCGCTCCGGTCATGCGCCGGCATCGCGGCAATGCCGGCGAACCCGGAGTCGAAACAGGAAGCCGGCCGTTACACCCTGCCTAGCGCAAGGCGAATTCGCTCTCCGCCGCCGTCTCGCCAGCGCCAACTATTGCGGCGGCCAGCGCCGGGGCCTGCACCGCGAGGGCGTGGGCGTGGAAGCGGGCCAGTTCGATGAGGCCGCGCAGGTAGTCGGGGTCGTAGGTGTCCTTGCGGGGCGACCGGGCCGCAGCGAGCGCCACGCGGCCGAGTTGCCAGCTGCCGCAGACGGTTCCCAGCAGATGCAGGAAAGGCACCGCGCCGGCGAGTACCGCGGCGAGGCGGTCGCGGCCGTTGGCCAGGATCCAGTCCAGCGCACGTTCCAGCGCGGCGATGTCTTCCTCGAAGCGCAGCGCCATCGATTGCAGGCGCTCGGCCGCCGCGAGTTCGGCGGCGACGCCGCGCATGTCGACGATCAGCTCGCGCAGGGTCGCGCCGTTCTCGCGCAGCACCTTGCGCCCGACCAGGTCGTTGGCCTGGATGCCGGTGGTGCCTTCGTAGATGGTGATGATGCGGGCATCGCGGTAATGCTGGGCGACGCCGGTCTCCTCGACGAAGCCCATGCCGCCGTGCACCTGGATCGCGTCGTAGCAGACCTGCTGGCAAAGCTCGGTGCTCCAGCCCTTGACCACCGGCATCAAAAGATCCACGCAGCGTTTCGCCTTGTCGGCCGCGGCCTGGTCCGGCGCATGGCGCGCCAGGTCGAACCAGCCGGCCGCCGTGTAGGCCAGCGCGCGCGCCGCCATGATGCGGGCGCGCATGGTCAGCAGCATGCGCTTGACGTCGGGGTGATTGATGATCGGCTGGCCCACCGCGCCGGTCACGGCGTCGCGGCCCTGCACGCGCTCGCGGGCGAAGGCCAGCGCCTGTTGGTAGGCGCGCTCGCCGATGCCGATGCCCTGCACGCCGACGCCGAAGCGCGCCTCGTTCATCATGATGAACATGTATTCGAGACCGCGGTTGGGCTCGCCGACGATCCAGCCCGCAGCTCCCTTACTGTCTCCGCCATTGTCGCCGAAGCTCATGGCGCAAGTCGGGCTGCCGTGGATGCCCAGCTTGTGTTCGAGGCCGACACAGCGCAGGTCGTTCCGCGCGCCGAGGCTGCCGTCGGCATTGACCAGGTATTTCGGCACCAGGAACATCGAGATGCCCTTCACGCCGGGCGGCGCGTCGGGCAGGCGGGCCAGCACCAGATGCACAATGTTGGGCGTGAGTTCGTGGTCGCCGTAGGAGATGAAGATCTTCTGTCCGACGATGCGGTAGCTGCCGTCGGCCTGCGGCTCGGCGCGGCAGCGGATCGCGGCGAGGTCGGAGCCGGCCTGCGGTTCGGTCAGGTTCATGGTGCCGCCCCATTCGCCCGTCACCAGCTTTTCCAGGTAGGTGGCTTTCAGCTCGTCGCTGGCGGCGAGCAGGATGGCTTCGGCTTCGCCGGTGTTCAACTGCGGCAGCATGGTGAAAGCGGTATTGGCCGAAAACCACATTTCCCAGACCGGCGTCGCCACGCACTTGGGCAAGCCCTGGCCGCCATAGTCGGGCGAGAGCCCGAGGCCGACCCAGCCGCCCGCGGCGAAAGCCTTGTAGGCCTCGGCCCAGCCGGCCGGCGTGATCACCTTGCCGTCTTCGAGGCGGCAGCCGGCGCGATCGCCGACGGCATTCAGCGGCGCCAGCACGCCGGCGGCGAACTTCGCCGCCTCGTCGAGCACGGCGGCGACCAGGTCCGCCGTCGCTTCCTCACAACCGGGCAGTCGCGCGATCTCGCCCAGGCCAGCGACCTCGTTAAGCAGGAAGCGGATGTCGGTGATCGGCGCGCTGTAGCTCATTGCCACTGCGCCAGCAGCGACTCGGGAATCGCCACGGCCTTGATGCGCCTGGGGTCGGCCGGGTCCTCGATGGCGAAGATGCGCTTTTCCTCGCCTTCCGCCAGCACGGTCTCGCCGCGGCGGATGACGTGCTTGAGGACGAAGGCCTTGCCGCTGATTTCAGCGATCGAGGTATCGACCTCGATCGCCTCGGGATAGGTGGCGGAACTGAGGAACTTCGCCGAGGCGCCGACCAGGGGCGCGCCGATGATGCCCCAGTCGGCCTTGGTCTGGCGCCAGCTTTCGATGCCGCAGGCATTGAAGAAGTGCAGCGCGGCGATGTCCATCCACTTGAAGAAGTTGGGGTAGAAGACGATCTGGGCGGGATCGCAGTCGCCGAATTCGACGCGCAGGCGATAGGTATGGGAACGGGGCATGATGGATTCCGAAACGATGGTCTAGGGAGTCGATTCGCAGAGGGCGCGGATTTCGGGGGGGATCGGCACGGCCCGGATGCGGGTCGGATGTTCGGGGTCCATGATGGCGAAGACGCGGACGTCCTGGCCCTCGGCCAGCACCGTGTCGCCGCGGCGCGCGACGTGGCGCATGACGAAGCTCTTGGTGCGCCATTCCTCGACCCAGCTTTCGATCACCACGTCCTCGCCGTAGGTGGCCGAATTCTTGAAGGTGGCCGTCGCATTCACCAGCGGCGTGCCGATGATGCCGCCTTTGGCCGCGGTGTCGCGCCAGGGCGGCACGCCGCAGGCGACGAAGAATTCGAAGCCGCTGGTGTCGAACCACTTGAAGTAGTTGGCGAAGAAGACGATCTGCGCGGGATCGCAGTCGGCAAAGGCGATGCGGTGCTTGTAGAAGGTGCTGCGGCGCATAGGGCTGGGCTCCGGATTATTTTGGCGCGAGGCGCAGGGCTCCGTCGAGGCGGATGGATTCGCCGTTGAGCATTTCGTTGTCCACGATCTGCGCGGCGAGTTGGGCAAACTCGTCCGGCCGGCCCAGGCGCGGCGGGAAAGGCACGGACTTGCCGAGCGATTCCTGCACCTCGGGCGGCAGGGACTCCATCATAGGCGTGTAGAACAGGCCGGGGGCGATGGTGCAGACGCGGATGCCGAAGCGCGCCAGTTCGCGCGCGATCGGCAGCGTCATGCCGACGATGCCGGCCTTCGAGGCGGCATAGGCCGGCTGGCCGATCTGGCCGTCCCAGGCGGCGACCGAGGCGGTGTTGACGATCACGCCGCGTTCGCCGGCCGAGTTTGGTTCGCCTTTGGACATCGCCTCGGCGGCGAGGCGGATCATGTTGAACGTGCCGACCAGGTTGATGTTGATGACGCGGGCGAAGTTGGCCAGTTTCTGCGGGCCGTCCTTGTTCAGCACTTTCTCGGCGACGCCGATGCCGGCGCAGTTGATCAGGCCGTTGAGCCCGCCGAAACTCGCCACGGCCCTGGCCACGCACGCCTGGGCGTCGGCCTCGGCGGCGACGTCGCAGCGCTGGAAAACCGTGCGCGTGCCGAGTTCGGTCGCCAGCCCTTCGCCGCGCTCGCCGTTGAGATCGGCGATCACGAGATTGGCGCCGCGGCCGTGAAAGTAGCGCACCGTGGCTGCGCCGAGGCCGGAAGCGCCGCCGGTGACGATGAACGTGGAATTCTCGAATTTCATGATCGGATGTTCTCCAGAAGAATCGCGACACCCTGGCCGCCGCCGCAACAGGCCGAGGAAATGCCGAACTGTAAATCAGCCTGCTTGAGTTCGCGCGCCACCGTGGTGGTCAGGCGCACGCCGCTGGCGCCCAGCGGATGGCCGATCGCGATGGCGCCGCCATGCACATTGGCGCGTTCGCGGTCCAGGCCCAGTTCCTTTTCGCAGGCCAGGTACTGGGCGCCGAAGGCTTCGTTGATCTCGACGCGGCCGACCTGGTCCAGCGTCATGCCCTGCTTGGCCAGCAGCGCGCGGATCGCCGGCGCCGGACCGATGCCCATGATCTCGGGTGGCACGCCGACGGCGCAGCCGCCGACCAGCCGCGCCAGCGGCTTGAGGCCGTGGGCGCGCAGGTAATCGCCGGAGGCCACCAGCACTGCGGCGGCGCCATCGACGATGGCCGAACTGTTGCCGCCAGTCTGCACGCCGCCGAAGGCCGGGCGCAGCTTCGCCAGGGTTTCGTAACTGGTCGGCTTGGCGTGGCCGTCACGACTGAAGGACTCGAGCTTGCGCGGCAGCTTGAGGCTGCGTGTGTTGTAGCCGGGCAGCTCGAAAGTGGAATTTGTTACCGGCACGATCTCGTCGTCGAAATAACCCGCGGCCTGCGCCGCGACGGCGCGGGCGAAACTCCGTTCGGCGAAGCGGTCGACCTCTTCGCGCGTGATGCCGTAGCGCCTGGCCAGGTTCTCCGCCGTGTCGCCCATGCTGGCGCCGGGTGCGGTGTCCTTGGTGGCTTCCCAGAGGAAATCCTTGAACTCGACCTGGCCCATTTTGAAACCGGCGCGATGACCGTAGGCCGCCACCGGATTGCGCGTCATCGATTCGGTGCCCACCGCCAGCACCAGTTTCGCCTTGCCCAGCTTGATCTGGTCGGCGGCGGTGATGATGGTCTCGAAGCCGGTGCCGCACAGGCGCTGCACCAAGAGCGCCGGCGCGTTGGGATCGACGCCGGAATACAGGCCGATGTGGCGCGGCAGGAAATAGGCGTCGAAACTGGCCTGCGCCATGTTGCCGCCGATCACGCAGTCGACCTCGGCGGCGGGGATTCCGCTCCTGGCGAACAGCGCCCGCGCAGCGTAGATGCCCATGTCGGTCGGCGAGACCTCGGCCAGTTCCTGCATGTAGTCGGCGAAGGGTGTGCGCAGGCCACCGACCAGGTAGATGTCGTCCCAACTGCTGATCACGGCGCGGGCTTCGCTCGCGGCGTAGGGATTGCTCATTTCGCGTCCTTCTTGCGGTTGAGGAAATGCCCGATGCGCTGGCTGACTTCCGGGCCGGTCTGGGTCACGGCCGCCATCAGCGATTCGACATAGAAGCCGTCGTCGGACGACATGCTGGCGATGCGCTGGATCGCCGTGACCATGGCGTAGTTGGCCAGCGGCGCGTTCTCGGCGATGCGTTTGGCCAGTTCCTGCGCCTTGGCCATGCCCTCGCCCTTGCCCACCAGGTAGTGCGACAGGCCCAGCGCCTGGCCTTCCTCGGCGTTCAGCATGCGCCCGGTCAGCATCATTTCGGCCATGCGGCCGGGGCCGACGATGCGCGCCACGCGCACCGAGGCGCCGCCGCCGACGTAGATGCCGTGGCGGCCTTCCGGCAGCTGGTACATGGTGTTCGGCTCGGCGATGCGGACATGGGTGGACGTCGCCAGCTCCAGCCCGCCGCCGATCACCGCGCCGTGCAGCACGGCCACCACCGGAATGCCGGTCTGGTGGATCTTGCCGAACACGCGATGCCAGCCCTGCGAATGCAACATCACGCCGAAGGGCTCGCGATGCTGGTGTTCGCTGAGGTCGAGGCCGGCGCAGAAATGCTCGCCGGCGCCGGCCAGGATCACCACGCGCGCTTCTTCGGGCCGCGCCTCCCAGGCTTGGTCCAGGGCGTCGAGCAGGCGGTCGCTGATCGCGTTGCGCTTGGCCGGACGATTCAGCGTGATGGTGTAGATCTGGCCGTCGAACGTATGGCTTACGAGTTTGTCGGTCACGGGTTGTTCCTCAAATGCATCAGATGAAAATGACGCTCGAATCCGGCACGTCGGCATGCAGTTCGAGCACGCGGTCGGCGCGGCGGGTCAGCACCGCGCGCTGGTTGATGTAGCCCTTGTCGGTCATCTCGCCGGCCTCGGCCGACGGCGGCTCGGCCAGCAGCAGCGCGCGCGCCGGATAGGTCGAGGAGCCGCCGCCCTGCTGCTTGAGGCGCATCAGGCCTTCGCGCAGGCGTTCCTTGATCGCCGGGTGGCCGAGCACGGTCGACAACGCCGCGTCGTCGCCGAGACTGGCGATGCGGCGGCATTCGGCGAGGTTGGGGAAGACCAGGAAGCCGATCTCGTCCTTGTCGTGGCCGGTGACCACGATGTCCTGGGCGATCGGCGCCAGCGCGCTGATGCCGGCCACGCGGATGCTGCCGACATGGACCCAGGTGCCGGAAAGCAGCTTGAAGTCCTCGGCGACGCGGCCGTCGAACAGCAGGCCCTGTTCCGGGCGCGCCGGGTCGACGAAGGACACGGCGTCGCCGATCATGTAGAAGCCTTCTTCGTCGAAGGCGGCGCGGGTCAGCTCGGGCTGCTTCCAGTAGCCGGGGAACAGGTTGGGGCCCTTGACCCGCACTTCGAGCTTGTCGGCCACCGGCACCAGTTTCAGCGTGGTGCCGGGAATCGGCACGCCGATCACGCCCGAGCGCACCGCCTGGAAATGGCAGTCGGTGCAGGCCGGCGCGGTCTCGGTCGAACCCCAGGAGGACAGCATGACTACCGGGTGGCCGAGTTCCATCACGGCGAGGCGTTCCAGCTCGTCCCAGGTGGACTGCGGCAGCGCGGCGCCGGCGTAGAAGATGATCTGCAGGCGGGCGAAGAAGCTCTTGCGCAGCTCGGCGTTGTCGCGCAGTTGCGCCACCAGCAGGCCATAGGCCAGTGGCACGCTGAAATAAATGGTGGGCGAAATGTCGGTCAGGTTCCTCACCGTCTTCGGCAGCAGCGCCGGCAGCGGCTTGCCGTCGTCGATGTAGAGGCTGCCGCCGAAGCGCAGCACCTTGTTGAAATTGTGGCTGCCGCCGAAGACGTGGCTCCAGGGCAGCCAGTCCACGATCACCGGCTTCTGCTTGTTGAGGAAAGGCCAGATCACCGACTTCATTTCGACGTTGGAACACATCATGCGCTGGGTGGTGATGACCGCCTTGGGTGTACCGACCGAACCCGAGGTGAACAGGAACTTGGCGATGGTGTCGGGCGTCACGGCACGGAAGGCGGCGCGCACGGCCGCATGATTCGCCGTGTCGCCAGCGCCAACTTTCTCCAGCTCGGCGAAGGGCAGCGCGCCCGCCTGCTGCCGGCCGCTGGCGGCGCTTCTGCCGCCGGCGACGATCACCGCGTCGTGCAGGCCGGATATCGCGGCCAGCGCCGGCAGGAAGCGTTCGATGCCGTCGGCGTAGATCACGCCGGGGCGCAGCAATTCGACGTTGGCCTTGAGCTTGGCAAAGTCCTTCGAGAGCAGCGAGTTGCCCGGCGAGACCGGGCTGATCGGCACGCCGACATGCAGGCAGGCCAGCATCAGCAGCGCGTGTTCGATGCCGTTGTCGGACAGCACCAGCACCGGCCGCTCCGGCGCGAGCCGCTGGCCGAGCAGCCAGGCGGCAATGCGATGGACGCGCGCCAGGGCTTCGCCGTAGCTCACCCTGATCCATTCGCCGTCGGCGCCCCGTTCGGCAATGAGGACGGCATCGGGAGTGGCGGCCGCCCAGCGTTCCAGCCACTCGCCGGAACAGCGCGCGTAGTCGGGCAGGGCCAGGGCCGAGCGGAACAGCCGCGTGCCGTCGGGCCGGGCTTCGAGTATCACGGCCGGATCGACGAAAAGTTCGGCCGGTTTGCGGGCAATCTGGCTCATGTGAAATCCTCTGGAGTTAGCGTGAAATACAGCCGCCCACGAAGTGCCGGGCGACTGACGAACGAAGCGAGCTGACAGGTAGCCCCGCCCCGGGGCGGGGATGGGAGTGGGGGGCCTTCAATTCGCCTTTTGTGTGTTTCATCTTCTGCGGGTGGCCCTCGGTGCCGTGAAAGTCAGTGCGTCTGTCGTGGAATCATGGCGCACGCGCTCCAGGCGGCGATCGAGTGGCTGCCGCCGAGGCCCGGATAGCTTTCGATCACCCGCGGATCGTCGAGCCGGCGCCAGGCCCAGGCTGGGCTCGTCCAGCATCAGCAGCGTCGGCTTGGCCATCAGCGCGCGGCCCATGGCCGGCATCTGCCGTTCGCCGCCCGAGAGCGTGCCGGCTTCCTGCACCAGGATCAGGGCGACCGAGGCGTTCACGCCGGTGCCCGCCGGGGTTCGCGGCGCGGCCCTGCCGCCGCGGCGCATTGCGAAATCTTGGCCATCGTTCCTCCATTCCTGTCTATGCCGCTTTGTCGGGTCCGGTGACGGCTTGTCGCGTCTTGCGGACTGCGGATCAGGAGAGGATTGTGGCGAGGAGGTAAGTCGAAGTCAACCTGTTGGAGATCGAACTAATAAACCGTAAGCCACTTAACTAATTTCTAATATGTTGGTTGGTTGGTGTTTTTCGCGGCGGCATCGACGGCGAATACCAACATGTTCAGCTTGTTCGATATAAAATTGGATGGCGAACCATTCCAGGGAAACCCATCCGACCGCCATGCCCGCCAATCGCAAGCCTCCTGCCATCGGCTGCCTTGCCAACCACGTCGGCTTCCACCTGCGTCTGGCGCAGCTGGCCGTGTTCGAGCATTTCGCCAGCCGCCTCGACGAGATCGAGGTCACGCCGGCGATCTTTTCGGTGCTCGAGGTGCTGCAGCAGAACGACGGCATCACGCAGTCGAAGCTGGCCGCGGCGGTCAGCCTGGAGCGTTCCTCGGTGGTGCCCCTGCTCGACAAGCTGGCCAAGCGTGGCCTGGTCGAGCGCCGCACCTCGACCACCGACCGCCGCCACAATCACCTGCACCTGACCGAGGCCGGGCGCGAATTGCTGGCCGAGGCGATCCGGCGCGCCAGCCTGCACGAGAAGGAGGTCTGCAAACCCTTCACGATTGCCGAGAAGAAACTGCTGCTTGAACTGCTCGGCCGTTTTCGGCGGGCGAAGACCTAGGGTGCCGCGGCGCCCGACGCGTCGGCTTACCAGAAATGGGAATGAATTTCCGCATTTGGAGAATCCCGGCAGATGGCTTTCCTCAGCTTCTGGCCATATCTCCTTCATAAGGCGGTAATTTTCAAATCTCGCGCAAAGCAAATGCTGGTACCGGTGAATGGCATGTAATTTGCATATTGCATGGGCGTAGTTGAAACTCCGCCGAAGATAAATCCATTCCGAGCAATGGCCCCGAATAACGCGGGGTGAAGCTTGGCGCTTGCATCGATAACGGATTATGGAAATCATGGCTTCGCAAACAACTGCCACATCATTCGGCGACGATGCCGGATTCCACAATGTAAATCCGCATTGCCTGGGGCGCATCGTGGAACTGGCAAAGACGCGTCAGATCGTCTGTGCCGACGACATTCACGATGAGCACGGCAACAAGCTCTTGGCGCGGGGCTACGCTGTTTCTCCCGAGCTGCAGGAGAAGTTGCTGCGGCGCAAGCTGAAACAGCCGTTGGAATCGAGCCTGACCGTTTCGGGTGGCGCCACGATGGAGAGCATCGTCGCCGATGCGCTGACCAGGATCGAGGAAGATGCCGCGCTGGCGGCGTTTGCCGGATCGAGCCTGGCCCGCGGACTGCTGCGCGACCTGCGCAAGTTTCCCTTGACCGGTCCGCTCAAGCTGTTGTTGACCTCGGCCCGCGAAAACCGCCAGGCCAGCTACGCACACGGCCTGGCGGCGATGATCGTTTCCGCCGGGATGGCGGCGCGGCTGGGGCTTGGCGAGCCCGACGCCAGCAATCTGATCCTCGCCGCCATGATGCACGACGTCGGCGAGATGTATATCAATCCGGAATATCTGAATTCCACCCAGTCGCTGCCGCCATCCGCATGGAAACACGTGGCCTCGCATCCCTGTGTCGGCTACGCGTTCATCCGCGAATTCACCACCTTCCCCTCGGCGGTTGCCGTCTGCATACTGCATCATCACGAGCGCCTTAACGGCAGCGGCTATCCGTTCCGGCTCCGCGGCGAGGCGCTGGATCGGCTCGGAACCCTGCTCGCAGTCGCCGATGTGGCCACCGCGCTGGTGCTGCGCGGTGGCCAAGGTCTGCGCAGGAAGATCGAGGTTGCGCTGAGCATCGTTCCCGAAGAGTTCGATCGCGGCGCGGTGTCGTCGATCAACTACGCCTTGCGCAACATTGCCGAAGAATCCTGCAACGAGTCGCCATGCAACTGCACGGGGCGGGTCTTGCCGGTGCTCAAGCACCTGGGCGACGTTCGAACCACGGCCGAGGCACTCCTGGCAGCCGATCGGTCCGGGCCTGTCGGATCTTCCGTCGACTACGCGTTGTCGATCCTGGAGCACATCGAAAAGAGCCTGCGCGCAAGCGGCGTGTCCGACCTCTCCCAGCTCGACTTGATGGACCAGGATACGCAGGTCATGGGCGAGATCTGCCTGATCATCCCCGAGATTGCCTGGCGGCTGCGAAATCTGGCGCGTAACCTGCACATGCAGGTCGAAACCTCGGGTAGCGTCGATGACGTGGCACGGACTGCCGGGCTGATAGCCCTGCTCGATGCAAGTTCCCCGACTGTTGCCTGAGTGCCGAGAGCCGTGTAAGCGTGTCGCGACCGGAGCCAGGCCATCGGCAAAGTTCGCCCTGGCCCGGTCAATCGCGATAAGCGAAGCGAATCGCGGACATCTTCCTGCAAGCCGCCATCGCCGAAGCCCGGGCCGGATTCAGCGAGGGAGCCCGGCCCTGCGGATCGAGGACATCGGGCAGGCTGCGGCAGAATAGCCGGCGCCGGCAACGCGGCGTGTTTGACCTTTTCGACCAGAGGCCCTCTGCCCAGTCGTCTTCCGCTACCATTTCGCTATGAGACGCTTTGCTGTCGATACTTGGCGTGGCTTGTCGCTGTGGAACCCATGAGGGACTTGCAGCGAGTCAGGCTCGTCGGCGCCGAGATGCGCATCGACCGCACGGCATTCAGCCGCCTGTGGCGACAGGCGGTCGACGCGGGGCGTTATGGCTGCCCGCATTGCCGCGCTGTTCACGAGTTCCTCGCGACCGACTTCGAGCGGGGCTTCGGCGCCTGCCGAGGCGTTCTCGATCCGGCGTGGCGGCTTGGCTTCGCCGCCAAACGGCCGTTGCGCGAGGATGATCGGGAAGCCTGTATCGACTTCGCCTGTCGCGGCTGCGGGGCGCCGGCCAGAATCATTTACCGGGCGGGACGCGCCTCGGCGATGGGCTGTCTCGACTGGGAAATCCTGGCGGTGGTCGAAGCCGAGTCATGGCCCCCGGCGGCGGTGCCGACCCCCTGAGAAGTTTTTCCACGGAAAGGGACTTCGCGATGGACCTTGGGCAGGCAGGCCCCGACCAATAGGAAGGAAACCCCATGCAGGAAATCTACGTCAGCACCGACGTCGAAACCGACGGCCCGGTGGCAGGAAGGCATTCCATGCTGAGCATCGGATCGGCGGCGTATGCGGCCGACAAGACGCTGTTGTCGACCTTCTCCGCCAACCTCGAAACGCTGCCCGGATTCGCTGCCGATCCCGTGACTGTCGCCTGGTGGGCGACGCAGCCGCAAGCCTGGGCGGCCTGCCGGCAGAACCTCGAAAGTCCCGGCGCCGCCATGGCGCGCTACCTGGCGTGGCTCAAGGCTCTGCCGGGAAAGCCGGTCTTCGTCGCCTATCCGGTTGTCTTCGATTTTTCCTTCGCGTACTGGTACCTCACGCAATTCGCCGGCGAGAATCCCTTCGGCTATTCGGCGATCGACATCAAGACCTACGCCATGGCGATGCTGCGCAAACCCTACCGCGCCTGCGGCAAGCGCTCCATGCCGGTCGAGTGGTTCGACCCGGTTGCCCACACTCACGTGGCGCTCGACGATGCGCTCGAGCAGGGCACGCTGTTCTGCAACATGCTGCGCGCCAATCGGGGCTCGGCCGGGGTGAAGCTCTGAGCGGGGCGGCTGCCTGGCGGAAAGGCGCCAACGCTGCGGCCAGAAGACTTGCGGCGAAGCGCATTAGAATTTGCTGAGGGCTTTCCTGCCTTCCCGCGTCACCTGTCGATTTCCATGTCATCCGCATCGCCCTGGTTTGAAATGCCCAGCCCCTTCGATCCCGACGGTGGCCGGGTGCTGCTGCTGGAGCCGCCCTGGGCCAGCGCGGAGGCATTGCAGTCGCAGTTGCTCGACGAGACTTACCCCAAGCCCTATGTCATGGACGACGGCGAACGGCGTTTCTTGCATTTCAACGAACGCCTGATCCAGAGCGCCATGCGCCTTGCCGCGCCCAACGAGCTGGACTTGCGCTACACGCAAAAAATGATGTCCTTCCTGCTGTTCCGCGCGAGGCCGCGGCGTCTGGTGCTGATCGGCCTCGGCGGTGGCTCCCTGGTCAAGTTCTGCCATGCACGGCTGCCGGCTACGCAGGTGACCGTGCTGGAAAACAATCCCGACGTGATCGCCTTGCGCGAGGCTTTCCTGGTGCCGCCCGACGGCCCCAATCTCAAGGTGCTGGCGGCCGACGGCGCGGAGTATCTGGAGCAAACGGAGAACGGAATCGACGTGTTGCTGGTGGATGCATTCGACAGTGCCGGGTTCGCCCCCGGCCTCGCCAACCGTGAATTCTTCGAGCAGGCCCGCGCCAGACTGACGGGAAGCGGTGTGCTGGTGGTGAATCTGGCTGGCGACAGGCAGCGCTATGAAGGGTTGATCGGAGTAGTCATGCAGGTTTTCGACGATCGGGCCATCGTGGTTCCGGTGCCGGAGGACCACAACCATGTCCTGCTGGCCTTCAGGGATCCCGCGTTCGAGCCCGACTGGCGCCGGCTGCGTGCTCGGGCCAGGGAATTGCGCGCCAGGTACGGACTGGACTTTCCCGCCTTCCTGGAAAAGATCGAGCGCTCGGCCAAGCTCGGCCTGGCCCGCCGCGAAGCGGGGCGCGGGCATTGAACCAGCGGGCCCTGTGTGGCCGGCCGATCGGCGCAGGCGCGCAACAGTACCGCGCGACGACTCCGCGCCGTGTCGCCAGCATCAACTGTGGCGGCAAGGCCAAGGGTACGGCTTTGACTGCGCGCGGCGGTTTGCCCCTAATGCCGGTAGGACCTCTGCTACGCCGAGTTTCGCTAGCATTTCGCCACATGAGACGCGCGTTCCTGTCGATGTTCTGTGTGGCGTCTCTCGCCGGCGGCGCCGGGGCGGCCGATGTCGTGCCGCTGACCGAACTGGCGCGGCCGGGGCGAGTGCTGTTGCTGCGCCACGCCAGCGCCCCGGGCAGCGGCGATCCGGCCCATTTCAGGCTGGACGACTGCGCGACACAGCGCAATCTCGACGCGGCCGGCCGCGCCCAGGCGGCGGCGCTCGGCGAGCGGCTGGCGCGGGCCGGCGTCAAAGGCGCCAGGGTCTATTCGAGCCAGTGGTGCCGCTGCCTGGAAACGGCGCGGCTGCTCGCACTCGGCGCGGTCGAGGCGTTGCCGGCGCTGAATTCCTTCTACCCCGATCCGCAGGCGCGCGAGCCGAGGGTCGCCGCGCTGCGCGCGTTTCTCGCTGGATTGCCGCAGGATGGGCCGCCGCTGGTGCTGGTGACCCACCAGTTCACCATCAACGAGTTCACCGGTGCCGGCACGGTGTCGGGCGGCGGCAGCGTATTCGAGCTGAACGGCACGGGCGAACCGCGCCTGCTCGGCTCGATCGCGGCGAACTGAGCCCGAAGCAGGCGGCGAGCGGCATTGCAAGCGCCGTGGCGCCAGCGCCAACTTTCTGATTATTCGCCGAGATAGGCGCTGCGCACGCGCGGATCGGCGAGCAGCGCGGCGGAACTGTCGGCCAGCGTGATCAGGCCGCTTTCCATGACGTAGCCGCGCGAACAGACCTCCAGCGCGAGCCGGGCGTTCTGTTCGACCAGCAGGATGGTCATGCCTTCGGCGGCGACGGCGCGGATCACCTCGAAGACCTTTTCCACCATCAGCGGTGCCAGTCCCATCGAGGGCTCGTCGAGCAGCAGCAGCCGGGGCCGGCCCATCAAGGCGCGGCCGATCGCCAGCATCTGCTGCTCGCCGCCGGACAGCGTGCCGGCCACCTGCCTGGCGCGCTCCTTGAGGCGCGGCAGCAGGCCATAGACTCGCTCGAAGTCGCTGGCGATGCCGGCCGCATCGCGGCGGTGGTAGGCGCCCATGGCGAGGTTCTCGGCGATCGTCAGGCGGGCGAAGATGCCGCGGCCTTCCGGCACCAGCGCCAGGCCGCGGCCGATCAGTCGGTGGCTCGGCAGCGCTTCGATGTGCTCGCCGCCGTAATGGATCTCGCCGCGCGAGGGAATCATGCGCGCCAGCGCCTTCAGCGTCGAGGTCTTGCCGGCGCCGTTGGCGCCGATCAGGCAGACGATCTCGTTCTGTTCGACGGCGAAGGAAATGCCCTTGACCGCGGCGATGCCGCCGTAGTGAACCTCAAGGTTCAGGGCCTCAATCAACGCTCGCGCCAAGATAGGCCTCGATGACTTTGGGATTGGCGCGCACCGCCTCGGGCACGTCCTCGGCGATCTTCACGCCATAGTCGAGCACCGCGACGCGGTCGCAGAGGCCCAGCACCAGTTTGACGTCGTGCTCGATCAGCAGCACGGTCAGGCCGTCGCGGCGCAGCCCTTCGATCAAGCCGCGCAGCGCTGCGGTTTCGGTCGCGTTCATGCCGGCGGCGGGCTCGTCGAGCGCCAGCAGCTTCGGCTCGGTGGCCAGCGCGCGGGCGATTTCGAGCCGCCGCTGGTCGCCGTAGGAGAGGTGTCGTGCGAGGTCGTCGGCGCGGTCGGCGATGCCGACGTAATGCAGCAGTTCGTCCGCGCGGCGGCGGATCGCGGCTTCCTCGGTGCGCTCGGCGCGCGTGCGCAGGATGGCCTGGATGACGCCGGCCTTGGTGCGCAGATGGCGGCCGACCATGACGTTTTCCAGCGCGGTCATGTTGCCGAAGAGGCGGATGTTCTGGAAGGTGCGCGCAATGCCGGCGGCGGCGACCTGGTGCGGGCTTTCCAGGTTCAAGGGCGAGCCGCAGCACAACACTTCGCCGCCGTCGCGCGGATAGAGCCCGGTGAACACGTTGAACAGCGTGGTCTTGCCGGCGCCGTTGGGCCCGATCAGGCCGTAGATTTCGCCACGGTTGATGGTCAGCGAGACATCCTTCAGCGCCTGCACGCCGCCGAAGCGCTTGGCGATGCCGCGGGCTTCGAGCAGGACCTCGGTCATGCGCGGTTCTCGCTCATTTCGCGGCGGTGCCGGGTTTCCGGCCAGAGGCCGGCCGGACGGAAGCGCATGGTCAGCACCAGCGCGGCGCCGAACACCAGCATGCGCAGCACTTCGGGGTCGATCAGCAGCTTGCCGAACAGCGCGATCTGCGCCGGCTCGACGGTGTAGCGCAGCAGTTCGGGAACGAAGGAGAGCAGCACGGCGCCGGCGATCACGCCCCAGATGTTGCCCATGCCGCCCAGCACCACCATCGACAGCACCATGATGGATTCGTTGAGGACAAAGCTTTCCGGGCTGACGAAGGTCTGCATCGCGGCGAACATGCCGCCGGCGATGCCGCCGAAGGAAGCGCCCATGGCGAAGGCCAGCAGCTTGATGTTGCGCGTGTTGATGCCGCTGGCCTTGGCCGCGATCTCGTCCTCGCGGATGGCGACCCAGGCGCGACCGATGCGCGAATCCTGCAGGCGGCGGTTGATGACGATGACGCCGAGCAGCACCAGCATGAGGAAATAGTAGTATTTGATCGGGCCGCTGAACACCAGCCCGGCGAAGGTGTCGCTGCCGGCGAAGTTCACCGGCCCGATCTGGAAGGAGTCGATGCGGCTGATGCCCTTGGGCCCGTTGGTCAGGTTGATCGGCGAGGAAAGGTTGTTCATGAAAATGCGCACGATCTCGCCGAAGCCCAGCGTGACGATCGCGAGGTAGTCGCCGCGCAGGCGCAATGTCGGCGCTCCCAGTATGACGCCGGCAACGCAGGCGACGGCGGCGCCGAGCGGCAGGATTACCCAGAAAGGCAGGTGCAGGCCGAAATGCGGCGAGGCCAGCAGCGCATAGACATAGGCGCCGACCGCATAGAAGGCCACGTAGCCGAGGTCGAGCAGGCCGGCGAAGCCGACCACGATGTTGAGCCCCAGCGAGAGCAGCACGAACAGCACGGCGAAGTTGGTGATGCGCACCCAGGCCGTGCCGGCCGAGGCCAGCACGAAGGGCAGCGCGATCAGCGCGACGGCGATCAGTGCCAGGCCCAGCTTGTCGCGCCCGGTCATGTTCATCAGGCGCGCTCCGACACGCGCTCGCCGAGCAGGCCGGAGGGGCGGAACACCAGCACCAGGATCAGCATCAGGAAGGCGAACACCTCCTGGTAGTTGCTGCCGAACAGCACGAAGTGGGCGCCGTCGGCACAGTGCGCGCCCATCCAGCCGATGTCTCCACCGGCGCCGGGCCAGCGGCAGAGGTCGGTGAGGTCGCCGACGTAGCCGGTGCCGAGCGCTTCGACCAGGCCGAGCAGGATGCCGCCGAGCATGGCCCCGGCAATGTTGCCGATGCCTCCCAGCACCGCCGCCGAGAAGGCCTTGAGGCCGAGGCTGAAGCCCATCGTGTAATGCGCGATGCCGTAGTAGCTGCCGTACATGACGCCGGCGACGGCGCCGAGCCCGGCGCCGATGACGAAGGTGGCGGCGATCACGCGGTCGGCATTGACGCCCATCAGGCCGGCGACATGGACGTTCTCGGCCGTGGCGCGGATCGCGATGCCGAAGCGCGTGCGATAGACGAACCAGGAGAGGCCGGCCATCATCGCCAATGACATCAGGATGATGGCGATCTGCACGCTGCTGATCGCGGCGCCGCCGATGGCGAACACCCGGTTGTCGATGATCTGCGGAAAGGCCAGCGGGTTGCGGCCCCAGATCAATAGGGCCAGGTGCTGCAGGATGATCGACATGCCGATCGCGGTGATCAGCGGCGCCAGGCGTGGCGCATGGCGCAGCGGGCGATAGGCCGCGCGCTCCAGCAGGTAGCCGATCGCCATGCAGGCCGGAATCGCCGCGATGACGCCGGCCAGCACGATGGCCAGCGGCGGCAGGCTGCCGCCGGCCAGCGCGCTGATGACCGAAAAGGCCACCATGGCGCCGATCATGACGACTTCGCCGTGGGCGAAGTTGATCAGTTGTATGACGCCATAGACCATGGTGTAGCCCAGCGCCACCACGGCGTAGACGCTGCCGGTGGTGAGGCCGTTGATGATCTGCTGCAGCAGGATGTCCATGGTCGGGGAGCGCTCGAATCCGGAGGATACCGTCCCCGCATCGCGCGGGGACATAAAAACGGGGAAGGCGCTAAGCGTCTTCCCCGTTGCTGGCGAGCGGTGGCGGCTTACTTGGCTGGAGCAGGTGCCGGAGCTGGTGCGGCGGGTGCAGCGGGTGCAGCGGCCGGAGCCGCCGCGCCTGCTGCCGGCGCCGCCGCAGGAGTTGGCGCTGGCGCCACGGCGGCCGGCGCTGGCGCCGAGAGCGCGGCGTACTCGTCGAGGGTCATTGACTTGCCGCTCTTGAGGATGGCGACCGGCGTGATCTTGCCTTCCTTGAGCGTGAAGATGGTCATCTCGGCATCCTTGCGGTCGCCCTTTTCGTCGAACTGGATGTTGCCG
The DNA here is from genome assembly GCA_016192435.1 of Rhodocyclales bacterium. Classification (GTDB taxonomy): domain Bacteria; phylum Pseudomonadota; class Gammaproteobacteria; order Burkholderiales; family Rhodocyclaceae; genus Sulfuritalea. The sequence continues at coordinate 61,844 of JACPUD010000008.1, read as the reverse complement.
CTGGCGCCGTTGTGGTTGCTCGCCGCGAGCGCCGCCAGGTACTTCGCCGGATCGGCCGAATCGGCCTTCTTCATCGCGGCGATCAGCAGGTTGGCGGCGTCGTAGGTGAAGGGCGAGTAGAGGATGGGATCGACCTTGAACTTGGCCTTGTAGGCATCGAGGAATTTCTTGCCCGCCGCCTGCACCGGAATGCCGGCCTGCGAGCAGAGCAGGCCTTCCGCGGCGGGACCGGCGAGCTCGGCCATCTTGTCGGTACAGGCGCCGTCGCCGAAGGCGAACACGGCGGTGATCTTGAGTTCGCGCGCCTGCTTGATCAGCGGGCCGGCGGTGGCATCCATGCCGCCGTAGAACACGGCATCCGGCTTCTTGCCCTTGACCTTGGTCAGCACGGCTTTCCAGTCCACGGTCTTGTTGGTGCCCTTTTCGCGCGGCAGGACCTTGATGCCGGCGGCCTTGAGGGTCTTTTCGACTTCGTTGGCAAGGCCTTCGCCGTAGGCGGTGGCATCGTCGATCACGGCGACAGCCTTCGGCTTGTTATTGGTGGCGAGGTAGTTGGCGACGGCCGGGCCCTGCTGGTCGTCGCGGCCGACGACGCGGAACACGCCCTTGAAGCCCTGCTCGGTCAGCGCCGGGTTGGTCGCGGAGCCGGAAATCATCGGCAGGCCGGCGCCGTTGTAGATGGCCGAGGCCGGAATCGTGGTGCCCGAATTGAGGTGGCCGACAACGCCGGCGACCTTGGCATCGACCAGCTTCTGTGCCACGGTATTGCCGACCTTGGGATCTTCCTGGTCGTCTTCCGACAGCAGTTCGAACTTGACCTTGTTGCCGCCCAGGCTGATGCCGGCAGCATTGGCTTCGTCGATCGCCAGGCGCGCGCCGTTCTCGTTGTCCTTGCCCAGGTGTGCGATGCCGCCGGTGAGCGGGGCGACGCTGCCGATCTTGACCACCGTCGGCGGGGGCGGTGCCTGGACCGGCGGGGGCGGTGGCGGCTCTTCCTTGCCGCAACCCATCATGGCGACGGCGGCGAGTACGGATAGCGAGACGACTTTGATGGGCAGGTTCATGGCAATGCTCCGTTCGGGTCTGGAGTTACGGGGACGAGGCTGCGGGCAAATCAGCGGGCAGATTCTTGCCTGCTGTCATGGACTTGTCAATGCTGTCCGGCACGGGCAAGGAGACGAAAAAAAGCCAGCCCCGCTCGATGCGGGGCTGGCTCTTTCTGCTGCCTGCGGCGGAATTACTTGGCGCCGCCGAGAATCCACTTGACCAGCGTATGCACGTCCGCTTCCTTCACCGCGGCATTCGGCGGCATCGGGATCTGGCCCCAGACACCCTTGCCACCCTTGCGCACCTTGTCCACCAGCATGGCTTCGTCGGTCGCCTTGTACTTCTTGGCGACGTCCTGGTAAGCCGGGCCGACCAGTTTCTTGTCGACGGCGTGGCAAGCCATGCAGCCGCTCTTGGTGGCGAGGTCCTTGTTGGCGAATGCCGGGGCCGAAGCCATAACGCCGGCAGCAACCAGCGCGGAGATCAATACCGATTTCATGTTGAGTTCCTTGTCGTGTGGAAAAGATTGTTTGTGCCGGGAAAAACAAAATTCAGTGAAGGTCAACGCCGGCTTTGTCGGCGATCGGCACAGCGACCGAAACCAAAAACGTTGCGCATCCTAACGCATTCGAAGTCCGCTGAAAATGCTTCATATCAATTTGTAACACTTCCCAAATTTGCCGTTGGGGGCAAGCAAATAACGCCGCGGCAGACCCAGGCGTTGACACGATCGCTTTCCGGCTTGGCCAGGGCAGCGGGCAGGCCGCGGATGCCGTTGGGCAGCGCCAGCACCAGCCGCTGCGGGGTGGCGCCGAGGGCTTGCTGCCATTCCGTCATGGCTGCTGCCGGACCTCGAAGGATGATGATTTCCGGCGGAGTGAGCGCTTCTTCAAGCGCCCGCAGCAGGCTGCCGAAGCCGCCCGGCGCGCGGCGCATCTGCGGCCAGAACAACAGTAGGGTCTTTTCCGCGGCGGCAAGGTAACGCGTCTCGCCCAGCAGGTGTCCGAGGCGTTGCAGGGCAAATGCGGCAATGCCATTACCGCTGGGAGTGGCATTGTCATGGCCGGTCTTGGGACGGTGGATCAGCGTCTCGTGATCGTGGCCGGTGAAGAAGAAACCGCCGTGTTGCACGTCCTCGAATCGGGCCAGCAGGGTATCGGCCAGCTCGATGGCGAAGGCCAGGTCCGCGTCGCGAAATTCCGCCTGCATCAGTTCGAGCAGCGCGGCGAGCAGGAAGGCGTGGTCGTCGAGATAGGCGTCGAGGTGGGCACGGCCGTCCTTGGCGGTCGCCAGCAAATGGCCCGCCCCCCCCGGCCCCCGCTCACGCGGGGGTGACGCATGTTCGCCGCTACGCGGCTCCGGTTGATTGGCTTGCCCTGCCTTGGGGCGGCCCGGCGGCGGGGCGCCGTCGCGCCACAGGGTGTGGCGGATGAAGTCCATCGCGCGCTGCGCCGAGGCCAGCCACTCGTCGCGCCCGAAGATGCGAGTGGCATGAGCCATGCCTTCGATCATCAAGGCGTTCCAGCCGGTCAGGATCTTGTCGTCGCGACCGGGACGGATGCGCTGTTCGCGCGCGGCGAACAGCTTTTGCCGGGCGGCTTCGAGCAGCGGCAGTTCGTCGGCGGCCAGCGGCGCCGTGACCCGCGCGTGCCAATGGCGGCCCTCGAAGTTCGGCGCGCCGTCGAAGCCCCAGCGCCGTGCCGCCAGCGCCAACTCCTGCGGGCTCAGCAGGCGCTCGATTTCGCTGCGATTCCAGACGTAGTACTTGCCTTCCTCGCCTTCCGCATCGGCATCGAGCGCGGAGTAATAGCCGCCCTCGGCCGCTTGCATCTCGCGCAGCACCCAGCTCGCGGTTTGCTCGGCGACGCGCGCATACAGCGCATCGCCGGTCTGCGCCCAGGCGTCGGCGCAAAGGCCCAGCAGCGGGCCGTTGTCGTAGAGCATTTTTTCGAAATGCGGGATTTCCCAGCGCTCGTCCACGCTGTAGCGGCAGAAGCCGCCGCCGATCTGGTCGTAGATGCCGCCTTCGCTCATGCGCGTCAGCGTGGTCAGCGCCATCTGGCGCAGGGCCGCGTCGTCGCGGCGCAGGAGAAAGGCCAGATCGACCGGATGGGGAAATTTCGGTGCGTTGCCGAAGCCGCCGTGGCGGGGATCGAAGGCGCGGGCCAGGGCATTTTCCGCCGCCGCCAGCACTGCGGCATCGAGCGGGCCGCTCGCCGCCGCGGTCGGCGTGGTGCCGGCCAGCGCGCGGCGCAGTTCGGCGTTCTGGGTTTCGATGTCGGCGCGGCGATTGCGGAAGGCTTCGGCCACCTTTTCGCAGAGCTCGGCGAAGCCGGGCAGGCCGTAGCGCGGCTCGCGCGGAAAGTAGGTGCCGCCGAAGAAGGGCGTGCCGTCGGGGGCAAGGAACATGGTCAGCGGCCAGCCGCCGTGGCGCTCGGTCAGCATCTGGTGCGCGGTCTGGTAGATCTGGTCGAGGTCGGGCCGTTCCTCGCGATCGACCTTGATGTTCACGAACAGGCGGTTCATGACCGCCGCCACCTCGGCATGCTCGAAGGATTCGTGGGCCATGACGTGGCACCAGTGACAGGCCGAATAGCCGATCGAGAGCAGGATGGGCCGGTTCTCCTGTCGCGCCAGAGCAAGCGCTTGCTCATCCCAGGGCTGCCAGGCCACAGGGTTGGCCGCGTGCTGCAGCAGATAGGGCGAGGTTTCGGCTGAAAGCCGGTTGGCAAGTGGTGACGGCATGGCAGGTCCGTTTCGGACTCCGCATTATACCCGAGAAAAACAGTCGGGTATGGCCTGGCCTCGCCGTGACAGGGGGAAGGCTCCGGAAGTCGCTGTCGCGACTTTCGCCTCAAATGCCCATTTTTTCGAAAATCTTGTCCAGCTTTTCCTGCAGCGTGGCGGCCGTGAAGGGCTTGACGATGTAGTTCGAGGCGCCGGCCTGCACCGCCGCGGTGATGTTTTCCTTCTTCGCTTCGGCGGTGATCATGAGAAAGGGCAGGGATTTCAACTGGGCGTCGGCGCGCACGTTCTGCAGCAGCGTGAGCCCGTCCATATTGGGCATGTTCCAGTCGGAAACGACGAACTCGAAGTTGCCTTCGCGCAGCTTGGTCAGCGCCACGGCGCCGTCCTCGGCCTCGTCGACGTTGGTAAAGCCCAGTTCTTTCAGCAGGTTGCGCACGATCCGGCGCATGGTGGAAAAGTCATCGACCACCAGGAAGCGGAGTGCGGTGCGATCGGGCATGGATTCGGTCGGTGGCGCCATAGCCGGCACTATGCCTCAGGCACCTGCGGGCCAAAACCGGGAATACGGGCCGGAACTGCCTAGCTATCTCCGAGCAAGCTCCGCCACCAGCGCTTGCGGTTTTCCGGGGCCGGGCGACCTGCAGGCATTTCGTCGGGTTTTACGCGGCTCATGATCCAGCCCGGCCCCGGCGGATTCTTCGAGGAGCCGCAGGACGAGCCGAGATTGTTCGGATCGTAGATCTTGATCAGACGAGGATTTTCCAGGTCATCGGCGTAAACGATGCCGCAATAGGATTCATGGTGTTCGGCCCGCAGCAGGGCGTCGATGCGCGCGATGAAGGCGCCGACGGCGGCGGCATCGGCAAGAGTTGGCGCTGGCGAGACGCCGACCGCCTGCAGATACCAGCCGGCGGCGGGGTCGATGCGTTGCCAGAGCGCGGTCAACTGATCCCAGCCCAGCACCGACCAGAGCCGGCCGGTGTTGAGGCGCTGGAATTCGGTCGTCGGGCTGTTTTCGGTCGTCACGCCGGAGATTCTAGCCGACGCGACGACCGTTGCCGCGGACTTCGGTCGCTGCGGCTGCGCTACTTCTTCGCCACCATGCTGTAGCTGCCGTCGCTGCTGAACTTGACGTCGGCATCAAGGAACCAAGCCTGCACCTTGCCGCCGAGCAGCTTCACCGTGTCGTAGGCCTCGCCCGAGCGCGCGCCGGTGCCGCAGACGAAGACCACCGGCTTGTCGGTCGGCAGGGACGCGATCTTCTTCTCCAGTTCGTTCATCGGGATGTTGACCGAGCCCTTGATGGTGCCGGCCGCGACTTCCTTGGGGTCGCGCACGTCGACCAGCATGATCGAGTCGGGCTTGGCCTTCCACACCTCCTCGAAAGAGGCCACGGTGACCGAACCCTTTTCCTTGCCCGGCACCAGTGCCGCCGAGCTTGCTGCTACGCCGCCGGGAACGGCGGCAGCCGCGGCGGCAGGAGCCGGCGCGCCATGCAGCTTTTCCCACTCCGGATAGCCGGGCGGGTAGGTCAGCACATTCGTATAGCCGAGCTTCCTGGCCTTTGCCGCCGAACTGTCGGACAGCACGCATTCGAGGCCGCCGCAGTAGTAGATCAGCGGCGTCGCCTTGTCGGCGGGCAGCTTGCCGACCTGCTTGTCGAACTCGGTGTCGGAGATATTGAGCGCGGTCGGAATCATGCCCTTGTCGGCGACGCGCTTCGGTCGTGCATCGACCAGGACATAGGGCGACTTTTCGTCCATCAGCTTCTTGATGTACGCAGCGGATACCGACATTTGCTCACCCTTGGCCTTCCAGTCGGGCGAACCGGCGGGATAGACCTTGATATTGGTATAACCGAGCTTCTCGGCCTTGAAGGCCGAGTTGTGGCTCAGCATGCACTCCAGTCCGCCGCAGTAGAACAGCAGCAGTGTCGCCTTGTCGGCCGGCAGTTTGTCGACCAGCTTGTCGAACTGGCTGTCGGGAATGTTGATCGCGCCGGGAATGTGACCGGGGTCGTACTGGCGCGCCGCCGGACGCGAGTCGATGATCATGACGCCCTTCTTCGGCGGGATGCTGACGTTCTGGCGCATGAAGTCGAAGTCGACCAGCGCCTTGTTGTACCAGCCGTCCTTGGGCTGGATCGCCGCGGCATCGGCGGCATAGACCGTCACCGGAAAGACCAGCGGCGCAGCGGCAAGGCTGGCGATGACGGCGACGAACAGGGTGAGTTGTTTCGCTCTCATGATGATCTCCTTAGAGAAGGGTGAATTTTTCGGTGGATTCGTTGTAGCGCACCAGCGCGTACCAGAGCAGCAGCAGTCCGCCGCCGGCCGCGAGGGTCCAGCCCCAGCTGCCCCACATTTCCGGCAGGTAGGCCTGGAAGCCGACCCTGGTCATTTCGTAGGTTTCGACATTGGTCTCGTCGATCGCGGTCAGGTTGAGCTTCTTGAACACGGCGCTGGCGATCGAGCCCATCCAGGAAAAGAAGAACATCGCGACCCAGAGTTTCAGATGGCCTTCGCCCATGCGCCACAGCGAACCCGAAGCGCAGCCGCCGGCGAAGACCATGCCGATGCCGAAGATCAGGCCGCCGATCAGCGAGCCGATCCAGAAGGCAGGCGGGATAGCCAGGTAGGGGTCGAGCACCTTCTTCTCGAACAGCAGCGCGGCGATTGGGATGCCGATCGCGAGTGCCAGGATCACGGCCTTGGTCATGTCGCCCTCGGCGGTCATGAAGGGTTCGCGGAAGGCCCGCGCGAAGCACAGGCGCGAGCGGTGCATGATGAAGCCGATGGCGAAGCCGGCAATGACGATCACGGCGCGCGCCGCGAGCTTCTCGTCGCTTGAGCCGTACCACTGCGTGGCCCAGATCAGCACGCCGATGACGATGGCGAGGCCGATGTAGGGGTAGCGCCGCGTGACGCTCTCGGGAATGTCCAGCGCCGGCGGTGCCTGCATGCCCCATGCGATGTGGTCCAGCGTCCATAGCAGCAGCTTGAGGCCGATCGCGGCGCCGGCCAAGAGGCCTGCCCACATCGCCCAGCCAGCCGGCGACGAGTGCAGCACCGGATTGAAGAAGCCGCCGGTGGTGCAGCCGCCGGCCAGCGCGGCGCCAATCCCGAGCAGGCTGCCGCCCATCGCCGCCCAGAGGTATTCGAGCGGCGGCGGCCGGTTCGGACTGAATTGCCGCGACAGCAGCGCCGCGGCAAGGGCTCCTACCACCAGCATGATGTTCATCAGCGACATGCGGTGCATCAGGAAGCCGTCGGTTTGCTGTGGCAGGCCGAGCAGCGGACCGAGTCCGATCAGGTTGTTGAACCAGTCGCCCCAGAACTTGACGCCGCCGAACACGCCCCAGACCAGTCCCGAGAGCATCAGGCCGATGATCGTCAGCACCAGCAGCATGGCGCCGACGAAGGGCGACCATTCCTCGACGAAAATGGTTTGGTAGTCCTTCTTGAAGCCGGCCAGCCAGCCGAAGTCGCCATCGGTGCTCATACCAGCTTCCCATCTGCCATCTAGCGGGCACCCTCCACGGCTTGCTGTGCGGTGACCGTGCCGGTGCCGCGGCGCTCGAACCAGGAGCCGAAATAGAACACGGCAACCAGCGCAAGGCCAAGCACGACCAGGACGACGGGTTCCGGTACCGCGTAGACATCGGTAAAGGTGTCACCTTCCGCGATCAGCCAGGCCGACTTCAGGGACCTCAACGCCGTCCCGTAAAACACCGCAAACCCGGTGGTGCCGAGCAGCACGCCGACGATGAATACCAGGGCGTCGAGGCGACCGGAAAACAGGCCTGCCACCGAAGTGCCCGGGCAGTAGCCGCCTACCGCAAACCCCGCACCCACCAGCGCGCCGCCCACGGCCGCCGCCATGATCGCCGCCTGTGGCACGGCTATCGAGTCGGGCCTCAGCAGCCCCCCGATCCGTAACAGCCACAGACCGACTGCCGCTACCACGATGGCAGTGAACATGACCTTGAATACCGCCCAGTCGGTGAGCTTGAATTGGGCGCTCAGTTTGACCGGGCTGCCGAATCCGGCATTTTCCAGCACGTAGCCGAACAGGATGCCGCAGAGCAGGCCCGACACCATGCCGTTATCATTGAGGGGGAACATGTCAGACTCCTTTGACCAGGCGGCTGACGAGCATGCCGGTGGCAAAGAACAGGGCCAGGAAGACAAAGGCCGAAATGCCCAGCGCCGCCGAACCCGACAGGCCCACGCCGCTGGTGCAACCTCCCGCGATGCGGGCGCCAAAGCCGGCGAGGAAGCCGCCGGCCAGGGTACTGATCAATCGCTTCGGGGTGCCGACGCTGCGCGCGCCGTCCAGTTGCACGCGAAAGCGCCCCGCCGTGAAAGCGGCCACCAATGCGCCGATGGCGACGCCGAGGATTTCCCAGGTCATCCATGAGCCGACCGGGCTGCCGTCCGCCACCATCGGTCCGAGGTAGCCGTTTGCCTTGGTAGCCTCGGGTGCTACCTGCAGGCCTACTCCGGCGACGACGTCGGTAGCCGCTCCACTGGCCCCCAGGCCGTGAGCGGAAAGAACAAAGGTCAGCAGCAATACCAGGCCGAGCGCGATGCCAGCGGCCAAGGGTGGCCAGAAGGGTTTGATTTCCGGATTGCCGCGCTTTTCAGATGTGCTCATGATGTTTGCCTTTCAATGGCCGAATCGCTGTCGTTGCCGGGCGTCAATTTCTTCGACAATCGGATGCGACGCTGGCGCACGCCCCGCGAGGCGCACGCCTTCGGCTGTGTGTCAGTTGCAGCTGGCCGGCGCGTCGCCGTCCTTGGCGCCCTTGGTCAGGAAGGCCGCGACGTCGTCCAGCAATTCCTGATCCGGCACGGTGGCGAACTTCTCGGCGGCCTTGTTGCCCGACTTGATGCTGGCGCGATAGGCCTTGCTGACGTACTGCTTGACCGTGTCCTTGCCCTTGGCGTGCTTGTCGGCCTTGAGGTAGGCCGCCCATTCCGCCTTGGTCTTGGAACTCGGATTGATGGTGCCGACCGGTTGCACCGCGTGGCACGAGGTGCATACGCTGCGGTAGTAGACGCGGCCGCGTTTCCAGTCGGCGTCGTAGGCGAGAGCGGCAGAGGCGAGCAGGGAAAGCGCTGTGCCGACAGCGAGTTGGGTGGTGAATTTCATGGTTATGCTCCTTCGTGAAATTGGGTAATCAATCAACTTCTTCCCAGCCGGTGATCATGGCCTTGATGTGGGCCATCGGGGTGTGACCGGCGGTGGTCAGATAAACGTGGGCGATGAGGAAGGCCAGCATCATGAAGGCGCCGGCGATGTGGCCGTTGGCGACCCATTCCAGCGACAGATTGCCGAGGCCCCAGGCCGCCCATTGGTCATAGAACAGGTAGAGCACCCCGGTGACCCAGATCAGCGGACCGACGCAGATCAGGATGGCCAGGTAGGCCAGGCGTTGCAGTGGGTTGTGCTTGCGCAACTGGGTCAGGCGGAAGGGATGCGGCGCATTCCGGAAGATGCCGAACAGGTAGTAGTTTGCCATCGCCACGACTTTTTCCGTGGTCGGGATGTACTGCTTCCATTCGCCGGTGGTGAAGTGCCAGAAGATCGCGAAGACCCAGAGCCCGATCAGCGACCAGGCCGCGATGGTGTGGTAGGCCACCGCCTTTTCGAAGCCGAAGATCGTGTAGGTGCCGTGGATGTCGAAGGCGGTCAGCATCAGGAACATGATCAGACCGGCCTGCGACCAGTGCCAGAAACGCTCGAAGCGTTTGAAGACGTAGATACGTTCAGACATTTCTTTCTCCTTAATGGCGGCGAGCGGTGACGATGCGCAGGGCGCCGTGGCCGAACACGCCGAGCAGGGTCAGGAACACGATTGCCCAGCCGACGGTGTCGAGCAGCTTGTTGTTGTCGCGCACCGGGATGTAGATGCCCTGGATGCCGGCCAGACGGCTTTGCTTGCTGTGGCATTCGGCGCAGCCCAGGGCCTTGTCCTTGGCGGCAACCATATGCGTGATCGGCCAGGACATTTCGGTCTTGATGAAGTCGAACTTGCCCGAGTAAGGCGCGCCCGAATCCTTCATGCCGACCGGAATCGCCTTGTCCCAATCCAGGTTCTTCCAGAAGCCGGTGTCGTCGTTGCCGGCCGTGTGCGGCGTGATCAGCGTCTTGTTCACCGGGTCGTAGGGCTGCGAGCCGCGGAACACCTTCATCGGCCAGATCATCGACTTGCCGTCAGTCGGGCTGCCGCCCATCTTGTTGATCTGGGTGCGCTGCTCGGACTTCTCGATCTTGTCGGCGAGCAGCGTGTATTGGACGTTGCCGTTGAACCAGGCGTACTCGGGTTTGACGTTTTCGGCGAGGGTGAAGTCACCCTTGCGCGATTCATAGACGGTGCGGCCCTTGGCGTCCTTCTTGGTGATGTGCTTACCTTCGGCGTCGCGCTGGCCGGCGGTGGACCAGTCCCAAGTCATCTTGGTGGCAATGCCGCCGCGCGCATAGGTCGGGATGTGGCAGGTCTGGCAGGCGATTTTGGTCGCGTGCTGGTTCAGCCGGGCTTCCTTCTTGTGCGGGCCGTTGCCGTGACAGGCGACGCAGGTGGCGGGGTTGCCGTTGTCGGGCTTGCCGCGTACGTGCGCGCCCTTGGCATCCTTGGCTGTCGGCGTGTAGCGGCTGCCGGCGACGTCGTGGCTGGAAGTCTTGTGGCAGGTGGCGCATGTGAAATCGAGGCCCTCGGCATCCATATGCACGTCGATGTCCTTGGTCGGCGCCGCCAGCGAACTGTCCATGTCGCCATGCTTGACGCCGTCGCCGCCGCCGCCGTTGAAGTGGCAGGCGCCGCAGGTGTCGCGACTCGACTTGCCGACCTTCTGCGCGATCTTGGTCAGGTCGACGCCCTTGATGATCTTGCCGGAGCCGGGCGGGAATTCGGTGTCCTTGACTACCGGGTTGCCGGCGAAGCCGGGCGGCTTCTTGTAGTTGCCGGTGGTGTCGTGGCAGGCCAGGCAATCGACGTTTTCTTCGGACTTGAAGTCGAAGTTGGCGTCCTTCCAGCCATAGCCGACGTGGCAGGCGGTGCAGGAGGCGTAGTTCGAGGCGATGGAAATGCAGAAGTTGTTGACGATGGTCTTCTTGCCCAGCGTCTGCTTGGTTTCGGGATTCAGGTACTCCCATTTCCAATGCTTGGTGCGGTGGATCTGGCCCGCGGCTTCGGTGTGGCATTCCAGACAGGCCTTGGTGACCTCCGGCCCGGAATTGAAGGCCTTTTGCAGCTGCTTGAACTTGGTGTGATCGGCGGTGGTGGTGAGCTTGAGCGGTTTCGGCTCGGGCTGTGTTTCCTCAGCCAGTACGGGGCCGGCGGTGACCAGCCAGCCGGCGCTGCACAGGAGCAGCGCGGCTCGGGTAAGGGCATGTTTCATGAATGATCTCCATCGGAAACTGCATAACAAGCAACTTGAAAATCATTATCTGCTTATATACCGATGGAAATTTGACGCAGGTCAACTGAGCTGTGAAATATCCCGCACTGCACCAGTGTCGGCCGAGGTGGTCATCGCGGCATAGGCCTTGAGCGCGGCCGAGACTTCGCGCTGCCGATTCATGGGCTTCCAGGCGTTCGCGCCGCGCGCTTCCATCGCGGATCGCCGTGCCGCCAGCGCCAACTCTTCGATGACCAGATGGATGCGCCGGTTGGGAATGTCGATCTCGATGATGTCGCCCTCTTCGACCAGGCCGATGGCGCCGCCGGCGGCGGCTTCCGGCGAGGCGTGGCCGATCGACAGCCCCGAGGTGCCGCCGGAGAAGCGGCCATCGGTGAGCAGCGCGCAGACCTTGCCCATGTCTTTCGACTTGAGATAGGAGGTCGGATAGAGCATCTCCTGCATGCCGGGGCCGCCCTTCGGCCCTTCATAGACCACGATCACGATGTCGCCGGCGACGATCTGGTCGCCGAGGATCTTCTCCACGGCTTCCTCCTGTGACTGGCAGACCCGCGCGCGGCCGGTGAATTTGAGGATCGAGTCATCGACGCCGGCGGTCTTGACGATGCAGCCCTTCTCCGCGATGTTGCCGTAGAGCACGGCCAGGCCGCCGTCCTGCGAGTAGGCGTGCGTCCGGTCGCGGACGCAGCCGGCGGCGCGGTCGAGATCGAGCGTCGGGTAACGGCGATTCTGCGAGAAAGCCGTCTGCGTCGGCACGCCACCCGGCGCCGCGCGATAGAACTCATGCACGGCCGGGGCATGGTTGCGCTTGACGTCGCAGCAGTCGAGCGCCTCGCCCAGGGTCGGGTAGAGCACGGTCGGGCAGTCGCGGTTGATCAGCCCGGCGCGGTCGAGTTCGCCGAGGATGGCCATGATGCCGCCGGCACGATGCACGTCTTCCATGTGGTACTTCTGCGTCGCCGGCGCCACCTTGGCCAGGCAGGGCACCTTGCGCGACATGCGGTCGATGTCGCCCAGGTTGAAGCCGACGCCGGCTTCCTGTGCCGCGGCCAAGAGGTGCAGCACGGTATTGGTCGAACCGCCCATGGCGATATCGAGCGCAATCGCGTTTTCGAACGCGGCGAACGAGGCGATCGAGCGCGGCAGCGCGGAGGCATCGTCCTTCTCGTACCAGCGCCGGCAGAGTTCGACGATTCGGCGGCCGGCCTTGAGGAACAGCTTCTCGCGGTCGGCATGGGTCGCCAGGAGCGAACCGTTGCCCGGCAGCGAGAGGCCCAGCGCCTCGGTCAGGCAGTTCATCGAGTTGGCGGTGAACATGCCCGAGCAGGAGCCGCAGGTCGGGCAGGCCGAACGCTCCATGGACGCCACTTCGGCGTCGCTGTTCTTGCTGTCGCCGGCTTCGATCATCGCGTCGATCAGGTCCACCATGCGGTATTCGCCGTGCCACTTGACCTTGCCCGCCTCCATCGGACCGCCCGAGACGAAGATGGTCGGGATGTTAAGGCGCAGACTCGCCATCAGCATGCCCGGGGTGATCTTGTCGCAATTCGAAATGCAGACCATGGCATCGGCGCAATGGCCATTGACCATGTATTCGACCGAGTCGGCGATCAACTCGCGCGAGGGCAGCGAATACAGCATGCCGCCGTGGCCCATGGCGATGCCGTCATCGATCGCGATGGTGTTGAATTCCTTGGCCACGCCGCCGGCCGCCTCGATTTCGCGGGCGACGAGCTGGCCCATGTCCTTCAGATGGACGTGGCCGGGCACGAACTGGGTGAAGGAATTGACCACGGCGATGATCGGCTTGCCGAAGTCGCCATCCTTCATGCCGGTGGCGCGCCATAGCGCGCGGGCGCCGGCCATGTTGCGGCCGTGGGTGGAAGTGCGGGAACGGTAGGCGGGCATGGGGAACTCCTGCAAAGGGCGCGGCTGCGCCGCGATAGAATCCCAAATTCTAGCTGAAACCCTTGCGATCCCTGCCCGAGATGCGCCGTCTACTCCTGGTTTTGATTGCCATTGCTGGGTATCCGGTTTTTGCCCAAGGGCCGGGCATGCCGGCGCGGGACGCCGACGAACTGCTGATCCGGGCGGCGGCCAACTCGCCCCGCGTGGCCGCGGCTGAGCGCCTCGGCGCGCGCGTCGAGCGCACGCGCGACGGCCGCAGTTTCGCGCTGGTCTGGCGCCCGCCGGGGCCGCCCACCGGCTGGATCGTCACGCTGCACGGCACCGGCAGTTGGGCTTATGACGAGATCGCGCTGTGGCAGCCTTTTGCGCAGAAGCGCCAGCTCGGCATCATCGCCCTGCAATGGTGGTTGGGCGGCGGCCAGCAGATGGCCGACTACTACGCGCCGCCCGAGATGCGCCGCGAACTCGAAGGGCTCATGGCGGCGGCCGGTGCTCGCCCCGAGAACACCTTGCTGCACGGCTTCTCGCGCGGCTCGGCCAATCTCTACGCGCTGGCGGCGATGGATGGCCGCACCCCGCGCCCGTTGTTTCGCAACATCGTCGCCAATTCAGGCGGCATGTCTGCCGATTTCCCCATGAACCGCGAGATCGAGCGCGGCCGCTTCGGCGCCACGCCCTATGCCGGGACGCGCTGGTGGCTCTATTGCGGCGGCGGCGACCCCAACCCCGAGCGCGACGGCTGTCCCGCCATGCGCCGCAGCCAGCGCTGGCTGCAGGACAAGGGCGCCAATGCCGACCTGAGCGAGGACCCCGGCGGCGACCATGGCGGCTTCCATCGCCGCGGCCAGAACGTCGAGCGTGCACTCGATTGGTTCCTCGGCGCGCACTGATTCGGTGCTTCCGATTGCCGTATCGCCGGCGCCGACTTTCGAGCTGGGACTCTGTTGATCAGTTGCGTTCGCGGCGCAAGACCGATCTGGTGAGCTGGCTCGAGCAATTGCAGGCCGGGTTTGCCGACCGGATACGGACTTTCACGCGCGAGTCCGCCGCCTACTGGGGCGAGATGTGCGCCGGCGTCGAGGCCGGTGGGCGCACCATGGCTGCCTTCGATTCGATCATTGCGGCGACGGCGGTCGAACATGGCCTGGTCCTGGCGACGCGCAACGACCGCGACTTTGCGGCGGCGCTGCCGGTGGTGTTCAAGCCGTGGGCAATCACATAAACTCGGTCATGCCCGGGTAGGCTTGCTGGGCAAGCTCGATCGGCATATCGGCGCGGCCTGATGTCGTCGCCGTATCGTCAGAACCAACCCTTCCTGACATTTATTTTCACCGACCATTCTCATGTCCGACGCCTGGAACGCACTGCGCGAGCAGATCGAATATTTCTCGCAACCCTTCCCCGAGGCGGCGATCGCATTCGCCGACGCACATCGCGAGGAGGTGACGCCGCATCTGGTGGAGGCCATCGCCCGGCTCGCGGATCATCCCGAAGAAGGCGCCAATCACGATTACGTGCTGCATCTCTATGCCATGCACCTGCTGGCCACCTGGCGCGAGACGACGGCGTATGCGCCGCTGGTGCGACTGGGTCATCACTCCGAGGTGGTGGTCAGGCAACTGCTCGGCGACACGCTGACCGAATCGTATGGACGCTGTCTGGCCTCGGTCTGCGACGGTGATTTGAGCCTGCTGAAGGGTCTTGTCGAGGACCGCGCCGCCGCGCACTGGGCGCGCCACGCGGCGCTCGACGCCATCATGGTGCGGGTATTCGAAGGCGAGGCATCGCGCGAGGAATTGATCGCCTACCTGATGCGCCTGGGTGATGCCGAAGCGATACGGTTGCGGCAGCCTGGAAGAGAATCCAGGACTTTCGAGCTCATCGACTCGGTGGTTTCGGTTGCCACCGACATTGGTGCCGTGGAGATGCTGGAACGCATACAAGGCTGGTTTGCGGACCATCTGCCGAATCCAACGATGGCCGATTTGGCCTGGACCGAACGACATATCTCTCGCTCCTACGAGACCTGTCGCGACGAACAGCTCGGGCGCGGCAAAGGCTATGTGCGCAGCGTGAAGAAGGAAATCGGCTGGTGGGCCGGGTTTGCCGAAGACCAGCCGGCCAGGGCCAATCCTGTTCCTGCCGTTGTTCCGATCCGGCACGGTGTCAAGATCGGCCGCAACGATCCCTGCCCCTGCGGCAGTGGCAAGAAGTACAAGAAGTGCCACGGAGCCTGATTCGCCATGCTGATCCATCCCCAGTTCGATCCCATCGCCATTTCCGTCGGCCCGCTGGCCGTGCGCTGGTACGGCCTGATGTACCTGGCCGGCTTTGTCGCTTTCCTCTGGCTCGGCAAGCGGCGCGCCGCGTCGCAGCCCTGGCACGGCATGAGCGCGCAGGATGTCGACGACCTGCTGTTCTATGGCGTGCTCGGCGTGATCCTCGGCGGGCGCCTGGGCCAGGTGATCTTTTACGAGCCGGGCTATTACCTGGCGCATCCGCTGGAAATCCTCGCGGTGTGGAAGGGCGGCATGGCCTTTCACGGCGGCATGCTCGGCGTCTTCGTGGCCATGGCGCTGTGGGGCCGCAAGGCCGGCCGGAGCTTTTTCCAGGTCACCGATTTCATCGCCCCGCTGGTGCCGCTGGGCCTCATGGCGGGGCGCATCGGCAACTTCATCAACGGCGAACTGTGGGGCCGGGTGGCCGATCCGGGCCTGCCCTGGGCGATGATCTTCCCGCATGTCGACCGCCTGCCGCGCCATCCGTCGCCGCTGTACCAGGCGGCCGGCGAAGGCCTGCTGCTGTTCGTGGTCCTCTGGCTGTTTTCCGCACGGCAACGCGCGCTCGGTGCGGTATCCGGCATGTTCCTGATCGGCTACGGCGTGTTGCGCTTTGCCGCCGAATATTTCCGCGAGCCGGATCACGGCATCTTCGGCGTGTCCTACGTGGTCAGCATGGGGCAGTGGCTGAGCCTGCCGATGGTGCTGTTCGGGCTCTGGCTGCTGCTGAGGAAGCGCGCTTAGCGAAACACCACGGTCTTGTTGCCGTGGACCAGCACGCGGTCTTCGAGGTGATAGCGCAGGCCACGCGCCAGCACGGTTTTCTCGATGTCCTTGCCGTAGCGCACCATGTCCTCGACCGAATCCGAGTGGTCGATGCGGATCACGTCCTGCTCGATGATCGGGCCCTGGTCGAGGTCCGCGGTGACGTAGTGGCAGGTCGCGCCGATCAGCTTGACGCCGCGCGTGTAGGCTTGGTGGTAGGGCTTGGCGCCGACGAAGGAGGGCAGGAAGCTGTGGTGGATGTTGAGAATCTGCCCCGGATAGGCGGCGCACAGCTCGGGCGAGAGGATCTGCATGTAGCGCGCGAGAACCATGGTGTCGCCGCCTGCCTGCTCGAACAGGCGCTTGACCTCGGCATAGGCTGCGGCCTTGTCCTCGGCCGGCACCGGCACGTGGTGGAAGGGGATGCCGTGCCACTCGACGAAGCCCCGGAAGGTATCGTGATTCGAGATCACGCAGGCGATCTCGATGTCGAGTTCCTTCGATTGCCAGCGCGCCAGCAGGTCGTAGAGGCAGTGCTCCTGCTTCGAGACCAGCACCACGACGCGCTTCTTCAGCGCCGAATCGTTGATGCGCCAGTCCAGTTGCAGTTCCGTGGCCAGCGGCTGGAAGCGACCGCGGAATTCGGCGAGCTCGAAGGGCAGCGAATCGGCGCGGACCTCGATGCGCATGAAGTAACGCCCGACCTCCCGACCATCCCCCCGCCCCTGCCCCGCAGCTGGCTTTGCACAGCCAGCCGGCTGCGGCAGCGCGGAGCTTTGCTCCGCGAAACCCTGTCCTCGTCCCGGGGAAGGGGGTGACGCGGGTTCTCCGGCTGCGCCGGCTCCGGTTTCCAGAATGTTCCCGCCTTGGGGCGGCCCTGCTGCGGGAAGCTCATCGGCGTGGAAGCTGGATTCGAGAATCCAGCCCTT
Source organism: Rhodocyclales bacterium (assembly GCA_016192435.1). Taxonomy (GTDB): domain Bacteria; phylum Pseudomonadota; class Gammaproteobacteria; order Burkholderiales; family Rhodocyclaceae; genus Sulfuritalea. The sequence continues at coordinate 44,744 of JACPUD010000008.1, read as the reverse complement.
GTGCTCGGCGATGAAGCCGGTGACGCGCGCGATGATGCCGACCTGATCCGGGCAGGAGGCGGTCAGCGTGTAAAAGCGCGCTTTATGCATCAGAAGGAGCCTTCCCCTCGTTCCCCTTCCCAGGGAAGGGGATGACGATAGTTCAGTCGCGCTTCGCGCAACTTCCGGGCCTCTGGCTTGTCCCGCCTTGAGGCGGCTCGGCGGCGGGACGTCATATGCGGGCCGAGGCCTTGTCGATCTCCGCGCGCAGTTCGGCATAGTTCATGGTCACCGGAAATTGCGGGAATTCGTCGATCACGTTCTGCGGCGGATGGAACAGGATGCCGGCGTGGGCTTCGGCCAGCATCGCCGTGTCGTTGTAGGAATCGCCGGCGGCGATGACCTTGAAGTTGAGTTCCTTGAAGCGCAGCACCGATTCCCGCTTCTGGTTCGGCATGCGCAGGTGGTAGTTCACCACGAAGCCGGCGGCGTCCGCCTCCAGCTTGTGGCAGAACAGCACCGGCATGTTGAGCTGGGCCATCAGCGGCATGGCGAATTCGTAGAAGGTGTCGGAGAGGATGATGACCTGGTAGTCGCGGCGCAGCGCGTCGAGGAAGTCGCAGGCGCCGGCCATCGGCCCCATGTCGGCGATCACTTTCTGGATGTCGGGCAGGCCCAGCTTGTGCGTCTTTAGCAAGTCCAGCCGGTATTTCATCAGCTTGTCATAGTCCGGCTCGTCGCGCGTGGTGCGGGAAAGTTCCGGGATGCCGGTGCGTTTGGAAAACTCGATCCAGATTTCGGGAACGAGTACGCCTTCGAGGTCGAGACAGACGAGTTGCACTGAAATTCTCCAAGAGTTGGCGCTGGTGACACGCCGTTTGCTGCCGACGAGCGCCGCGAAAGGGCGCGATTTTACCTGTTTGAACTTAACGTGAAATACGCCGGCCAATGCGGATGCAAGTTTTCGAGCGCAGCGAGCCAATCAGTAGCCTCCCCGCGAGGGGAGGACGGGAGGGGCGGGCCCCATTTGCCAGCCCGCGGCTTATCGAAGTAAGTGCAATATTTCATAACCCGCGGTGGCTCATCGAAGCCATGAGCGTTAGAGCAGCGCGTAGGTCGTGCTGCTGCGGCACACGCTCTTGCCGTCCGCGGCGCCGCGAATGTCGATTTCACCGAAGGCCAGCGCCTTGCCGGCGCGGATCACGCGGGCTTCGATCAGTGCATCCTGGCCCGAGAGCGGCTTGAGGAAGCTGGTGGACTGCTGCACCGTGGTGCAGGGGCGGAATTCGCCGAAGTGCCTGATCAGGGCCAGCACCATGGCCGTATCCGCCGCCGCCGTCATGGCCTGGCCGCAGAGCATGCCGCCGACGCGGGATAGCTGGTCGCTCTGCGGCAGGCGCAGCAGCACGGAATCCGCTGAACCGGATTCCACCTTGAGGCCCAGGGCTTGAACCCAGGGCGCAAAGTAATCGGCGAGGGCGGACTGCAGGATGTCGTTGTTCATGGTCCCGTCACGAGTCGGTTGGCGGATCGCTCCGTCTGGAAAATGCGCCGGCGCGGCATCTCCCGAACGCCGCGCGGCCCCAATATAATGCGCAGTCTAGCCCTGCCCGGTCGACTGCGGGAGCAGCGGCTGGTCTTGTTGTTTGGCGCCGATCGGTTTCTAATACCCGCTTTCGGCCATTTCTCAGTCGCTTCAAGGTCATATCTCCGTGCAGCTGTTCGCTCTGGGTATCAACCACCATACGGCCCCGCTGGCAGTGCGCGAGCAGGTGGCGTTCGACCCCTTGCACATGGGGCAGGCCCTGCACGACCTGTTGCGGGCGAAATCGGTGCGCGAAGCCGCGATCCTGTCGACCTGCAATCGCACCGAGCTGTATTGCGCCGCCGAAAATCCGCAGGTCGCCGCGGACTGGCTGGCCGAGTATCACTCGCTGTCGCCGCAGAAGATCCATCCCTACCTCTACCAGCATCCGCAGCAGGATGCGGTGCGCCACATGTTCCGCGTCGCCGCCGGGCTCGATTCGATGGTGCTCGGCGAACCGCAGATTCTCGGCCAGATGAAGCAGGCGGCGCGTGCCGCGGAAGAGGCGGGCACCCTCGGCACGCTGTTGGGCAAGCTGTTCCAGCGCACCTTCGCCGTCGCCAAGGAAGTCCGTTCGACCACCGCGATCGGCGCCAACACGGTTTCCATGGCCGCCGCGGCCGTGCATTTGTCGGCCCGGATTTTCGATAGTTTGTCGGAACAAAAAGTGCTGTTCATCGGTGCCGGCGAGATGGTCGAGCTGTGCGCCGCGCATTTCGCGGCGCAGAAGCCGAAACGGCTCACCATCGCCAACCGCACCCTGGAGCGCGGCGCCGACCTGGCTGCGCGCTTCGGCGGCGACGCGATGAAACTGGACCAGCTCGGCGAGCGTCTGGCGGACTACGACATCGTGGTTTCCTGCACCGCCAGCTCGCTGCCCATCATCGGCCTCGGCATGGTCGAGCGTGCCTTGAAGGCGCGCCGCCACCGGCCGATGGTCATGGTCGATCTGGCCGTGCCGCGCGACATCGAGGAAGAAGTGGGCCGCCAGGACGATGTGTTTCTCTACACCCTGGACGACCTCGGCCAGATCGTCGAATCGGGCCTTGAATCGCGCCAGGCCGCCGTGGTCGAGGCCGAAGCCATCATCACCGACCGCGTCTCGGGTTTCCTGCACTGGCTGGAATCGCGCGAAACGGTGCCGACCATCCGCGCCCTGCGCGATGCCGGCGAACGCGCACGCCGCCATGAGGTGGAACACGCCCTGAAGCTGCTGGCGCGCGGCGACGACCCGGCCAAGGTGCTCGACGCGCTGTCGCACGGCCTCACCAACAAGTTGCTGCATGCCCCGACCCACGCCCTGAATCAGGCCGAAGGCGCCGAGCGCACCGAAGTTTCCGCCTTAATCTCCCGCATTTATCGCCTGAATTCCGGGGAGTAGGTGCGTGGTCCCGCATCGATCGCCCGGCGCCTGCGCGGCGCAGAAGCCTGCCCGCCCGTGAGCCGCCAGCCCTTCATCGATCTCACCGGCTGGACGCTGGACCTTCTGCGTCGAATTCTTTACCTCGCGACGCGTACCCGGGTGTTCCCGGAAACTCCGGAAATGCTCAAGCTGCGGCCCGAACTGGCGGTTTGCTACGTGCTCGACGTACGGCGCCTGTCGAATCTGCTGGTGCTCGATCGGGAATGTCGTGAATTGGGCTTGCCGCCGGCCTTGCGGCCCTTGCGCGATGCGGCTTTTTCCGCGCCGCGATCCTTCTTTTTCCTCTCGCGCAATACGCGCGGGCAATTTGCGCCGAATCCGCGCAATGAGCATTCGGCGCTGCTCAAGGCGCTGGTCAGGACCGCGGTCGCCGATCCGCGTTTCGACGTGCAACTGGTCCCGGTGACCATACTCTGGGGACGCGAGCCGGGCAAGCAGGACTCGATACTCGAGGCCTTGTTCGCCGAGACCTGGCAGTCGGTCAGCACGCTGCGGCAGTTGTTCGCCATCCTGATCCATGGCCGTCACACCATGGTGCGTTTCAATGCGCCGATTTCGCTGCGCGAACTGCTCAGCGAACGCATCGACGAGCCGCGCGCGCTGCGCAAGCTGGGGCGCATCCTGCGCGTGCACTTCCGGCGCCAGCGCGAGATGGCGATCGGTCCCGACCTGTCGCATCGGCGCACCCAGCTGCGCGCCCTGCTCAACACGCCGGCCGTGCGCGAGGCCATTGTTGCCGAAGCGCAGGCCAAGTCGATTTCGCAAGTTGCCGCACAGCGCGCGGCGCGGGAGTTCGCGCTGGAGATCGCTTCCGACTACACGTACTCGGTGGTGCGGGCGTTTTCGCTGTTCCTGACCTGGGTCTGGAACAAGGTTTACAACGGCGTCGAGGTGCACAACTTCGAGCGCGTCACGGCGGTGGCGCCGGGACACGGCATCGTCTATGTACCCTGCCATCGCAGCCATGTCGATTATCTGCTGCTGTCCTACATCATTTTCAACCGCGGCCTGATGGTGCCGCACATCGCGGCCGGGGCCAACCTGAACCTGCCGCTGCTCGGCTCCGTGCTGCGGCGTTCCGGCGCCTTTTTCCTGCGCCGCAAGTTCAAGGGCGAGCAGCTCTATGCGACGGTGTTTCTCGAATACCTGCACCTGATGATCGATCGCGGTTTTCCGATCGAATACTTCATCGAGGGCGGGCGCAGCCGCAGCGGGCGCATGCTGGCGCCCAAGGCCGGCATATTGGCGATGACCATACACAGCTTCGTGCGCAGCCGTGCGCGGCCGCTGGTCTTCGTGCCCGTGTATATCGGCTACGAGAAGCTGATGGAAGGCAGCAGCTATCTGGCGGAACTCCACGGCCGGCCCAAGCAGTCCGAATCGCTAGGCGACCTGCTCGCCGCGGCGCGGCTGCTGAAGCGCAATTTCGGCAAGGTTCATGTCAATTTCGGCCCGCCGCTGGCGCTGGCCGAATTCCTCGACGCGCAGCACCCGGCCTGGCGCGAGGAAAGCATCGATGCCAGGGCGCCTTGGCTGCGCAATGCGGTGGAGGCCACGGCCACCGCGCTGGCGCGCAGCATCAACGCCCAGGCCGTGGTCAATCCGGTGAATCTGCTGGCCGTGACGCTGCTGTCCACGCCCAAGCACGCTGCCGATCTGAAGCTGCTGGAAAAGCAGATCGAGCATGCCCAATACCTGCTGGCCGAGACCGGCTGGGCCGAATCCATCGTGGCTTGCAGGCTGCCGCCGGCCGCGGTGATAGCCTATGCGCGTCGGCTCGACCTGGTGCAATGTCATCCGCATCCGCTGGGCGACATGATTCGCGCCGACGAGCAGCAGGCGGCGCTGCTGGCCTACTTCCGCAACAATGTGCTGCACCTGTTCGCCCTGCCGGCGCTGCTGGCCTGCCTGCTCAGCCACAACCAGCGGCTGCCGCGGCAGCGCGCGCGGGAGGCGATCAGGGGCATCTACGGTCTGTTGCGCGCCGAACTGTTCCTGCCCTGGGAGGCCGCCGAACTCGATGCGGTGATCGATCGCACGGAAGCGGCATTGTCCCGGCGCGGCCTGATCCTCGGCGACAGCGAGATCCTGCGCGCGCCGCCGCCGAACAGCGAGGCCAGTCCCGAACTGCGGCAACTCGGCGAAATCATCCGGCCCACGCTGGAACGCCAGTTCCTCACCCTGGCCCTGTTGCAGCATCACGGCAGCGGCCGCCTGACCCGCAACGCGCTGGAGGAAGCCGCCCACCTGCTGGCGCAGCGGCTGACCATGCTCTACCAGTTCAATTCGGCCGAGTTTTCGGAAAAACTGCTGTTCGCCAACGTGATCCGCAATCTGATCGATGCCGAAATCCTGCAGACGGACGAGGCCGGCTTGTTGCAGTTCGACGAGCGGATTACGCTCGCAGCGGCGCAGACCGAACTGCTGCTCGCCGCCGAGGTGCGCCAAAGCATACAACTCATCGCCCGCGCCGCCCCTGCGCCGGCAAACTGACGTGATCCCATGAAAAAAAGCATACTCGAAAAACTCGAACGCCTCAGCGAACGCCTGGCCGAAATCGACGGCCTGCTCGGCGGCGAACACGCCGCGCGCGACATGGACAGCTACCGCAAGCTGACCCGCGAGCGCGCCGACATCACGCCGGTGGTGGATCTGTTCCATCTTTACCGTAGCGCCAGCGCCAACTATTCAAGCGCCGGGGAGATGCTCGGCGACCCGGAGATGAAGGAACTGGCCCAGGCCGAACAGGAGTCGGCCAGCGCCGAGATGGCCCGGCTCGAAATCGCCTTGCAGACCGCGCTGCTGCCCAAGGATCCCAATGACGAGCGCAACCTGTTCCTCGAAATCCGCGCCGGCACCGGCGGTGACGAGTCGGCGCTGTTCGCCGCAGATCTGTTCCGCATGTACAGCCGCTATGCCGAACGCCGGCGCTGGAAAGTCGAGATCGTCTCGCGCAGCGAATCCGACCTCGGCGGCTTCCGCGAAATCATCGCCCGCATCGAGGGTCAGGGCGCCTACTCGAAACTCAAGTTCGAGTCGGGCGGGCACCGCGTGCAGCGCGTGCCGGTGACGGAAACCCAGGGCCGCATCCACACCTCGGCCTGCACCGTGGCGGTGATGCCGGAGGCCGACGAACTGGTGGACATCGATATCAACCCGGCCGATCTGCGCATCGACACCTTCCGTGCCTCGGGCGCCGGCGGCCAGCACATCAACAAGACCGACTCGGCGGTGCGCATCACCCACCTCCCGACCGGCATCGTCGTCGAGTGCCAGGATGACCGCTCCCAGCACCGCAACAAGGCGCAGGCGATGTCGGTGCTGGCGGCGCGCATCAACGATGCCAAGCAGCGCGAGCAACAGCAGCAGATCGCCTCGCAACGCAAGAGCCTGATCGGTTCCGGCGACCGCTCGGAGCGCATCCGCACCTACAACTTCCCGCAGGGCCGGATCACCGACCACCGCATCAACCTGACGCTGTACAAGATCGACGCCATCATGGACGGCGACCTCGACGAACTGGTCGGCGCACTGACCGCCGAGCACCAGGCCGAACTGCTGGCGGCGCTGGCGGAATGAGCACCGTGGCTGCAGCGCTTGCGGCGGCGCGGGCCAAGCTGCCGGCCGGCGAGGCGAGGCTGCTGCTGGGCCACGTCCTGCAACAATCGGCGGCCTGGCTGATCGGTCATGACGATCAGATGCTCGACGAGGACGAGTTGCTGGCCTTCGCGTCGCTCGTGGCGCGGCGCGCGGGCGGCGAGCCGGTCGCCTACCTGGTCGGATTTCGCGAGTTTTTCGGGCGCGAATTCGAGGTCTCGTCGTCGGTGCTGATCCCGCGTCCCGAAACCGAACTGCTGGTTGAAATCGCGCTGGCGAAAGTTGGCGCTGGATTTACGGCGACAGGCGCGGCGCGGATACTCGACCTCGGCACCGGCAGCGGTTGCCTTGCCGTGACGCTGGCGCTGGAGATCCCGAATGCGCAGGTCACGGCCGTGGATGCTTCCGCGGCAGCACTGCAGGTCGCGCGCAAGAACGCGGAACGGCTCGGCGCGCAAGTGCGCTTCCTGCAGAGTGACTGGTTCTCAGCCCTGGCCGGCGAACGTTTCGATCTGATCGTCGCCAATCCACCCTACGTCGCGGCAGCCGATCCGCACCTGGCGGCAGGCGACCTGCGCCACGAACCGGTCGCGGCGCTGGCCAGCGGCGCCGATGGGCTGGACGCGATTCGTTGCATCGTTTTCGCCGCGCCCGCACATCTGGCATCCGGTGGCTGGCTCTGGCTGGAGCACGGTTACGACCAGGCCAAGGCTGTGCGTGAACTGCTGGCAGCGGCGGGTCTCGCCGATATCGAACAGCGCCGCGATCTGGCGGGTATCATTCGTGCAAGTGGCGGCCGGCTGAAGTAAGGATCAACCGGCAGGCGCCGCGGTTTTTGCGGTCAGCGAGAAGGACGGCATCATGAAGTGGGACAGCGATCTGGCGATCGGCATCGAAGCGATCGACAATCAACACAAGCAAATCTTCGAACACCTGCTGGCTATCGAAAACTCGATCGCGAAGCGGGACCCCTGGCATATCCTGCACTTCCTGCTGTCGCAGCTTGCCGCCTACATGAAGTTCCACCTCGCCGTCGAGGAGTCGCTGCATGAAATCACCCGATATCCCGGCCTGGAGGATCATCGCTACGGGCACGCGAGAATCATCGAGCTGATGGGCGAGCTGGAGGACAAACTGCAGCGGAACCCGTCGGGCGAAAACCTGGTCGGTTTCTTCGAAGCCTGGTTTGTCCGTCACGTCCTGAGCGACGACCGGGAATTCGCGACCTATATCAAGGAGGAATTCCCGGCGCTTTACGGCAGACAGCCGGCCTAGGCGCGGACCAAGAAAAAGTGCGGCCCGGGAATTCCCGGGCCGCACTTTTTGCAGCGACTATTTAGTTCCGGCCGCCGCGCTCACGTCGATTCTTAGCGCAGTCCGGCGATGTAGTCCGACACGGCCTTGATTTCGACGTCGGTCATCTTCAGCGCGACCATACGCATCATCTTGTTCGGATCGTTGGCGCGGACGCCGTCGCGGAAGCTCTTCAGCTGTACTTCGGTGTATTCGGCAAACTGGCCGCCGATACGCGGGTACTGGGCCGGAATGCCGGCGCCGGCCGGGCCGTGACACGCTGCGCAGGCCGGCAAGCCCTTGGCCTGGTCTCCGCCGCGATACAGTTTCTGGCCGAGTTCGATGGTTTCGCGGCTTTTTGCCGCTTCGCCCTTCTGCGTCTGCGCCGCAAAGTAAGCAGAGAGATCGCGCATCTGAGCTTCGTCGAAGGCGGCGATCATGCCATTCATGATCGCGCTGACGCGCTCGGGCTGCTTGCCCTCGGCAGCCTTGAAGTTTTTCATCTGCTTGAGCAGGTAATCGGCATGCTGCCCTGCCAGTTTAGGGTTGGCAGCCAGCGGACTGTTGCCGTCCGGGCCGTGACAGGCCACGCAGACGGTGGAGGCGATGGCCTGGCCGCGGGCGGCATCGCCTTTCGGGGCTGCCTTGGCGGTATCGGCGGCTTGCGCGCCGAATGCAGTCATCGCGCACAACAGTGTAAGCAGGGAAAACTTCATGGGCAAAACTCCTCGAAAACTGCAGGATTCGGAAATTGTAAACCTGATATTCTATCCCAGCTCGCCCGATTTCTCCACGTCAGCCTGTCTGGCGGCGTGTCTCCGATGTATCCCCCATGCCCCTATTCCGCCACGCCACTTTTGAAATTTCCGTAGCCCAGCCCAGCGGCCTGCCACCCCCGGTCGGTCCCGAGATTGCTTTCGCCGGTCGTTCGAATTCCGGAAAATCCAGTGCCATCAATACCCTGGTGGGGCACACCCGGCTCGCCTTCGTCTCCAAGACACCGGGCCGTACCCAACTGATCAACCTGTTCCGCATGAAAAACGGCGCGGCCCTGGTCGATCTGCCCGGCTACGGCTATGCCCAGGTGCCCCTGGCTGTGCGTCTGCAATGGCAGGGCTTGCTGGAGCATTACCTGACCTGCCGTTCCAATCTTGTCGGCCTGGTGCTGATCATGGATTCGCGCCGCCCGCTGACCGAACTCGACTGGAAAATGATCGGCTGGTTCGGCTCCACGGGACGACCGATCCATTGCCTGCTGACCAAGTCGGACAAGCTGACAAAGCAGGAGCAGACCAAGACCCTGCGCGAGACCCGCGCCGAACTGGCGAAGTTCGGCGAGCAGGTGACCGTGCAGATGTTTTCCAGCCTGAAGAAGACCGGCATGGACGAAGCGGAGCAGGTGATCGGAAGCTGGTTGGAAAGTCAAAGTTCGGCTTTGGCAACCGGCTGACGAAGTCAGCAAACATAGTCACCCCCTTTCTTGAAAGGGGGCCGGGGGGATAGCCGTCACAATTCGCCCGAAGGGCTTTTATTTTGGCTGCGCCAAAATAAAAGCCCTCGACCAAAGGGGAGAAGGCCGAGGGCGAAACACCTTGAAATGTTCAAGGCACCCGCTCAGGGAGGTGAAGCGGGAGGCAGTGGGAACGGGCGTCCGCCACTGTCTGCTTACTATGATAGGGCGCATGCGTTAAAGTTCAAGTAATGTTCAAAATATTTACGAGGCTAAGTCAATGATTATAAAAGGGGTATTCCCTGGATCGCGGATGCGCCGGATGCGTCGCGATGACTTCTCGCGGCGCCTGATGCGTGAGCACACGCTTACGGCTGACGACCTGATTTATCCGGTCTTCGTCCTCGAGGGCGCGGGCCGCACCGAGGCCGTTGGGTCGATGCCCGGCGTTGAGCGCGTGTCGCTGGACCGCCTGCTGCCGGTCGCGGAAAGGGCCTTGAAGCTGGGCGTGCCGGCGCTGGCGCTGTTCCCCGTGGTGGACAGCAGCAAGAAGACTCACGGTGCCGAAGAAGCGTGGAACCCGGCGGGTCTGGTGCCGACCGTGGTCGCGCGACTCAAGCAGGAATTCCCCGAACTCGGTGTGATCACCGACGTCGCGCTCGACCCCTATACCAGTCACGGCCAGGACGGCCTGATCGATCCGGCCGATCCGCGCGGCTACGTGATGAACGACGAGACGCTGGATGCCCTGGCCAAACAGGCCCTGTGCCACGCGCGCGCCGGCGCCGACGTGGTGGCGCCTTCGGACATGATGGACGGCCGCATCGGCCGCATCCGCGCCACGCTGGATAACGAGAAGCTGATCCACACGCGCATCCTGGCCTATGCGGCAAAGTATGCCTCGGCGTTCTACGGACCCTTCCGCGATGCGGTCGGCTCTGCAGGCAATCTGGGCAAGGGCAACAAATCCACTTACCAGATGGACCCGGGCAACAGCGATGAGGCTTTGCGCGAAGTGGCGCTGGATCTCGCCGAAGGCGCCGACATGGTGATGGTCAAGCCCGGCATGCCCTATCTCGACATCGTGCGCCGGGTCAAGGACGAGTTCGGCGTGCCGACCTACGCCTACCAGGTCAGCGGCGAATACGCGATGCTCAAGGCCGCCGCGCAGAACGGCTGGCTGGCCCACGATGCGGTGATGATGGAGGCGCTGCTGTCATTCAAGCGCGCCGGCTGCGACGGCATCCTGACTTATTTCGCGCTGGAAGCGGCAACCCTGCTCAAAGCCTGAGAGTTGGCGCTGGCGACACGGCGGCCGCCGTGTCGCCGCTGATTACCTGGCAAGGATCGGCCACTGCGCCGGCCAGTTCGCCAGCGGATCGGCCTTGAAGCCGCTCTTGACGAAGCGCTGCCAGCGGCCCACGGCGTAGCAAACCAGCAGGTCGGCGTGAGCGCCGAAGTCGTGTTCAGCCGCCAGAGCCCCCTGCGCCGAAGCGACTTTCAGGCATTGCTTGAGGGTGGCTTCGATGCGGTCCAGCAACTGGTTGATGCGGGCCTGCAGGCGCGGGTTTTCATGCACCAGCGCGTCGCCCACCAGCACCCGCGTCAGGCCGCGATTCTTCTGCGCGAAGCGCAGCAACGAGGCGACGATGGCCTCGGCCTGCTTGAGGCCGGACTCCTCGGCGGCTTCGATCTGGTTGATGACCGAAAATACCCCGCTTTCGATGAATTCGATCAGCCCTTCGTACATCTGCGCCTTGCTCGCGAAGTGGCGGTAAAGCGCCGCCTCCGATACCTGCAGTTGCTTGGCCAGCAGCGCCGTGGTGACCTTCTCCACGGCCGGCCGTTCCAGCATTTCGGCGATGGTTTGCAGGATCAGGAGTTTCTTTTCGCCGACTTTGGCGGCGCGGGTTTCATTCATGGCGTGTCCAGATGGATTACTTCGACTTGATCAGGGTCCCGACGCCTTCGTCGGTCAGGATTTCCAGCAACAGTGCATGTTCGACGCGGCCGTCGATGATGTGCACGCCCTTCACGCCGCTCCTTGCCGCGTCCAGCGCCGAGCTGATCTTGGGCAGCATGCCGCCGGAGAGCGTGCCGTCCGCCACCATCTCGTCGATCTGCTTGGGCGTGATGCCGGTGATCAGCCTGCCGGACTGGTCCAGCACACCGGGCGTATTGGTCAGCAGCACGAGTTTTTCCGCTCTGAGCACTTCGGCGATCTTGCCGGCCACGACGTCGGCGTTGATGTTGTAGGTTTCGCCCTCGCTGCCGACGCCGATCGGCGCGATCACCGGGATGAAGTCGCCGCTGTCGAGCAGGGCGATCAGGCTCGGGTCGATGGAGACTATGTCGCCGACCTGACCGATGTCGATCAGGTCGCCTGGGGTGTCCTTGTTTTCCATCATCAGCTTTTTGGCACGGATGAAGTTGCCGTCCTTGCCGGTGAGGCCCACGGCCTTGCCGCCGTGCTGGTTGATCAGATTGACGATTTCCTTGTTCACCTGGCCGCCGAGCACCATCTCGACCAGTTCCATGGTTTCGGCATCGGTCACGCGCATGCCCTGGACGAATTCGCCTTTCTTGCCGACGCGCGCCAGAAGGTTCTCGATCTGCGGGCCGCCGCCGTGCACCACCACCGGATTCATGCCGACCAGCTTGAGCAGCACCACGTCGCGGGCAAAACACTGTTTGAGGTGTTCGTCGGTCATGGCGTTGCCGCCGTATTTGACGACGATGGTTTTGTCGTGAAAGCGCTTGATATAGGGCAGGGCCTCGGCCAGAACGCCGGCCTTGACGAGGGGAGCGAGCTTTTCAGTCATGGGTATGGGCGAGTGCAAGTGATAACTTCGCCCATTCTAGCGGGCTCGCAAGCAAACAGGGCAAGCCACTGCAGCCGTGGCTTGCCCTGAATATGCCTGCGCCGACCGACGCCGGCGCTTACTGGATGGTGATTCTGCGCGCCTGGGTTGCGGCCTTCTTCGGCAGGACCAGTTCGAGCACGCCGTCGGTGTATTTGGCGCTGACCTGGGCTTCATCGATCTCCTGCGCCAACTGGAAGCTGCGCGAGACCTTGCCGAAATAGCGTTCGGTGCGCAACACGCGTTCGCCTTCCCTGACATCCTTCTCCTCGCGCCGCTCGGCGCTGATCGAGACGACGGCGCCATCGACGGCGACATGGATGTCTTCCTTCTTTACGCCCGGAATTTCAGCCTGGACCAGATAGGCTTTCTCCTGCTCCTTGACATCGATTTTTACCGCAGGCGCGTCGGATTCCGCTCCAAAATCAACCGGGCGGACGAAGAAACCACGGAAAAAGTCATCGAGTGGATCGCGGCGGATCAAATTGCTCATTTCATTCTCCTTTCGGGTTCGTGGCCTCAATCATGACGAAGGCCTTGCGCACTACATAGGCGCCCGAAAAGAAATTTCAAGAGTCCCCTTGGCAGCCTGCCCCGGGTCCGGGACGCCGGGCCAATCGTTGCGGCAATTCAAGGATGGCGTCGCGATTGGTCCACGAAAAACAGGCGGCTGCCGCCTCGCGCCAGGGCAGCCAGCGATAGGCCAGATGTTCGTCGGGAGCGATGGCGACATCCATGCGTTCGCGCAGGCACAGGCTGAAGACATGCTCGGTGTTCTGCGTGACGCCGGGGGCGTAGCGATGCCGCCACTCGGCAAAAATCTCGTAGTGGTTGGTCAGTTGCCAGTCGCAGAAATCCGCCACGGCGGCATCGATGCCGGTTTCCTCCTGCACTTCGCGGTGCGCCGTTGCCAGCAACGGCTCTTCATCTTCCTGACTGCCGGTGACCGACTGCCAGAATCCGGGGTGACGGGCGCGCTCCAGCAAAAGCACTTCCAGCGCCGGGGTGTGGATCACCACCAGCACGGAGACCGGCTTCTTGTACTTCACCCGCGCCTCAGCCGGGTTGCGCGACCGTCGGCAACCAGGCGATGCCGTCGGCCTGCATGTCCACCAGGCACCAGAACGGCACACCGTCTTCGCGCCAGGTCGCCGCGGCGTCCTGGAAAATCTGCATCAGGGTGACGAAGTCGGCCTCCGCCCGGCCGTGTATGCCGTCGCAATGTTCCAGGATGATCACGTAGCCGGTGGCAGGCAGCCAGCCCAAGTCAAGCAGGCTGTCGGTCAAGGCGTCCCAGTTGTGGCCGAACCACTCCGGAAAGCGCAGGGAGCGGGCGATGGCTGCCAGCATTTCATCCTTGTCGCGCGCTGCGGCCAGATCGACGTGCAAGACCACGCAACCGGCGGCCTGTGCGCCGGCCAGCAACTGGTCGATGGGGCCATGCGGCAAATGATGAACCCCGGCCAGGGCGGCATTGCCGAACAGATTTTCGTAATGCGCGATACTCATCGCTGGATCCTGCGGAAGCTCCGGTAATGATCGGCAGTGTAGTAGAACACTGCTGGCGGCCTGTCACCCGCAACGATGCGTCGCGCGCCGCGATCGGCACTGCCCGGCGTCGGCACGGTGTACTCGCGGTAATAGCCTTTCGCCTGTTCGGGCAGCCGGCGTTCGCGATTCTGGAAAACGATGCCGTCGCGACGGTAGGGAAAGGGACCGCCGGAATCGATCAGCTTCAGCGTTGCGCGCGCTTCTTCCGGCAACGCCGATGCCGGGATGGTGCCGATCCGGTTGTCGCGCGCCAGCGCGGTGCCGAACAGCGCGACACCAATCAGCGCGCAGAGCAGATGCCGCATGCTCAGGACTTGCCGACCTCGACCTGGGTTTCGACCTTCTGCCGCAGGCGGATGTGCAGCTCACGCAACTGCTTTTCATCCACATCGGACGGCGCATCGGTCAGCAGACACTGCGCGCGCTGCGTTTTGGGAAAGGCGATCACGTCGCGAATCGACTCGGCACCGGCCATCATGGTGACAATGCGATCGAGACCGAAAGCCAGCCCGCCGTGCGGCGGTGCGCCGTACTTGAGGGCATCGAGCAGGAAGCCGAACTTGGTCTGCTGTTCCTCGGGGCCGATGCCCAGTGCCTGGAATACTCTCTCCTGCACCTCGGCACGGTGGATACGCACCGAGCCGCCGCCCATTTCCCAGCCGTTCAAGGCCAGGTCGTAGGCCTTGGCCAGACACTTGCCGGGATCGGTCGCCATCAATGCCTCGTGGCCGTCCTTGGGGCTGGTGAAGGGGTGGTGGCAGGCCGACCAGCGCTGATTTTCCTCGTCGTACTCGAACATCGGGAAATCGACCACCCACAGCGGCCGCCAGGCCGAGCCATCGACGTAGCCCTTTTCGTGGCCGAGCTTGGTGCGCAGCGCGCCCAGCGCGTCGTTGACGATCTTGGTCTTGTCGGCGCCGAAGAAAATCAGGTCGCCGGACTGGGCGCCGGTGCGTTCGACGATGGTCTTCAGCGCTGCCTCGTGCAGGTTCTTGACGATCGGCGACTGCAAGCCTTCCTCGTTGAGCTTGCTGGCATCGTTGACCTTGATGTAGGCCAGGCCGCGGGCGCCGTAGATCTTGACGAACTCGGTGTAGCCGTCGATTTCGCCGCGGGTAAGGCTGGCGCCGCCCGGCACGCGCAGCGCTGCGACGCGGCCGCCCGAGGTGGCCGGACCGCTGAATACCTTGAAGGCGACGTCGGCCACGGCGTCCGTGACTTCGGTCAGTTCCAGCGTGACGCGCAGATCGGGCTTGTCCGAGCCGTAACGGCTCATGGCGTCGCTGTAGCTGATGCGCGGGAAGGGATTGGGCAGTTCGACGGAAAGTGCCGTCTTGAACACGCTGCGAATCATCTCTTCCATCAGGGCGGTGATCTGCTCCTCGGTCAGGAAGGAGGTTTCGATATCGACCTGGGTGAATTCCGGCTGGCGGTCGGCGCGCAGGTCCTCGTCGCGGAAGCACTTGGTGATCTGGTAGTAGCGGTCGAAGCCGGCCACCATCAAGAGCTGCTTGAACAATTGCGGCGATTGCGGCAGGGCGAAGAACTGGCCGGGATGCACGCGCGACGGCACCAGGTAGTCGCGCGCGCCTTCCGGCGTCGACTTGGTCAGCATCGGCGTTTCGATGTCGATGAAGCCCTTTTCGTCGAGGAAGCGGCGGAAAGCCATCGCCACCTTGTAGCGCAGCATCAGGTTCTTCTGCATCTGCGGCCGGCGCAGGTCGATCACGCGATGGGTCAGGCGCACGTTTTCCGAAAGGTTTTCCTCGTCGAGCTGGAAGGGCGGTGTCACCGCGGGGTTGAGTACTTCCAGTTCATGGCACAGGATTTCGATTTCGCCCGAGGCCAGGTTGGGATTCTCGGTGCCGGCCGGGCGGCGGCGCACCTTGCCGGTGACCTTAAGCACGAATTCGTTGCGCACGTCCTCGGCGATCCTGAACATCTCGGGGCGATCCGGGTCGCAGACGATTTGCGCCAACCCTTCCCGGTCGCGCAGATCGATGAATATGACGCCGCCGTGGTCGCGGCGGCGATGGTTCCAGCCGCAAAGCGTGACGATCTGGTCGACATGGGAGGCATTCACCTCGCCGCAATAGTGGGTACGCATAGGATTTCCGAACGGTTGTGGTGCCCTTGCGGGCAATTACTGATTCTGGGCGCGCCCGCGGGGATTCCTCATGGGCGGGGCGACGACTCCCATGGAGACGATGTATTTGAGCGCCTCATCGACGTTCATGTCGAGTTCGATGACGTCTTTCTTCCTGACAAAAAAGAAGAAACCGTTAACCGGGCTGGGCGTGGTCGGGATGAAGACGCCGACATACTCTTCGGGCAGCATGTCAGCGACATCGCGGGCCGGATGCCCGGTCTGGAACGCCACCGCCCACGATTCGGGATGCGGGTAGCGGACCAGCAAAACCTTGCGAAAGGCCACGCCGCTGCCCGAGAACAGCGTATCGCTGACTTGCTTGACGCTGTAGTAGATCGACTTGACCACCGGTATGCGCGCCAGCACGCCTTCCCAGAAGCGCACCAGCTTCTGGCCGACGATGTTTGCCGTGATCAACCCGGTGAGGAATACCACCAGCAAAGTCATCAGCGCACCGATGCCCGGAATGTACATGCCCAGCAGCTGTTCGGGCTGTATGGCTTGCGGCAACAGCAGCAGGGACTGGTCCATGGAGCGGACGATCAGCGACAACACCCAGGCCGTGATGGCCAGCGGAACCCAGATCAGGAGTCCCGTGATGAAATATTTTTTCAAGGCAAGCGCTGTCAACTGTTGGCGGCGCAGCTACCTGTTCCACCCTGGCATGGCGGCGGGTTCTCGCTCTTGGCGGCCGCAGGTTTGCCGCCGCAGCCACCCTTGAAGTCGGTGGCGTACCAGCCGTTGCCCTTGAGCTGAAAGCCCGGGGCAGTCAGTTGTTTGGCAAAGTTTTCGGTCTTGCATTCGGGGCAGGTGGTCAGCAGAGGGTCGCTGACCTTCCGCATGACATCTTTCTCAAAGCCGCATTCGGTGCAGCGATAAGCGTAGATCGGCATGAAATTCTCCGGCATTCTGGCAAAAAAGCGATTATAGCTGAAGGCCTTGGCGCACCCACCCTGGCTCGCTATCCCAATTCGAGAAATCGGGGTGAAGTCCGGGGTTTCAAGCGGGAAAGGCAATATCCGGACGTTGGCAGCTGTCTAGAGGCTGGCGCCGAGATAGGCACGGGTCAAGGGTTTGCCCCAGATCAGGGCAATAATGCCCGCTGCCGCCAGGTAGGGCCCGAAAGGAATCGGCACGTTGCGGTTGTGACGGGCAAACACCATCAGACCGATGCCGACCGCTGCGCCGACCAGGGACGACAGCAGGATGGTCAAGGGCAGCATCTGCCAGCCAAGCCAGGCACCGAGCGCGGCAAGCAGTTTGAAATCGCCGTAGCCCATGCCTTCCTTGCCGGTGGTGAGCTTGAACCCCCAATATACGGTCCACAGGGCCAGATATCCCGCAATGGCGCCGATCACGGCGCTCTTCAAGTCGGTGTAGACATTGAAGGCATTGAGCGCCAGGCCGATCCAGAGCAGGGGCAGGGTGATGTCGTCGGGCAATAGCTGGGTGTCAAAGTCGATACCGGTCAGAGCAATCAGCGCGGCGACCAGCACCAGGGCGCCCAGGCCCGCGGCGTTGAAGCCAAAGTGCCAAGCCGCCAGGCCGAACAGCAGCCCGGTCAGGGCTTCGATCAGCGGATAGCGTGGCGAAATCGCGGCGGCGCAGCCCTTGCATCTCCCCTTCAAGAGGAGCCAGCTGATAATCGGAATATTCTCCAGGGCCGTGATCGGATGGCCACATTGCGGGCAACGCGAACGGGGTTTGGCAAGCGTGAGCGGCTCGAAGGCGGGCGGGGTTTCGCCCCTTAGTTCCGCGCATTGCAGCGCCCAGTCGCGTTCCATCATGATCGGCAGGCGATGGATGACGACGTTCAGAAAGCTCCCGACCATCAGTCCGAGCAATCCGGCGGCAAGGGCAAACACCGCCGGGTCGGCGAGCAGTGCAATCATCTGCAGTAGCTGACGGCCGGCTTAGCCGACAACCGAGCCGAGCTTGAAGATTGGCAGATACATGGCCACCACCAGGCCGCCGATCAGGCCGCCGAGAAAGACCATGATGATCGGTTCCATCAGGCTGGAGAGCGTTTCGACGGCCTCGTCCACCTCGGCCTCGAAAAAGTCGGCGGTCTTGCCCAGCATCGAATCGAGCTGGCCTGACTCTTCGCCGATGGCGACCATCTGCGTCACCATGGGCGGAAAAACGCCGGAATTCTCCATGGCGACGGTCAGGCTCGATCCGGTAGAGACTTCAGCCTGAATCTTGCTGGTGGCCAGGGTGTAGACATAATTTCCCGCGGCGCCGCCGACCGAATCGAGGGCGTCGACCAACGGCACGCCGGCGGCAAACATCGTGGACAAGGTTCGCGTCCAGCGCGCAATCGAGGATTTCTTGATCAGATCACCGAAAACCGGAAGCTTCAGGAAGTATTTGTCGGCAGCGATCTGCACCGCGCGGGAACGCTTGAATGCTTGAATGATGCCGTAGATGACCGCGTAGATTCCGCCGAAAATGAGGTACCAATTGGCCACGAAGTAGTCGGAAATCGCGATCACGACCAGCGTGGGTGCGGGCAGCTCACCGCCGAAACTGGCGAACACGCCCTTGAAGGCCGGCACCACGAAAATCATGATCACCGCGGTGATCACGAAGGCGACGATGAGGATCGAGATCGGATAGAACAGGGCGCCCTTGATCTTGGACTTGATCGCCTGGATTTTCTCTTTGTACGTCGCCAGGCGATCCAGCAGTGTGTCGAGAATACCCGCCTGCTCGCCGGCTTCGACCAGGTTGCAGAACAGAGCATCGAAATATTGCGGATACTTGCGGAATGCCGACGCAAGATTGGAACCGGTTTCGACGTCGGACTTGATGTCGAACAGCAGCTTGGCCAGATTCGGGTTGTTGGTGCCCTTGCCGACGATATCGAAAGACTGCAGCAACGGCACGCCGGATTTGACCATGGTCGCGAGCTGGCGGGAGAACAGCGTGATGTCCTTATCCGAAACCTTGCCGCCGCCGCCGACCTTCTGTTTCTTGAGCTTGGTGACATTGATGCCTTGCCGCCTCAGCGCCGCGTTCGCCGCTGCTTCGCTGGCCGCCTTGACTTCGCCACGGACGACCTTGCCCTGCTTGTTCTTGCCTTCCCAGGAAAAATTGAGTTCCTTCGGGCCCTCCTTTTTCTCTGCCTTGCCTGCTGTGGCCATCGGCTTCTCCCGCTTGATTTTTAGTTTCGGCCGCTACGCCTGACGCCGAGAACCGGCTTTAGCCTCCACTGAAACTTTATTCCAGGCATTCTACGCCCTGACTATGCCGAGAGTATCACTCTCCGGCGGGACGGTGAAGCCGTACCATTTTGATCTTTCGATCCTGTGTTTGCACGATCTCCATCGCCACGCCTCCCACCCGTAGGCCAACGCCGACCTCCGGGATGTCCTGCAAGTGCTCGATGATCAGGCCGTTGAGCGTGCGCGGCCCATTCAGGGGGAACTCCAGATCCAGCATGCGATTGAGTTCGCGCAAGGTGGTCGCACCATCCACCAGCACCACGCCATCGTCGTTCCAGGAAAGCGAGCCGGCGACATCCGACTGCCGCGTGGTGAACTTGCCGACCAGTTCTTCGATGATGTCTTCCAGGGTCACCAAGCCTTCGATCTCGCCGTATTCGTCCACCACCAGTCCCATGCGCTGCCGGTTCTCGCGAAAGAACTGAAGCTGGGTATAGATCGGCGTCGCCGCCGGGATGAAGTAGGGTTCGGACATGCGCTCGCGCAGCGTCGAGTGATCTATCTCGCCGGCAAAGGCTTCGGCCAGCAGTCGGCGCTGATGCATGATGCCGACGATATTGGCCGGATCGTTTTCGAATACGGCGACCCGCGTGTGAAAACTGGTAGCCAGTTGTGCCTTGATGCTCTCGATCGGCGCCGCAATGTCGATCGCCTCGATTTCCCCGCGCGGGGTCATGATGTCGGCGACCGTCAATTGCTCCAATTCGAACAGGTTGAGCAGTATGGAGCGGTGCTGCTGGGGGATGAAGCGGCCCGATTCCAGCACAACCGAACGCAGTTCTTCCGGCGAAAGACGGGACGATTCGTGTCCCGGCTTGGGCTGCAGGTGGAGCAGGCGCAGCAGCGGCTGGACGAACAGATTGACCAGCCAGACGACGGGGTAGGCGACACGCAGCAAGGGTGTCAGGACATAGCCGATGCGCAGCGCCAGCCAGTCCGGGTAGGTGGCCCCCGCCACCTTGGGCGTGATTTCGGAGAATACCAACAGGCAGAAGGTCACGAACAGGGCGCCGATTTCGAGCGTCCATTTCTCCTGGCCGAAGATCCGCAGGGCAATGTTGCCGGTCAGCATGGCGGCGATCGAGTTGACCAGGGTATTTCCCAGCAGGATCACGCCCAGCAGTTGGTCGGTCTTGCCCAGCAGCGCCACCGCCAGCCGCGCGCCGCGATGGCCCTCCTGCGCCATGTGCCGCAACCGAATCCGGTTGGAGGCCATCATGGCGGTTTCCGACATCGAAAAGAATGCTGAGCAGACCAGCAGTACGGCGAGTGCTGAGAATTGCGCCGAAAGGGGGATTTCGTCCATCAGCGGCCGAGGATTACCTCAAGCACGAAGCGGCTGCCGACATAGGCCAGCAACAGGGCGGCGAACCCGGCCAGGGTCCAGCGCAGCGCCACCCGCCCACGCCAGCCGCGCAAGTGGCGGCCCGTCAGCAGTGCGGCGAAAATCAGCCAGGAGAGGATGGCGAATACCGTCTTGTGGTTGAACGTCAGCGCCTTGCCGAAAAGTGTTTCGGAGAAAAACACGCCGGAAATCAGGGTAAGGGTGAGCAGCACGAAGGCGACGTGAATCAGGCGGAACAACAGCGCCTCCATGGTCAGCAGGGGCGGCAGACCCGCCAGGAGGGGCGAGATGCGGCCCCGGTGCAGCCCCCGTTCGGCGGTTGCCATCAGCAGGGCATGCAGCGCGGCCAGGGTAAACAGGCTATAGGCCAGCATTGCCATCAGGAAGTGCATACGGAAAGCCATCGAACCGGCGTTGGTCAGCACATGGGCCTCGGAGAAGATGGCAGGCAGCATGGCCGCGACCGAGGCGGCAGGCAGCCCGAGGACCTGCAAGCCTTCCATGCGGGCGTAGAAACTTTCGATCCAGTACAGCGCAATGGCCAGCCACAAAATCACGGAAAGCGCGATGGCGAAGCCGAAGCGCATGCTCTCGCCGTCGAAAATGGCCATGCGCAAACTGACGCCATGGGCGATCAAGGCCACCAGCAGGAGGCTGCGCTCGCCAATCCCGAGACCTCCCGACGGCTGGTCGAGCAAGGGTCCACGCCAGCGCGTGCGCCAAAGATGTACCGCCAGGCCGGCATAAAGGGCTGCGGCCAGCGGATGCATTAAGATTGCGGGCATCGGCGAAGTCTACACCAAGCCTTCCATCTCTTAATGCATCCACCCTCATCCATTCATGCTAGATAACCTTACCCAGCGTCTTGGCCGTGTGGTCAAGAACCTGCGCGGCCAGGCGCGTCTGACCGACGACAATATTTCCGACATGTTGCGCGAAGTGCGCATGGCCCTGCTCGAAGCCGACGTGGCCCTGCCGGTGGTCAAGGATTTCATCGCCCGCGTCAAGGAAAAGGCGCTCGGGCAGGAGGTCATCGGTTCGCTGACTCCCGGCCAGGCGCTGGTCGGCGTGGTGCACCGCGAGCTTACCGAACTGATGGGCGGCGCCAGCGTCGGCCTCAATCTCGCCACCCAGCCGCCGGCCGTGATCCTGATGTCGGGCCTGCAGGGCGCCGGCAAGACCACCACCACGGCCAAGCTCGGCAAGTGGCTCAAGGAGCGGCAGAAGAAGAAGGTGCTGACGGTCAGTTGCGACGTCTATCGTCCGGCCGCCATCGAGCAGTTGAAGGCCGTTTCGGCCCAGGCCGGAATCGACTTTTTCCCGTCGTCGGGTGAGCAGAAGCCCGCAGCCATCGCCGCGGCGGCGCTCGATTACGCCAAGCGGCATTATTACGACGTGATTTTCGTCGACACCGCCGGACGCCTGGCCATCGACGAAGCGATGATGGCCGAGATCAAGGATCTGCACGCGCTGTTGAATCCGATCGAAACCCTGTTCGTGGTCGATGCCATGCTTGGCCAGGACGCGGTGAACACGGCGAAGGCATTCAACGAGGCGCTGCCCCTGACCGGCGTGATCCTGACCAAGCTCGACGGCGATTCGCGCGGCGGCGCGGCGCTGTCGGTGCGCCATGTCACCGGCAAGCCGATCAAGTTCGCCGGCGTCGGCGAGAAGCTGACCGGGCTGGAGGAGTTCCATCCGGAACGCATGGCCTCGCGCATCCTCGGCATGGGCGACATCCTCGGCCTGGTCGAGGATGCCCAGCGCGGCGTCGACCAGGACAAGGCGCAGGAATTCGTCAAGAAGATGAAGTCGGGCAAGGGCTTCGACCTCAACGATTTCAAGGACCAGATCGGCCAGATGAAGAAGATGGGCGGCATGGCTGCCATGCTCGACAAGTTGCCGGCGCAGTTCAGCGCCATGGCGCAAAAGGCCGGCGGCGGCATGGAAGACAAGACGGTGCGGCGCCTCGAAGGCATCATCAACTCGATGACGCCGGGAGAACGCAGCAAGCCGGAAATCATCAAGGCCAACCGCAAGCGCCGCATCGCCACCGGCGCCGGCGTGTCGGTGCAGGAGGTCAATCGCCTGCTGAACCAGTTCGAGCAGACGCAGAAGATGATGAAGCAGTTCTCCAAGGGCGGCATGGCGAAGATGATGCGCGGCATGAAGGGGATGCTGCCCGGCATACGCTGACGCCTCGTCATTCCCGTGAAAGCGGGAATCCAGGGTTCAGTTTGTAGTTTCCCGCCGTATCACCAGCGCCGACTCTTTACCTTTGTGCCATAAGCCGCGCCGGGTCTCGCCCCGGCGCGGCATAGCACGAATGCTGGATTCCCGCTTTCGTGGGAATGACGGGCACCACAAAAGTCGGCGCTGGCGCTACGGCGAGAAGCGCACTGCATGCTGTGGTTCGACATAGCTCACCGCGAACGGGCTACGGATCTAAACAATCCAGGCAGATTATCGCGGCCCGATAGTCCTCGGCCCCCAGTTCCATTGCCGCTCCCACGCGCCGCGCACCATGTTCGGGTAATCGGGCTTGCCCAGGCTGCCGTTGTAGCGACCCAGCGCGCGGTAGAGGTCGCCTTTCTCGATGTCCAGGTAGTGACGCAGGATGGTGCAGCCGAAGCGCAGGTTGGTACGCAGGTGGAACAGGTTGCTGTCCTTGTTGCCGATCAGGCCTACCCAAAAGGGCATCACCTGCATGTAGCCGCGCGCGCCGGCAGTGGAGACCGAATACTTCTTGAAGCCGCTTTCGACCTGGATCAGGCCGAGCACCATCTGTGGATCGAGGCCGGCGCGCTTGGCCTCGTAATGGACGGTCTTGAGAAATTCGAGGCGCGCCTCGCGGTCCGGCATGCGCCGGGCGAGCCGCGACGACATCTCGGTCAGCCAGTCGACTTTTTCCCGAATCGAGGAGAACTGCGGTTCCGGTGCGGCGCGGTCGGCGATCGCCGCGTGCAATGCCGCCTGGACGCTGGCGGCGAGCGGCTCATACTGCTGTGCGCCGGCAAGGGCCGCGGTCGGCGAGAGCGTAGCGGCAAGGCACAGAGCAAGGGCTAGCCGTCGCACAGCTTCTTTTTGAGGAAGGCCGTCATTTCACTGGCCGCAATCATGGTCGCCTCGGCGTCTGTGCGGCCCTTGTATTCGAGTTTGCCCTCCTTGAGGCCGCGCTCGCCGACCACCACGCGATGCGGTATGCCGATCAGTTCCCAGTCGGCGAACATGGAGCCGGGACGCTCATCGCGGTCATCGAGGATCGCATCGATGCCGGCGCCGAGCAGTTCGGCGTGGAGTGCGCCGGCGGCAGCGCGGACGGTTTCCGACTTGGCGTAGTTCATCGGTACGATGGCGACCGCGAAGGGGGCGATCCCGGCCGGAAAGACGATGCCGCGCTCGTCGTGGCCCTGCTCGATGGCGGCGCCGACGATACGCGAGACGCCGATGCCGTAGCAGCCCATTTCCATGACCTGGTCCTTGCCCTGCTCGTCGAGGAAAGTGCATTTCAGCGCTTCGGCATACTTGGTGCGCAACTGGAAGATGTGGCCGACTTCGATGCCGCGGCACAGTTCAAGCGTGCCCTTGCCGTCGGGCGAGGGGTCGCCTTCGACCACGTTGCGGATATCGGCCACGGTTTCCGGCTGCGGCAGGTCGCGGCCGAAATTGACGCCGGTGAGGTGGTAGCCCTCTTCGTTGGCGCCGCAGACCATGTCGTTCATTACCGCAACGCTGCGGTCGGCCACGACCCGGCCGGAGAATCCCACGGCGCCGATATAACCGGCCTTGCAGCCGAGCGCTTCGATGATTTCCTCGTCGCGGGCGAAGCGGAATTCGCCGACCACTTTCTGCGCCTTGATTTCATTCAGGTCGTGGTCGCCGCGCAGCAGCAGCAGGACGAACTCGCTGCCGCCCTCCTTTTCCGCCATCACGGCGATGGCCTTGACGGTCTGCGTCAGCGGCAGGCCGAGGAGGGCGGCAACGTCCTCGCATTTGGTCTTGTTCGGCGTGGCCTTCTTTACCATCGGCGCCGTCTCGCCAGCGCCAACTCTCGTCGGGGCCACCGCTTCCGCCAGTTCGACGTTGGCCGCGTAGTCCGAGGCCGGGCAGAAGGCGATCGCATCCTCGCCCGAGTCCGCCAGGACATGGAATTCGTGCGAACCGGTGCCGCCGATGGCGCCGGTATCGGCCGCCACGGCGCGGAACTTCAGTCCCAGGCGGGTGAAGATGCGGCTGTAGGTGTCGTACATGTTGCGGTATTCGCGTTCCAAGTCGGCATACGAGGCGTGGAAGGAGTAGCCGTCCTTCATGAGGAACTCGCGCCCGCGCATGACGCCGAAGCGCGGCCGGATCTCGTCGCGGAACTTGGTCTGGATCTGGTAGAAGTGGCGCGGCAACTGGCGATAGCTTCTGATTTCGCGACGCACCACGTCGGTGATGACCTCCTCGTGGGTCGGCCCGATCACGAAGTCGCGCTGGTGGCGGTCCTTGAAGCGCAGCAGTTCCGGACCGTATTTCGGGCCGCGCCCGGATTCTTCCCACAATTCGAAAGGTTGCACCGCCGGCATCAGCAGTTCTATCGCGCCGGCCCGGTCCATCTCCTGGCGTACGATGTTTTCGACCTTGCGCAGCACGCGCAGCCCCATCGGCAGCCAGGTATAGATGCCGCCGGCAAGACGGCGGATCAGGCCGGCGCGCAGCATCAATTGATGGCTGACGATTTCGGCGTCGGAGGGGGCTTCCTTGAGGGTGGCGATGAAAAACTGGCTGGCGCGCATGGCTGTAGGCTGAAAGGCGGAAAACAGGCATTTTACCTGCGGCCGCCAACTTGCAGATGCGACGCGAGCGGCTTTCCAGCGACGCGGGATTGTGAAAGAATGGACCCCAATCAATCATTGGAATATGCATCATGCTCGATCGTGAAGGCTTTCGCCCGAACGTCGGCATCGTTCTGGTCAACAGTCGCAACGAGGTGTTTTGGGGCAAACGGATCCGCGAACATTCCTGGCAGTTCCCGCAAGGGGGCATCAAGAAGGGCGAAACGCCCGAGCAGGCGATGCTGCGCGAACTGGAGGAGGAAACCGGCCTCAAACCCGAACATGTGCGGATCATCGGTCGCACGCGCGACTGGTTGCGCTATGAGGTGCCGAAGCACTGGATTCGCCGCGAATGGCGCAGTACCTACCGTGGGCAGAAACAGATCTGGTTCCTGCTGCGTCTGGTCGGCCGCGACAGCGACGTCTGCCTGCGCGCCAGCGAACACCCGGAATTCGACGCCTGGCGCTGGAACAACTACTGGATACCGCTGGGCAGCGTGATCGAATTCAAGCGCAGCGTTTATGAGGCGGCTCTGATGGAACTCGCGCGCCTGCTGTTCGTGCATCCCGAAGAGCGCACGCCGCGCTGGGAAACGGATACCGTGGACGACGCCAAATGAAGCCTGTATTGGCTGCCCTTCTGCTGGGGATGATGGCCAATGCATTCGCCCAGTCGACCGATTCAGTGGGACTCCCGCGGTTCAACAGCAACTTCGAGGAAGAGGCACCCTGGCAGGAGCAGAAGGAAGTCGACCTTCCCGCCTTCCCCAAAGAGGAGGATCTGCGTGAGTTCTACGTCAGCGCCGTAGCCACGAACAAGTACCTGATCGATGCCGGTACGCTGGCCGTTGGCGCCGATGGCGTGGTGCGCTATGTCCTGGTGGTGAAGACTTCCGGTGGCGCCACCAATGTCAGCTTCGAAGGCATCAATTGCAGGGATCGCAAGTGGAAGCATTACGCTACAGGGCTGCGCGACAACACTTGGACAAGGTCGCCTGCCAACCGTGGCGAGTGGCGACCGATTGAAAACAAGCCGGTGAATCGACACCATGCAGCATTGAGTCGCGACTATTTTTGCCCGGGCGGCATTGGCATCTACACCGCCGACGAAGGGCGCAACGCCTTGCGTCTGGGCAAGCATCCCAATTCACTCTGACTCCAGGGAGCCCTCGTTGATCGACGCACTCATTCCGCAATTCGACAAGGCGCTGCGCGCCGTCTTTGCCGCTGCCCCGACCCGGCGGCCGATGCCGGGTGCGGATCTGCCGGAAGGCGAGTTGAGCGAGGCCGAAAAACGCCATGTCGCCGCGCTGATGCGGGTCAACCACTGCGGCGAGATCTGCGCCCAGGCCTTGTATCAGGGGCAGGCACTGAGTTCGCGCGACCCGGCGGTGAAGCGCGAACTGGAGATGGCGGCCTGGGAGGAAACCGAGCATCTGAACTGGACGGAACGGCGCATCGCCGAACTCGGCGGGCGCAAAAGCCTGCTCAATCCGCTGTGGTATGCCGGCTCGCTGGCGATTGGGGCGTTCGCCGGGAAATGCGGCGATGCATGGAGTCTGGGGTTTCTGGCCGAAACCGAACGCCAGGTGGAAGGGCACCTGGAAAGCCACATGACAATCCTGCCGGCACAGGATCGTAAGTCATGGGAGGTGCTGGAACAGATGAAAGCCGACGAGATGCGCCATGCCGAAACGGCGAGCCATTACGGCGCCCGGGATCTTCCGCTCCCAGTCAGGTGGGCGATGAGGCTTTCGTCGAAGCTGATGACCAGGCTTTCATACATCGCCTGACTCGACCACCTCGAAGCTGTGGGTGATCGTCGCCGTCTTGCCTAGCATGATCGACGCCGAGCAGTATTTTTCCGCGGATAACTTGACGGCGCGTTCGACTATTTCGCGCTTGAGCTTGTTTCCGGTCACCACGAAGTGCATGTTGATCCCCGTGAAAACCTTGGGGTCCGTCGCGGCACGCTCGGCCTGAAGTTTCACTTCGCAGCCGCTGACTTCATGGCGGCCGCGTTTAAGGATCAGGACGATATCGAAGGCGGTACAGCCTCCGGTGCCGGCCAGCAGCAGTTCCATCGGCCGTGGCGCCAGGTTGCGCCCGCCCGCGTCGGGCGCCCCGTCCATGCATACCAGGTGTCCGCTGCCGGTTTCGGCAACAAAACTCATTCCCTCATGCCAGCGTACCGTGCATTCCATTGCCGTCCCTCCCTGTGGTTACGGCCGGCATTCTAGCGGTCGTACCCAGGCGTGGCTGTCGCATTGCACCATTGGGCGCCGGCCCGCAGGTGTGCCGGACTGCCCGGTCGCCGCTGATTACGGTTTGACGTCATCTGTAATATTCTTACAAATCAACAAAATAAATTACGACATGCCTAAACAAATACGCAATCCGACAATTCGTTGCGCAATGCACAAAAAAACCTTGCATTGCAGCAGAACCTGTGCAAGAATTTCTTCAACCTGACACCGGCTGACGCAAATACCTAGCGGCAGTTCGTGTTGAAACCTGTCTCCTCCACCCTCCTCCTTTGGAGTGGATTAAGCGCAATCCCATTCGGGTTGCGTTTTTTTTTGCCGGTTTCGGCGCAATTTCTTTTAATTGAACGGAATCGCGATCGGGTTTGACAGCGCTGGGGAAGGTCTGTACGATTCGCGCCCTTCTAGGCTGGGTCGGTAGCTCAGTCGGTAGAGCAGCGGACTTTTAATCCGTTGGTCGCGAGTTCGAATCTCGCCCGACCCACCACCGTAATATATAATTTGAAATCCGGGTTGTTAGCTCAGTTGGTAGAGCAGCGGACTCTTAATCCGTAGGTCGAGTGTTCGAGCCACTCACAACCCACCAAATCTCCAGCCGAATCAACTCATTAGTTGATTCGGCTGTTTCTTTTCCCAATCAGATGGCGGCAATCGCCAGGCCAAGCAGCAGGAACAGCAGGCCGCGCAAGCCGCCCCAGCGGCAAAGTCTGGCGCGCAGAGCCTTGTGCCATGCCCCCTGAACCCCAGGTCGCAACCAGACCGGCAGCAGGTGGGAAGCGGCGCCGCTCACCAGCGGCAGCAGAAAAGCGACGACGAAACCGACCACTGCGGGACGCGCCGGCAACCAGCCGGCGCCATGTGCGGCACCGTATGCCAGCAGCGCGAGCAAGCCCAGCGCGGCCGCTGCCAGCGAGGGCGCTGCACCGTGTCGCTGCAGCAAAGCGAGGCCGAACCGCGACTGCCAGGCGTGCAGCATGCGCAGCACGACAAAGCCATAGAGCGCGGTACCCAGCAGCGCAAGGCCTGGTCCTGCCATCGCGACTGATGTCGGCAGCAGCGAGGAAACGCCGACTGCTATCAGCAGGGCCCCGGTCGCCGCCCACTTGAGGTCGCGTCGCAGACGCATGGCGGCAGTTGGGTCAGGCTGTCCCAGGCAGGTCGGCAGCAGCACTTGCAGGGTACCGAGGGCGGTGAGCCCGACAAAGCCTAGCAGGTTGGCATGCAGGTGAAACAGGCGCAGGCCGCTGCGCTGGGCCGGAAACCAGGGCATCAGTACCACCGCCAGCAACGCCAGGAGCAGGAAGCCGAGCGCGGCCAGATACCAGTCCAGTCCCCGATGACGCGGGCCGAACATGCGGCGTGCACGAGCCAGGGTCCAGCCGCCTAGCGCCACTGCGGCGAGCGCAGCCAGCGCTGCGGCCAAGCCGAGGCTGATCGGCGAAAAATCCGTGGCGAAGGCAAAAACCGCGAGCGCCCCGCCGGCCCACGCCAGCAAGGGCGACCCTGCCGTCGCAAGACCGGTCGCGCCGCTACGCGTCAGCACCGGGACGAAGTAAGCCATGGCGGCCAGGATCAGCGGCAGCACGCCCAGTGCAAAGGCGAGATGGGCCGCCAGTTGCGGCGTGCCCAGGCCGGCAATCAGCAATGCTCCCGCACTCGCCAGCGCGAGCAGGGCGGCGATGGCCAGCAGTGGCAGGAGGGAGAAGGCAGGCATGGGCGGATTGTAATGGCCACCGCAGCGTGCGACACTCGCGCCCCATGTCATCGACCCACATCCCGCGTGCCGGGCTCGTTCTGCTCGGGCTGCTTTCACTCGGCTGGGGCTTCAACTGGCCGATCATGAAAGCCGTCATCACCGAGATACCGCTGCTGATGTTCCGCGGCGACAGCATCTTGCTGGCTGCCATCGGACTGTTCGCCATCGCCTGGTTTTCCGGGCAATCCCTGCAAGTCCCGGCCGGTCGCTGGCGCCAGCTGCTGGCCATGGCCGCGTGCAACATCACGGGCTGGAACATGTTCGCGATCTACGGTGTCAGCCTGTTGCCTTCCGGGCGGGCCGCAATCCTCGGTTACACCATGCCGATCTGGAGCGCTTTGCTCTCGGTCTGGTTTCTCCATGAGCCCATTACCCGGCGCCGGCTGATCGGTCTGGCGCTGGGCATGAGCGGCATGGTGCTGTTGATCGGCACGGAGTTCGAGAAGCTCGGCAGCGCGCCGATCGGGGTGATCCTGATGCTGATTGCTGCGATTTTCTGGGCCGGCGGACTGGTGATCTACAAACGCAATCCGCTGCCCATGCCGATCACTTCGCTGACAGCCTGGCAGGCCCTGCTCGGCGGGATACCCATCGCGCTGACCGGGCATGCCCTGGAAACCATCGAATGGGGCCGCGTCAGCTTCTGGCCGCTGTTCGGCTTCTGGTACAACGTCTTCATCGGCCTGCTGTTCTGCTACTGGGCATGGAACAAGCTGGTGCAGATGGTGCCGGCCGCCGTGTCCTCGCTCGGTTCGCTGATCGTTCCGGTGGTCGGGGTTTTCAGCGGCATGCTCATTCTCGACGAGGCTCCGCGCTGGCAGGACTTCGCCGCCCTGGTGCTGGTTCTGACGGCCATCTCGACGGTGTTGCTGCCGCCGCGGCAGGCCGTTTGACCGCGCGCAAGTTGCTGCGCGCCGGTTTCGGGCACAATTGGACCATGCTCAATGTTTCGGGTCTTGCCTGTTCGCGCGGTGAACGCCGCCTGTTCACCGACGTCGGATTCTCTCTCGACCCGGGCGAGTGGCTGCACGTGCAGGGCGAAAACGGTGCCGGCAAGACCAGCCTGATGCGCCTTCTGGTCGGTCTTTCCCCGGCCGATGCAGGAGAGATACGCTGGCGTGATGAGCCGACACCCTCCGCCGAGTTTCGTCGCGATCTGATCTACCTCGGGCACCATGCGGCGGTCAAGGAAGACCTGACCCCGCTGGAGAATCTGCTGCTCGCGGCGGCGCTGGACGGAGTCGGGCTCGATGAGGGCACGGCGTTGGCGGCACTGGTCCGGCTCGGCCTGCGCGGTCGGGAGGATTTGCCGGTGCGCGTGCTTTCCGCCGGCCAGAAGCGGCGCGTATTGCTGGCGCGACTGCTGACGCGCCCGGCGCTGATCTGGGTGCTCGACGAAGCCTTCAACGCGCTCGATGTGGCCGCGGTCCGCCAGCTCGGCGACCTGATCGCCGAGCATCTGGCCGCGGGCGGGATGGCCGTGCTGACCAGCCACCAGCCGCTGCCCGTGCCGGGCGGTAAGACCTTGGTGCTGTGAATCCATGAATGCCTTCCTGGCCACCGTACGTCGCGATCTGCTGCTTGCCTTGCGGCGCAAGAGCGAGGTGCTGACGGCGGTGTTCTTTTTCGTCATCGTCACCAGCCTGTTTCCTCTCGGCATCGGGCCGGAACCGGTACTGCTGAAGAAAATTGCGCCAGGCATCCTGTGGGTTGCCGCGCTGCTGGCAACCCTGCTCGGTTTGCCGCGTTTGTTTTCCGCCGATCATGTCGATGGCACTCTTGAGCAGATGGCCTTGTCGCCGTCTCCCTTGGGGCTGCTGGTTGCCGGTAAAATACTGGCGCACTGGCTTTTGTGCGGTTTGCCGCTGGTGTTGCTGGCACCGGTACTCGGCCTGCAGTTCGATCTCGACGCCTCGACTCTGGGCATCCTGACCCTGGCGCTGTTGCTGGGCACGCCGCTGTTGTCGCTGATCGGCGCGATTGGCGCGGCGCTGACGCTGGGCGTGCGTGGCGGCGGCGTGCTGCTGGCGCTGCTGGTACTGCCGCTGTACATTCCGGCCCTGATTTTCGGCGCCGGCGCGGTGGAAGCGCATAGTGCCGGGCTTGGCGCGGGTGGGCATCTGTCCCTGCTGGCGGCGATGCTGGCGCTGGCTGGTTTTTTTGCGCCGTGGGCGACCACGGCCGCTTTGAGGGTTGCATTGGAGTGAGACAGTCAATTATTCAGTGGTTCAGGTTCGCCAGTCCGCAGAGTTTCTATCCTCTGGCGGGGCGCATGATTCCATGGTTCTGGGCCGCGGCAATCATCTTCGGCATTGGCGGACTGTGGATCTCCTTCTTCGTCGCGCCGACCGATGCGCAACAGGGCGAAGGCTACCGGATCATCTTCGTGCATGTGCCGGCCTCATGGATGTCGATGTTCATCTACCTGGTCATGGCCTTCTGGGCCGGTCTCGGGCTGGCGCTCAACACGCGGGTGTCGGGCATGATGGCGCAGGCGCTGGCGCCCACCGGGGCTCTGATGGCGGCGCTGTCGCTATGGACCGGCGCCCTGTGGGGCAAGCCGATGTGGGGCGCCTGGTGGGTATGGGATGCGCGCCTGACCTCCGAGCTGATCCTGTTCTTCCTCTACCTGGGCTTCATGGCGCTGCAGGCGGCGATCGACGATCCGCGCCGCGCCGACAAGGCCGGGGCGATCCTGGCGCTGGTCGGCGTGGTCAACATTCCCATCATTTATTTCTCGGTGAAGTGGTGGAACACGCTGCACCAGGGGTCCACGATCAATCTCAACAAGGCGCCGTCGATGGCGCAGACCATGCTCTGGGGCATGCTGTTGATGGCCCTGGCGTTCTGGATGTATTCGATTGCCGTGGCGCTGATGCGGGTGCGCGCCATCATCCTCGAACGCGAGCGACACACGGAATGGGTCAAGCATGCAGTGGAATAGCGTCGGCGAATTCTTCGCCATGGGCGGTTACGCCCTGTATGTCTGGGGCAGCTTCGGTGCCTGCGCGTTGTTGATGATCGCGGAACCTTTTCTGGCCAGGCGGCGTCTTAGCGACGTTCGCAAGAGTTTGGCCCGCGAACGACTCGCCGACGAACTCGAACTCCAACAGAAGAATTCATGAAACCCAGACAAAAACGCATCGCCCTGATCCTGGGCGGCCTTGCCTCGCTGGCCGTCGCCGCCGTGCTGACGCTGAACGCGCTGGACAGCAACATCGCGCTGTACGTCACGCCCACCGAGGTGGCCGCCGGCAAGGCGCCCCAGGGCAAGGCCTTCCGCATCGGCGGCCTGGTCAAGGAAGGCTCGATCAAGCGCCAGGACATGACGGTGCATTTCGTCATGACCGACATGGCCAAGGAGATTCCGGTCGCTTACACCGGCATCCTTCCGGACCTGTTCCGAGACGGCAAGGGCGCGGTGGTGCAGGGCAGGCTGGGCGGCGACGGCATCTTTGCCGCCACCGAAGTCCTGGCCAAGCATGATGAAAATTACATGCCGCCGGAAGCCCAGCACGCGCTCGATCAGGCGCAGAAAGCCCAGAATCCGACGGCAGCCAAGTGAGTCCGGTAGTTTCGGTACCGACTCCGTCGAGGGCGCCGCGCAAGCCGGATCGCGCGGCGTCGGGCGCCCGCCATTCACATGCCGCCGGAACCCCGGCAGGCCATAAAACAGGTACGGAAAAGCCATGACTCCTGAGCTCGGACACTTCGCTCTCATCCTCGCCTTCGTGGTTTCGATCGTGCAAGGGGTGCTGCCGCTGGTCGGCGCCCAGCGCGGGCAGCAGCACTGGATCGCGCTGGCGCGGCCGGCGGCACAGACGCAGTTCGTGCTGATCGCCGTCGCTTTCGCCTGTCTGGCGCAGAGCTTTCTGGCCAACGATTTCTCGGTGAGCTATGTCGCCGGCCATTCCAACAGCCAGTTGCCGACCCTCTACCGGTTCTCGGCCGTCTGGGGCGGCCACGAAGGTTCCCTGCTGCTTTGGGTACTGATGCTGGCGGGCTGGGGCGCCGCGGTCTCGCTGGCCTCGCGCCAGTTGCCGGAAGTCATGGTGGCGCGCGTGCTGGCGGTGCTGGGCCTGGTCGGCATCGGCTTGCTGGCCTTTGTCCTGTTCACCTCGAATCCCTTCGAGCGCCTGTTGCCGGCGGCCGCGGAAGGCCGCGACCTCAATCCGCTGCTGCAGGATCCCGGCCTGGTGTTCCATCCGCCGATGCTCTACATGGGTTACGTCGGATTTTCGGTAGCCTTTGCCTTCGCCATCGCGGCGCTGATTTCGGGCCGGCTCGATGCGGCCTGGGCGCGCTGGTCGCGGCCGTGGACCACGGCGGCCTGGGTCTTCCTCACGCTCGGCATCGCGCTGGGCAGCTGGTGGGCCTATTACGAACTGGGCTGGGGCGGCTGGTGGTTCTGGGATCCCGTGGAGAATGCCTCCTTCATGCCCTGGCTGGTGGGCACGGCGCTGATACATTCGCTGGCCGTGACCGAAAAGCGCGGCGCCTTCAAGAACTGGACCGTGCTGCTGGCGATCGCGGCGTTTTCGCTGTCCCTGCTCGGCACCTTCCTGGTTCGCTCGGGCGTGCTGACCTCGGTCCATGCCTTCGCCTCCGACCCGCGTCGCGGCATCTTCATCCTGGCCCTGCTGGTGGTGGTGGTCGGCAGTTCCCTGGCGCTGTTCGCCTGGCGCGCACCCAAGGTCAGCGCCGGAGGCAATTTCGGCCTGGTGTCGCGCGAGACCATGCTGCTGATGAACAACGTGCTGCTGCTGGTGGCCACCGGCAGCGTGCTGCTCGGCACCCTGTATCCGCTGCTGATCGATGCACTCGGCATGGGCAAGCTGTCGGTCGGCCCGCCTTACTTCAACGCGGTCTTCGTGCCGGTCATGGTGCCGCTGCTGATCCTGATGGCGGTGGGCCCCATGGCAAATTGGAAGCATGCCGACCTCAAGGCGATTGCGCGCCGGCTGCGGGTCAGCATGGCACTGGCGGTGATCGCCGGCATAGCCCTGCCGCTGTTGATGGGGGCGTGGACGCCGCTCACCGCGCTGAGCTCGCCGCTGGCAGTGTGGATCACCGCCAGCGGCGTGTTCCAGATTCTTGAACGCATCAAGACCGGCAGGCCGCCGGCGGCGTTCTGGGGCATGCAGATCGCACACCTGGGCATTGCCGTATTCGTCATCGGGGTCGCCATGGTCGGCGGCTACCAGGAGGAGAAGGACGTGCGCATGGAGCCGGGCGACACCGTGCAGGTGGGCGGCTACGGCTTCCGCCTGATCGGCGTGAAATCGGCCCCCGGCCCGAACTACCGCGCCTCGGTCGGCACCGTCGAGTTGTCCAGGGACGGCCGCGTACTGAAGACCATGCATCCGGAGAAGCGCCAATATTTCTCGTCGCAGATGCCGATGACCGAAGCCGCCATCGACGCCGGCTTCACCCGCGACGTGTATGTCTCGCTCGGCGAACCGCTCGACAACACGGGCGCCTGGAGCGTGCGGGTCTATTACAAGCCCTTCGTCGACTGGATCTGGGGCGGTTGCCTGCTGATGGGCCTGGGCGGTTTCATCGCCATGCTCGACCGGCGTTACCGCCTGCGCCTCAAGGCCGGGGCCGCTGCGGGGATTCCGGCCGGAGCCGCGGCATGAAGCGTTTCCTGATTCCGCTGGGCGTGTTCGTGGTCCTGGTGGCCTTCCTCGCGGTCGGCCTGACCCTGAACCC
Source organism: Rhodocyclales bacterium (assembly GCA_016192435.1). GTDB lineage: Bacteria > Pseudomonadota > Gammaproteobacteria > Burkholderiales > Rhodocyclaceae > Sulfuritalea. Next base: position 9,735 of record JACPUD010000008.1, on the reverse strand, counting down.
GCGCGACGTGCCCTCGCCGCTGAAGGACAAGCCGGCACCCGCGTTCACGCTGCCGCAACTGGCGGCGGCCGGCACGAGCTTTTCGCCGGCCGACATGAAGGGTCGGGTCTGGTTGCTCAACGTCTGGGCCTCGTGGTGTGTTTCCTGCCGCCAGGAACATCCCTTGCTGGTGGCGTTCGCCAAAGAGGGCAAGCTGCCGGTGGTCGGCCTCAATTACAAGGACCAGGAGGCCGATGCGAAAGGCTGGCTGGCGCAGTTCGGCGATCCCTATGTGCTGTCGGCGGTCGATGCCGACGGCCGCGTCGGAATCGATTACGGCGTCTATGGCGTGCCGGAAACCTATGTGATCGACAAGGCCGGCATGATCCGCATGAAGCACACCGGTCCGATCACCCCGGAATCGCTGCAGAAGCAGATCCTGCCCCTGGTCGCGGAGTTGTCGAAATGAAGCTGAGCAGCTTGTTGGTCTGGTGTGTGCTGATTTTCTCCGGTGCGGCGATGGCCAAGGAGGCGGCGCCGATGGCCGCCGACCTCGAAGTGGAAAAGCGCATGGTGGCGATCAGCGAGGAGTTGCGCTGCCTGGTCTGCCAGAACGAATCGCTGTCCGGCTCGCATGCCGAACTGGCGCAGGATCTGCGCCGCGAGATTCGCAAAATGATCGCCGAAGGCAAGACCGACAAGGAAATCCTCGATTTCATGGTCGACCGCTATGGCGATTTCGTGCGCTACCGGCCGCCGATGAAACCGACCACCTGGCTGTTGTGGGGCGGGCCTTTCCTGTTCCTGGCGGGCGGCCTCGCCGCCTTGATTGCCTTCCTGCGGCGCCGCGCCAAGGATAATGCCGCGCCGCTACTTTCCGATGAAGAGCGTCGCCGCGCCGCGACCTTGCTGGACCAAACCAAACCATGACTTACTTCTACCTTGCCGCGACGACGCTGGTCGTCGTCGCCCTCGTGTTGCTGTTGCGCCCGTGGTGGCCGGTTTCCCGCCGGGTCGCCAGCGTCAACTCTCTGCCGGCGCTGAATGCCGCCATCCACCGCGACCGACTGGCCGAACTCGAGCGCGACCGCAGCAATGGCGTGTTGTCGGCTGCCGATCTCGCCGAGGCGCGCGAGGAATTGCAGCGGCAACTGCTCGACGATACGGCCGCCACCGAAGTCTCGGCGGTCGATGGCTTCAGCCGCCGCAGCGGCATCGCGCTGGCCATCGTGCTGCCGCTGCTCGCCGGCGGACTGTATGCCCTGCTCGGCAGCCCGGCGGCGGTGCTGCCCGAGGCGGTGCAGACGCAGCGCGCCACGGCCGACATGGAACAGCTCACGGCCAAGCTGGCGCAGAAGATGGAGCAAAACCCCGACAACCCCGAGGGCTGGGCCATGCTGGCGCGCTCCTACAAGGCGCTGGGCCGCTGGGACGATGCCGAGCGCGCCTTCGGCCGCGTCGGACCCGAACTCAACAAGAATGCCGAACTGCTCGCCGAACTCGCGGAGCTGCTGGTGCAGAAGCACAACGGCTTCAATCCGCGTTCGCGCGAGTTGATCCAGCAGGCCCTGCGCCTTGAGCCGGACAACATGCTGGCCCTGTTCCTGGGCGGTGGCGAGGCGCTCGACGGCGGACGCCACGCCGCGGCCGCGGCGCTTTGGGAGCGGCTGCTGCCCCAGCTCGAACCCGGCAGCGAAGATGCGCGCATGGTCGAGTCCAGCATCGCCATGGCGCGCGGACGCAGCGGCGGCGCGCCGTCGCGGCCAGCCAAGGCGGATGTCGTGGCGGGCGCGGTGATGCCGCAGGACGAGGTGCATAAGAGTGTGGCCCAGGCAGGCGCCGGCGCGGCTCCCGGCGCGGCATCCGGCCAGCCCCCGGCGAGTGCGGCGGCGAATGCGATGGCCAGCGCCGTCAGCGGTCGCGTCGAGCTCGCCGCGGCCTTGAAGGGCAAGGCGAATCCGGAAGACGTGGTGTTCATTTTTGCCCGCGCCGTCGATGGCCCGCGCATGCCGCTCGCGGCCAAGCGCGCGCGCGCAGCCGATCTGCCGCTGGACTTCATTCTTGACGACAGTCAAGCGGTTATGCCAGGGGCCAATCTTTCGTCGGCGCAGCAGGTGCGCATCGAAGTGCGCATCTCCAAATCCGGCATGGCGACGCCGGGCAAGGGTGACCTCAGCGGCAAGAGCGCTGCCGTGAAGCCTGGTGCCAAGGGTTTGCGCATCGTGATCGACCAGATCGATCCCTGACCGGCCTGCCCGCAGGCGTCACGCCTGCCCGATAAGTTCATTGAATTGCCATAGGCGAAAGCTCTATGGCAATTTTCATTTGTACGTCTTTCCGGTTGATTCGCATCAAGGCAACCGTGCCTCGCAAGCCTAGGATGCTGCGTGTGCACAAGACCTTAAGATATTAGTGGTTATTGCGGCACGGCGTCCAAATCGGCAACGCCAGGCTGTGCCGACCGTCCGGAGTCACGCAATGAATATTTCCAGCGCCATCATCCACGCCCGTCCCGGCGACGTGGCGATCGTTCAGGCGGGCCTGACCTCGCTGGCCGGGGTCGAGGTACATGCCATCTCGCCGGAAGGCAAATTGATCGTGACCATCGTCACCGAGGACGACAGCAGCAATGTCGCCACCTATGAGCTTATCGGCCGGCTCGACGGCGTGATGTCGACGGCCATGGTCTATCACCAAACCGAATCCGAACCAGATAGAGAAGTTTCAGTGTAGGCGAAGCTTCAGGCCAAGCCGTAACTAAAAGGAGATCTGAAATGAAATTGACGCGACGCGAATTCATCAAGACCAATGCCATCGCGGCGGCAGCCACCACGGCGGGCATCAGCATCCCGGGCGTGGCGCTTGCCGCGATGCCGCAGAGCCAGGACGGCGTGCGCTGGGACAAAGGGGTCTGCCGCTACTGCGGTACCGGTTGCGGCGTGCTGGTCGGCGTCAAGGACGGGCGCGTGGTGGCCACCCAGGGCGACCCCGACGCGCCGGTGAACAAGGGCCTCAACTGCGTCAAGGGCTACTTCCTGTCGAAGATCATGTACGGCAAGGACCGCCTGACCAAGCCCTTGCTGCGCATGAAGGACGGCAAGTTCGACAAGAACGGCGAATTCGCTCCGATCTCCTGGGACGCCGCTTTCGACATCATGGCCGAGAAGGTCAAGGCCACGCTGAAGAATCCCGAGCAGGGCCAGCGCGGAGTCGCCATGTTCGGCTCCGGGCAATGGACCGTGTTCGAGGGCTATGCCGCGGCCAAGCTGATGAAGGCCGGTTTCCGCTCCAACAGCCTCGACCCGAATGCGCGCCACTGCATGGCCTCGGCCGTGGTCGGCTTCATGCGCAGCTTCGGCATCGACGAGCCGATGGGCTGCTACGACGACATGGAACATGCCGACGCCTTCGTGCTCTGGGGCTCGAACATGGCCGAGATGCACCCGATCCTCTGGTCGCGCATCACCAACCGGCGCCTCACCGCGCCGCACGTCAAGATCCACGTGCTGTCCACCTTCTCGCACCGCACCTGCGAACTGGCCGACAACGAGCTGATCTTCAAGCCGCAGTCGGATCTGGCGATCCTCAACTACATCTGCAACTACATCATCCAGAACAATGCGGTCAATAAGGACTTCGTCGCCAAGCACGTCACCTTCGCCCAGGGCGTCACCGATATCGGCTACGGCCTGCGGCCCAACCACCCGCTGGAACAGGTCGCCAACAACAACGGCTACCCCGGCCCCGACGGCAAGCCCAAGGGCAACCCGATGGCGGCCAAGCCGATCGATTTCGACGCATTCGCCAAGTTCGTTGCCGAATACACGCTGGACAAGGCACACGAGATTTCCGGCGTGCCCAAGGACAGGCTCGAAGCGCTGGCCAAGGCTTACGCCGACCCCAAGACCAAGGTGATGTCCACCTGGACCATGGGCTTCAACCAGCACACGCGCGGCACCTGGGTCAATAACATGATCTATAACGTGCACCTCTTGACGGGCAAGATTTCCGAGCCGGGCAACAGCCCCTTCTCGCTGACCGGCCAGCCTTCCGCCTGCGGCACGGCGCGCGAAGTCGGCACTTTCGCCCACCGCCTGCCGGCCGACATGGTGGTGACCAATCCGAAGCATCGCGAACTCTCCGAAAAGCTCTGGAAGCTGCCGGCCGGCGTGATTCCGGACTGGGTCGGCTACCACGCCGTATTGCAAAGCCGCATGCTCAGGGACGGCAAGATCGGCTTCTACTGGACCTCGACCACCAACAACATGCAGGCCGGTCCCAACATCAACGGCGAAATCTATCCGGGCTGGCGCAATCCGAAGGCCTTTGTCGTCGTCTCCGATGTCTATCCGACGGTTTCGGCCATGGCCGCCGACCTGATCCTGCCCTGCGCGATGTGGATGGAGAAGGAAGGCATGTACGGCAACGCCGAGCGGCGCGGCCAGATGTGGCGTCAGCAGGTCAAGGCACCCGGCGATGCGAAGTCCGACCTCTGGCAGTACATAGAGTTTTCCAAGCGCTTCAAGGTCGAGGAAGTCTGGCCGAAGGAGATCCTCGACAAGAACCCGGAGTACAAAGGCAAAACGCTGTACGACGTGCTGTATGCCAACGGCCAGGTCAACAAGTTCGCCAAGACCGAGACCGCGACGGTCAATGCCCACGCCTGGGCCGGCTATACCAACGACGAGTCCGACATCTTCGGCTACTACGTGCAGAAAGGCCTGTTCGAGGAGTATGCGAGTTTCGGCCGCGGCCATGCCCACGATCTGGCGCCCTTCGATGTCTATCACAAGGCGCGTGGTCTGCGCTGGCCCGTGGTCGATGGCAAGGAAACCCTGTGGCGCTTCCGCGAGGGCTACGATCCCTATGTCAAGAAGGGCGAGAGCCTGCGCTTCTATGGCCACCCGGACGGCAAGGCGAAGATCTTCGCGCTGCCCTACCAGCCAGCGGCGGAAATGCCGGACAAGGAATATGACCTGTGGCTGTGCACCGGCCGCGTCCTGGAGCACTGGCACACCGGCTCGATGACGCGCCGCGCGCCGGAGTTGTACAAGGCCTTCCCCGATGCCGTGGTGTTCATGCACCCGAAGGACGCCGAGCGCCGCGGCCTCAAGCGCAACGATGTGGTCAAGGTCAGCAGCCGCCGCGGCGAAATCCAGTTGCGCGTCGATACCAAGGGCCGCAACAAGCCGCCGGAGGGGCTGATCTTCATTCCCTTCTTCGACGAGAGCCGCCTGGTCAACAAGCTCACCCTGGATGCCACCTGTCCGCTCTCGAAAGAGACGGACTTCAAGAAGTGCGCAGCCAAGGTGGTCAAGGCCTGAATGCGCTGACGGATGAGCTGAGAGAGATACGTGGGGAGTGACAAGCGTCTTGCGCTCCCCGCCCGGGAATCATGGACAACGAAAACAAGCCCAGCGCCGCCGCGCGGCGCCAGTTCCTCGCCGACACGGCGCGCATGGCCTGCGGCGTCGGCCTGCTGGGGCTCGGCCTCGGGCTCTACGCGCGCCACGCCAGGGCCTTGCCGCCGGCGGCGATCCGGCCGCCGGGCGCCTTGCCGGAAGCCGAGTTCTCGGCCGCCTGCATCCGTTGCGGCATGTGCGTGCGCGACTGTCCCTTCGACATCCTGCACCTGGCCAAACCCGAAGAACCGATGTCCACCGGCACGCCCTACTTCGTCGCGCGCCAGTTGCCCTGCGAAATGTGCGAGGACATTCCCTGCGTGAAGGCCTGCCCGACCGGCGCGCTGGATCACTCCTTGAAGGACATCAACAAGTCGAAAATGGGCCTGGCGGTATTGGTCGATCACGAGACCTGCCTGAACTTCCTCGGACTGCGCTGCGACATCTGCTATCGCGTCTGTCCGGTGATCGACAAGGCGATCACGCTCGACCCGCAGAGCAATGCGCGCACCGGCAGGCACACGCTGTTCATTCCGACGGTGCATTCCGAGCACTGCACGGGTTGCGGCAAGTGCGAAAAGGCCTGTCCGACCGAGGTCGCCGCTATCAAGGTATTGCCGCTCTACATGGCCAAGGGGCAACTGAGTTCGCACTACCGCCTGGGCTGGGTGGAGAAAGAGAAGGCCGGCGGCAGCCTGGTGGCACCGGAAGTCCAACACCAGTACAACATGCCCGAGGGCATGCAGTATGAGCACGGCAAGGGACTCTCGGGGAGTTCAGGCGCCGTACCGCCAGCGCCAACTCCTGCCGCACCCGCCGCCTTGCCCAAGGCATTGCAGGGGAGCAAGCTGTGAACGCCATCCTGAAAACTTCGCCGCCGCGTCCCGGCGCCGAAGCCGTTGCCGCGAAAGGCTGGCTGGCCGCGCACAAGTGGCTGATCCTGCGCCGTTGCAGTCAGCTCGGCATCCTGCTGCTGTTCCTGGTCGGGCCGTGGTTTTCGTTGTGGATCGTCAAGGGCAACCTGAACTTCAGCTACACGCTGAGCTTCCTGCCGCTGGCCGATCCCTACGTCATCCTGCAGTCACTGGCGGCAAGGCAAGTGCCGGAGAAATTGGCGTTGATCGGTGCGGCCATCGTGCTGCTGTTCTACCTGCTGGTCGGCGGGCGCGCCTACTGCTCCTGGGTCTGCCCGGTCAATCTGCTGACCGACTTCGCCTACTGGCTGCGCGTGCGCCTCGGCATCAAGGGCAGCGCGCACATCAGCCGGCCCACGCGCTACTGGATGCTGGGCATGACCCTGGTCGCGGCCGCGGTCAGCGGCAGCATCGCCTGGGAAATGCTCAACCCGGTGTCGATGCTGCATCGCGGACTGTTGTTCGGCCTCGGTCTGGCCTGGGCGGTATTGCTCGCCGTGTTTCTGTTCGACCTGTTCGTCATGCGCCACGGCTGGTGCGGCCATCTTTGCCCGGTGGGTGCCTTCTACAGCCTGGTCGGCAAACTGTCTGTGCTGCGAGTCAGGCTGCCGGCCCGCGCCGCCTGCAACGACTGCATGGACTGCTTCGCCGTCTGTCCCGAACCGCAGGTGATCCGACCGGCGCTGAAAGCCATCGCCGGCACGCCGCCCATGATTCTGGAAGCCAATTGCACCAACTGCGGCCGCTGCATCGATGTCTGCTCGAAAGATGTGTTCGCCTTCGGCACCCGCTTCAACGCTACCGTCGCACCCGTAACCGGCGTCCCGCAAGCGGCGCCGAAGTGATCAACCTTCAATTTCGTCTGGGGAGTCCATCATGAAGAAAACCGCCACCATCCTTCTGGCATCGCTGCTGACCGTCATCGTGGGTTGCGCCAGCTACGAACCCCTGGTTTCCATGCGCGGCGTCGATGTCGCCGCGCCTGACGCGGCACCCGAGGCCAAGGCCTATGCCGGCAAGCGGCCGGGCACGCAACCGGTTGTGGCGCGCACCTTCAGCACCCAGCCGCCGGTGATCCCGCATGCGGTGGACAACTTCGACGAGGTGACGCTCACCGAAAACCAGTGCCTGGACTGCCACGGTCCGGCCAACTACGTGAAGAAGAATTCACCGAAGCTGGGCGACAGCCATTTTGTCGCCGCGACCAAGGCTTTCGATGCGTCGCGCCATGTCTGCACCAGTTGCCATGTGGCCCAGGTCGATGCGCCGGCGCTGGTCGAGAACCGTTTCATCGGCAACCTCAAGTAAGGCGGATCGCAGCCACCGGGCAGGGCGCCACGCAGGCGCCGCAGCCCGTGCATAAAGCCGTATCGACCTCGGCGACCGGCGGCCCGCCGAGGCGCGGGCTGAAGCGGATGGCGGTCACCGGGCAGGGGTCGCCGCAGACCCGGCACTCCACGCCACGCTGGGCCAGGCAGGTCTCCCCCACCCGCGCCTTGATCGACCAGGATTCGCGACCGTCGCGCACCAGGGCGCGGTCCTTGCAGGCGGCAACGCACTCGCCGCAGAAAGTGCACTCGCCGCGCTTGAAATCCACCTCCGGATAGCCCCGAACGACGACGATGATGCGCGTCGGGCAGGCCGCCACGCAGGCGCCGCAGCGCGTGCAGGCATCGAGAAAGGCTTGCTCGGCCAGCGCCCAGGGCGGGCGTTGCGGGTTGCGGCGGGCCTTGAAATCCCCCCGCATGAATTGTCGGCGACTGACCATGGGTATGAATGCGTTTGAACCGGGAACGGGATTTTGCCAGCGCAAATCCCCTGCATCGGATTGTGCGCCGCTTTACGCCTACCCGCGAGACTTGGAAGTCCTTGTCGGTGGCACCGGATTTGTCACAAAATCTCACCATTCCCGATTTGGATTTGGAGTGGATTAGTCTAGGCTAATATTGAGGTCGAATAGAAATTGACCCTTTTCCACCCATCAAGCAGAAAGGAAACCATCATGAAAACCAAGTTCAGGCAGCTAGCGCTGCTGGCAATACTCGGTGCAGCGCTTGCGGCACCGGTTGCCGCGCAACCCGGCGGCGGTCCGGGCATGGGGCCGGGCGGCGGCGGCATGGGCATGCGCTTCAACTTCGACCAGGACAATACGCCCGGCTGGGCGTTGATGGACGCCCAGGAGCGCGCGGCACATAGCGGCAAGATGCGCAACGCCAAGACCTACGACGAATGCAAGGCTCTGCAGACCGAGCATCACCAGGCCATGGAGGCTCGCGCCAAGGAGAAGGGCGTGACCTTGCCGGCGCCGCGCTACAACGGTTGCGAGCGCATGAAGGCTCGCGGCTTCTTCAAGTAATCGACAGCGTGCCGCATACCATGGCGGGTTGCCCCGCCCGATGAGCGGGCACACGCACCATCACCACGGCCCGGCCAGCTTCAGCCGGGCCTTTGCCATTGGCATCGCGCTGAACGTCGCCTTCGTCGCGATCGAGGCTTTCTACGGTTGGCGGGTGGGCTCCCTGGCGCTGCTGGCCGATGCCGGACACAACCTGTCGGATGTGGCCGGTCTGGTGCTGGCCTGGGGCGCCGCACTGGCAGCGGGCCGGCTGCCCGACCACCGTCATACCTATGGCTGGCAGCGTGCCTCGATTCTCGCCGCCTTTGCCAATGCCGTGCTGCTGCTGCTGGCCATGGGCTCGCTGCTGTGGGAAGCCGGCCATCGGCTGCAGGCACCGCATCCGACCGACGGCATCACCATCATGGTCGTCGCCGCCGTCGGCGTGCTGATCAATGGCACCACCGCAGCGCTGTTCATGACGGCCAGCCAATCCGACATGAATATCCGCGGCGCCTTCCTGCACATGGCCGCCGACGCCCTGGTCTCGCTCGGCGTGGTGGCCGCCGGCGCGCTCTATCTATGGACCGGATGGGCCTGGCTCGATCCGGTCACCAGCATGGTCATCGCGCTGGTGATCGTCGCCGGCACCTGGGGTCTGTTCCGCGGGTCGTTACACCTGCTGTTCGACGGCGTGCCGGAAAGCGTCGCCCTCGCCGAGGTCGATGCGCTGCTGCGCGCCCTGCCCGGGGTCAAAGGCGTGCATGATCTGCATGTCTGGGCCATGAGCACCACTCAAATCGCGCTGACGGCGCACCTGGTCGTGCCCGGCGGACATCCGGGCGATGCCTTCCTCGAAAGAATTGCCCACGATTTGCATCATCACTTTCACATCACGCATCCGACGATCCAGATCGAACTCGACGATCCGAATCACGGCTGCGCCCAACCCCTGAATATCCCATCGCCATGACTGCAGCCAATCCGCCCGTCCCCGTAGATTTTTCACTGATCGTCAAGACCTTCGCCCCCGGCTGGCCGGCCGCCGTGATGGGCACCGGCGCCTTCGCCCTGACGACGCTGCATTTCTCGCATCAGGTGCCCG